>JBMOQZ010000013.1:0-39640 GCA_049322475.1 Myxococcota bacterium | reverse complement strand
CGCACGTCCTCCTCTGCATGCTCGCGTACTACGTGGAGTGGGAGATGCGGCGGCGCCTGCGCCCCCTGCTCTTCACCGACGAGCACCCCGAGCAGGGGGCGGCCGAGCGCGCCAGCCCCGTCGCTCCCGCGGTCCGGTCGAAGTCGGCGCGCAAGAAGGTGGCCGACAAGGTCAACGCCGCGGGCGAGCCCGTGCGTGCTTTCCGGGGTGTCCTCGACGACCTCGCCACCCTGACCCGCAACCGAGTCCGCACCGCGCCCGGCGCGCCCGTCGTGGAGATCCTCGCGAACCCCACTCCTCTACAGGCAAGAGCGTTCGAACTCCTCGGGGTCACGCCCCGGCGGTAGCCATGCCGGACGAAGGGTGACACCGTGCGAGGACTGCGGCGCCGCCTACGTCTGCGCGGTGTTGGGCTGAAGGAACTTCGGCCTAAAGGCTCCGCCCCCGCGAGCGAGGTTCTACCTTCATTTCGTGGTTCGAATCCGATCAGGGTGCAGCGCCCCCCCAGCCGTCCCGGGGGATCCTGGAGGCCGACCCCGCCGGCAAGCGCCGGGTTCAGGAACGCGCGCACGGCTCTCCAGGCGCTGCCACACCGGACCACGGCAGGTGCGCCGCCGCGGTCATCCGGGCGTACACGCCCGGGGGGGGAATCCGGAATCCGGCCCGGGGCCTGGGATGGATCGCCGGCGAGGCGGTGGTGATCCGCGGGATGGGAGCAGCCCGGAACGTCGGCGTGAACATCAGGCGGCACCCGCTTGGGGCGTTCGAGCGACGGGGCACCTTGCGGGACCCCTACGGTCTCCCGCCGCTGAACTCCCTACCGGCGTACAAGCAGGCGTTGGAGCTGGCTTCGACTGGATGATCGAGCTGTGCGCGTCCCCCTGCCCCGCCACGTGGTGGTTGCCAGTTCGAGGGATTCACGGTGTCGTGGAGCGGTCACTCAACAGGGCTTCCGCGATCATCTTGCCGAGCTGGTCGCAGGCCTTTGGACTGTCTCCCGTGTAGAGCTTGCGATCGACGTGGGTCTCGCCCTTGGCCCCGCTGTTGACCACCCGCATGCCCTGCGTTTCGAGCCTCTCGCACTGGAACCAGGGGAGTGTCCCAGGCAGGTACCCGATCGCGGGCGACTGCCGGTCGATGCTGTCCGGGAAGGCGCACAGCGCGTACCCAGCGTAGGGATGCGGCCCGTCTCCGCCTTTCGTGGTGGCCAGGAGGGCGGCGGGGCCATGGCACACGGCCACGAGGTACCGGTCGGTGTCCTTCACCCAACGGATGAGCGCGCCGACGTTCTTGTCGTCGGGCAAGCCGACCATGGCGCCATGGCCGCCCGGGAGGAACAAAGCGACGTAGGGCGAGTCCTCATCGAGCACCCTTCTGGCAATCAGGTCCGCCAGGGACAGCGGGCGGTCGAACTTGGCCTGGTGCGCGGCCAGGAACGCGAGCACGGCCTCGTCCTTTCTCGGAACGGACCACTGCTCGAGGACCGCGGGCGCCCCAGTCGGCGTGACCACGTCGAAGTCGAACCCCGCAGCCGTCAGGTGCATGAGCGGAACCGTGGTCTCCTGTACGTTCATGCCCGTGGAGAACAACACCCCGCTGGTCATTTCCTGGTAGCGCTCCTCGGTGCACAGGACCAGCACCTTCTTGTCGCCGACGTATTTCCTGCCGCCGAAGTCCGTTGGCTGGTAGCCGCTCCTCTTGTCCACGCCGAGGAAGAGACCGAGCGGGGAAGGGATGTAGCCCCGACCGGTCTTCTCGGCCGTGGGAGCGATGCCGAGAATTTGAAGGATGAAGTGCACGTGGGTGCTCCTGACCATAGGTGTCCTGCTGCCTTCGCAGACCAGTCCGAGTGACGGCCCTGACGGCCGGGTCGGTATGCGATGGTAAGACCGACGCCTCGCGGGGTCACTGGCTCCTCGCGCCAGATGACTTGCCCACGGCGCCATTTCACGCGGCACGCCGTTCGCGCCCCGGTGACGCCATCCGCGAGTGCCTTGGCGCGTCCGGCGAGTGCGGCCACGCCGCGCCCACCATACACGAGGTCACACGACGCCATGAACCAACCATCTCCGCCTCTCGTCCACGTCGGCAAGGCATGGCGCCTTGCCCTGCACGACCTCGGCCTCGACCGTCGAGCCATCCTGCGGCGCGCCGGCCTTTCTCCCGCCACGTTCGACGGCGAGGGGACCCGCATCCCGGTCGACGACGTGTATCGCTTGTGGGCCATCGTCACCGAGGAGGCGAACGAGCCCGAGCTGGCCCTGAAGCTCGGGCTGATCGCCAACACCGAGCACTTCGATCCCGCCTTCTTCGCGGCGATGTGCTCGCCCGACATGAACACGGCCGCGCGCCGGCTGGCCGACTTCAAGCGCGTCGTGGGCGCCTGGCGCCTCGACGTGGACGTCACCGACCGCGGCACCACCATCGGGTTCCGCTCCAAGCACCGCCCCGACGTGCCGTCGACGATGGGCCTCGCGGAGCTGGTGTTCCAGGTGGCCTTCATCCGGCGAGCGACCCGTCGCCACGTGCGTCCGCTCGCGGTCGCGGCGCCTCACGGCCTGTCCGACACGAGCGCCTACGACGTCTGGTTTGGCGTTCCGCTCGGCGAAGCAGCGCTCCCGTCCGTGATCTTCTCCCGGGAGGACGCCGCGCGGCCGTTCCTCACCCACGACGACGGGATGTGGGCGACATTCGAGCCGTCCCTCCGAAGGCGCATGGCGGACACCGAGTCCGGGGCGACCACGCGACAGCGGGTCGAGCAGGCGCTGTTAGAGCTACTGCCGAGCGGTCGCACCAGCATGGAGGACATGGCGCGAGAGCTCGCGATGAGCCACCGCACTCTCCAGCGACGGCTTGCTGACGAGCAGACGACGTGGGTGGAGGTGCTCAACGACACGCGGGAGCGCCTGGCGCGCCACTACCTTGCGTCCACCGCCATGAGTCCCGCTGAAGTGAGCTTCCTCCTCGGGTTCCAGGACCCGAACTCACTGTTCCGCGCCTTCCACCGATGGACCAGCTCCACGCCCGAGGTCTGGCGCGCGAACCACGGCGGCAGGGCGCGTCCCTCGCCCTGACGGGCCTGTCGATTGGCGCATCGCGCATGCAGTCTGGCGCAACTGGCGAGCGAGGAGTTCGGGCCGAGGCGGTAGATACTTCGACCACGCCACTCCCACCCGGCCTGACCCCCGCGAGGACCCATGACCAAGACGATCCTGATCACCGGTGCCAGTTCGGGCATCGGCAAGGCCACCGCCGGCCTGTTCGCAGCGCGAGGGTGGAACGTGGCGGCCACGATGCGCAACACCGCGGATGGCGCGGCGCTCCAAGCGGAAAATGTCTTGGTTTCGCGACTCGACCTCAACGACCACTCGTCCATCCGCGAGGCTGTGGACAGCGCTCACGAACGCTTCGGGGGGCTCGACGCGGTCGTCAACAACGCCGGCTACGGCGCCTACGGTGCGCTCGAAGCCACTCCCATGGATGTCATCCGCCAGCAGTTCGAGGTGAACCTGTTCGGGCTCATCGCGGTCACCCAGGCAGTCCTCCCCGTCATGCGTAAGCAGAAACACGGCACTATCGTCAACATCTCGTCGGTAGGCGGTCGGATGGCCTACCCTTTCGGCGCTCTGTACCATGGGTCGAAGTGGGCCGTCGAGGGTCTGTCGGAGGCCCTTCACTTCGAAGCGCGCGCGCTCGGGCTGCGCGTCAAGATCGTGGAGCCGGGCGGCGTCAGGACGGACTTCGGTGGTCGGTCCTTCGTCTTCACCAACGACGAGACGCTCGCGGAGTACCAACCCCTGGTGCGTGCCCTCCTGGCCGCTCGAGCGGCCGGCAACAACGCCTCGGGTCAGCAGGAGCCGGGGGACGTAGCCGAGATCGTCTGGACCGCCGTCACCGACGACTCCGATCAGCTCAGGTACATTTCCGGAGACGGAGCCAGGCAGCTGCTTGCCACTCGCTACTCGCCAGAGCAGGACGAGGCTTTCGTGGCGAGCATGCGAATGCAAGTGGGGCTCCAGTCCCGGTCGTAGGTGACGCCCCCCCACTCGTCAGCCTGGCGCAATCCGCAAGTAGGCTGGCGCACTCTGCGAGTGCGTGAACCTCCGACGGCTCATAGAGTGAGAACCACAAGAAGGTTGCCGTGTCCGCTCAGCTCACCATCCCCACCGATGCCCCCGTCCTCGTCAGCGGCGCCACTGGCTACGTCGCCGGAAGGCTGGTGGAACGCCTGCTCCAGGCCGGGCTCACCGTCCACGCCGCGGTCCGGGACGCGTCCAAGACCGACCGGCTCGCGTACCTCACCGACCTGGCCGAGGCCAACCCCGGCAAGATCCGCTTCTTCTCCGCCGACCTGATGAAGCCGGGCAGCTACGCCGAGGCCATGGCGGGCTGCCGGGTGGTCTTCCATGTGGCTTCCCCCTTCATCGTCAAGGTGAAGGACCCGCAGAAGGAGCTGGTCGACCCAGCGGTGGAGGGGACCCGAAACGTCCTCGCGCAGGTCGAGGCCACTCCCACTGTGGAGCGCGTGGTGCTCACCAGCAGCTGCGCAGCCATCTACGGCGACAACACCGATCTGAAGGACACCCCCAGGGGCGTGTTCGACGAAGAGGTGTGGAATACCACCTCCACCCTCACGCATGGTCCCTACTCCCTGTCCAAGACGTTGGCCGAGCGGACGGCCTGGGAGCTGGCTGGCGCCCAGAACCGTTGGCGGCTCGTGGTGTGCAACCCGGCGATGGTGATGGGGCCGGGCGTGCGCATCCACCCCGATTCCGAGAGCTTCTCCATCATGAAGCAGATAATGGACGGCACCTTGGCCGCGGGAATGCCAGACTTTCGCCTCGGCATGGTGGACGTGCGCGACCTGGCCGAGGCCCACCTCCGCGCTGGCTTCCTGCCCGACGCCCACGGGCGGCACGTCCTCGTGGGCACCGACGCCACCTTGCCGATGATGGTCGAGGCCCTCCGCCCCAGGTGGAGCCACCTGAAGCTCCCCAAGCGGGTCATGCCCAAGTGGCTGCTGTGGCTGGTGGGGCCCTTGGCCGGGATGAGCAGAGCCTTCGTCTCCAAGAACATCGGCCTGCCTTGGAAGTCCGACAACAGCAAGAGCGTCCAGCAGCTCGGGCTGCGCTACCGCCCTCTCGAGGAGACCATGAACGACTTCGCCCAACAGCTCGTCGACGAGAAACAGATCGGTTAGAACGCCAAGGGTGGTCCTGACCCACCGCTACCACGGGGCAACATCATAGCCTCGACCTACGCCGTCACGGACCTGTTCTGCTGGCCTGGGGACGAGCCGCTGCCGCCGGTGCTACCGCGCCACGGGCTCTGCCACGTCGTTCTTCGCGCTTCGAGAGACGGGAACGACGATTGCCGCCTCGAACGCCAACACCCGCTCGCTTCCCCACCCCTGGGGGTCGAGCCAAAAGGTTCGATAAGCATTCGGCCACCCCGACCATCGTTAGAACGCCCGCTTTTCCAATGAGGAAGGGCGGGCGTTCCTGCGTTTGTGAGCCACAGACCAGCGTTTGGACGGTTCGAATCCGGTCACCGCTCGCGGTCCTCCCAACGCCAACGGGCTGGGTTCCAGGCCCTCGGTTGGCCCGCAAGGACGGGGTCGAGGAAGGCGCGGACGGCGGACACGAGATCGGGGAGATCGCTCCAGGGGAGCCCCTCCTCCGCGGCCATGCGCGCGTAGACGGGCACCCAGCCTTCCGGCGGGTCGGGGAGGAGCGCCGGCACGGGGTGGGTCGCGCGGTTGGCGAACGTGGACGCGATGGCCTCGCTCAGCACCGGGCCGGCGACGGCCCCCGCCTGTGCGAGCAAGGCGATGTCCGGCAGGTCCTTCACCCGCGAGTTGGGCCGTGGCCTCGGGAGGGTGTAGGCGTGGAGCTTCTCGGCGATGTGCGTGGCGATCGGGTAGGCGAGGAAGCGGGGAGCGGGCACGCCGATGAACGCGAGCACCTCGCTCCCCTCGATCTCCTGTGGGCGTCCGACCAGGGGCTCGCCGACGGCGACGTCGACGCCGAACACCGACCCGTACGGACGCCCGGCGAGCCGCGCCTCCGCGCGGAAGCGCTGGCCGTCGTAGCGCAGCCCGTCCGCCTCGATGACCGGGTGGGTCGGGTCGGCGCGGACCTCGAAGGAGAGGTGGTCGCCGAGGTCCAGGCGGCCGGCCGCCTGGAGCCGCGTGAGCAGCTCCTCCGGCCGTCCGACGAGGCGGAGGTCCACATCCTTCGTGGCCCGCGCCCGGTCGAGCCGCAGCTCCATCACGATGCCGCCCTTGAGGACCGCGGAGTCCACGCAGGCGAAGACCCTGGCGAGGTACCGCTCCATCACGAGAAGCTGTCGGACACGGTTGATCGCCCGGCCCTCGAGCGCGGCGCGTTCGCGCAGGCGAGCCTCGAGGGCCTCCTTGAACGCGAGGGGCGTGGCGTAGGCGCGCTTCATCCGGCGCCCGCGGGCACATCATCGGTGGTGAAGAGCCCGCGAGCGAGCCCGTCACGGACGGCCTGGGCCACGAGGTCGGGGGAGACGTGGTCGGCGACGCAGTCGCGGAGGGTCCTTCCCGCGACGGTCACCGGGACGGGACCGACCCAGGTGGTCTCCGCGCCGCCCACGTCCGCGAAGTGGAGCCGGAGGCCCTCCGGAACGCGCAGGCGGCGGCGCGCCCACGAAGACGGCACCGTGAGGTGGTGGCGAGCCGGGAGCGCGTCGGAGAGCCCGTGGAGCGCGAGTGCGGTCTCATGGCTGAACACGCCCGTGCGCCCGCTCCAGAGCCAGGCGACCACGAGGTCTTCGTGCTCCCCTGAAGGAAACTCCACGAGGCGGTAGACGCCCCGCCGCACGCGGCGGAACCTGCCCGAGTGGAGGTGGTGGTCGAGGAGCGGCCTGGAGTAGCCCGCCTCGACGGCCTGCTCGGTCGTGAAGTAGCCCTCCTGGGACGAGGCGGTGGAGAACAGGGCGGTGCGGTCCGGCTGGGGCACTCACTAAAGTTAAATAATCCTGAACGTGGCTGCAATGGCTCAGGACAAGCGGAAGATCTGGACGTTCAGGACCGCTACGCACTCCACGGGCAACGACTCCTCCGGGTCGACGAAGCAGGCGACGAAGTCGAGCCCCCGGTGCGTTGCCGCCTCGATGAACGCGAGCGCCTGCCCCAGCGTGGGCTCGGCGCGGCCGTTGAGCCAGCGCGAGAGGGCGTGACGGCTGAACCCGGTCGCATCCGAGAGCGTCACGAGCGCGGGGACCACCCGATCGCTCGGGTGCTGAAACGGCGTCCGGGGGCCGGGGGAAGCGGTGGTGCTCGATCTCGGGGGCTCGCAGGTCGTCGAGGTGGGTCGGCGTTCCTTCTCCGCGAATCGGCCCCGCTGAAGCGCGCGAGCGGTACGTTAGGGGTTCAGGGCGGAGACGTCGGAGGGTGGCGCGGAGGCAGCCGCCCGCGCGAGCGGCCGGATCCCCCCTCCGGCGCCGGGTTTCGGCAGGAACTGACCCTCCAACGCCAGCATCCGCTCGCTCGACCACCCCCTCGGGTTCAGGGTAAACGCCCGCCTTCGGTTCGCACCAGAGCGGGCGTTCGAGGGGCGCGACTTCGAACCTCGGTTTCTGCGGTCCGAGTTTGGGCGGGGTTCACGGGCGCCGCGCGGCCGTTATACTCCTGGTATGAAGACCGCCATCTCGCTCCCTGACGACCTCTTCGCCTCGGCAGACGCCTACGCCGAGCGCGCGGCGCTCTCCCGCAGCGAGCTCTACGCGCGCGCGCTTCGCGAGTACCTCGAGCGCCACGACGAGGACCGCGTGACCGCGCAGCTCGACGCGGTCTGCGCCGAGGTCGACTCCCGGCTGGCGCCCGAGCTCGCGCGCGCCGCGCGTCGGGTGCTGGAGCGCGACGAGTGGTAGCGGTCGCCCAGGGCGAGGTCTGGTGGGCGGATTTCGGAGAGCCGATGGGCTCGGGCCCGGAGTACCGCCGCCCCTTGCTCGTGGTGCAGGGCGACGCGTTCAACCGCAGCGCGATCTCCACGGTGGTCTGCGTGCCGCTCACCAGCAACGTCAAGTGGGCGGGAGCGCCGGGCAACGTCCCGCTCGAGCCGCGGGACTCCGGGCTGCCGAAGGAGTCGGTGGCGAACGTGTCGCAGGTCGTGGCGCTCGACCGCGCGGTGCTCGTCGAGCGGGTCGCGAAGGTGCCGGCGGCCAAGCTGGACCTCGTCTTGCGGGGGATCGACTTGGTGTTGGGGCGGGCGTGAGGCGGGTCGAGCTCGCTCTCGTCGGATGGCCGAAGTGAGGACGCCGCGCACCCTGCGTGCGCGTCGCCGAGGCGGCGGGTAGAGCCTCGGGCGACCAGAGACACGATGTTCCTCCTCCTCGGGCTCGCCCGCGCGTCCGACCCGCCGATCCCCGAAGGATGTGCCGCCGAGGCACTCCCCGGAGGTCTCCAGACCGTCGTCTGCGCCGGCGTGGCCGTGACCTGGGCGCGAGGCTCGGAGCACGGGGTGCAGGGTGCGACCGTGCTCGCCGACCCCGGACTGGCGTACCCAGCGGGGCTGACGGGTCGAGAGCCGGTCGCCATCCCGGGCGCAACCGGCGCAGCCACCGCGGTCCTGACGCTCCCCGGCGTCGACGTGCGCCGGATCGTCGACGGCCACGGCGCCGACTGGATGGTCACCTGCTCCACGCAGGAGCGGACCGGGGCGCTCGCCCGGTGCCTCGAGGTCATCGCCCGGAGCGCGACGCGGTAGGGGCCGGCGCAGGCGCCCCGCACCCCTGGTGTACGATCGCCGGCGTGCCTCCCGGTCCGCGGCTCGCCGTCGTCCTCGTCGCCCTCTCCTGCGGCGACGGCGACGGTCGGCTGCGCGTCGCGGGCGTGCCCGCCGACACCGGCGCGCCCGACCCCACGGGCGACACCGCACCTCCCGTGGATCCCTGCACCGTGGACGCGGCGGCGCCAGAGGCGGCGGTGTACCCCGACGAGATCGGCACGCTCACGCTGTTCGTGCGCACCGGGGGCGAGACGAACGACGGCACCGACGACGACGAGCTGTCGCTGTGCCTCACGGAGACGGCCTGTTTCCCGCTCGACAACGAGGGGGTCGACGACTTCGAGACCGGCGCGCTCGACGTCTTTCACGTCGACGTCCAGGGGCTGACCCGCGCGGACGTGGACCGCGTGCGGATCGTGCAGGGGACGGGGACCAACCGCTGGTCGCCGGCGTGCCTCGCGATGCGCTTCGACGGCGATCCCGTGTACTGCGAGGACGACCCCGGCGTGCGCATCGGCGACGGCGACGGCGAGGTCCTCGAGTGGACCGACCCCGAAGGGCTCCATCAGGACTGCGGGACCTGCGCGGGCTCCCCGTTGCTGGAGGGGCCGATGGTCGCCCCGGACGGCCCGACCACCGCGCGTGTCTGGGTGCGCCTCGACGCGTCGCGCGACGTGGCCGTGCGCGTCGCCGAGGGCGACGACGCGTCCGCGGGGCGCATCGCCGGCTGGGCGCGCCCCGCGCCCGAGGGCGACTTCACCGCCGTGGTCGAGGTGGGGTGTCTGGAGCCGGGGCGGCGCTACGCGTACCGGGTCGAGATCGACGGCGAGCCCGTGGCGACCGGCACCCTCGCGACCACGCCGGAGCCCGGCGCGTCGGGGGCGTGGCGGCTCGGGCTCGGCTCCTGCACGCGCCTCGACGACCAGCCGATCTTCGCGGCCATCCGCGACGCCGACCCCGACCTCTTCGTGTTCGGCGGCGACAACCACTACGGCAACACCGCGAAGCTCCCGGCGCTGCGGGCCGCCTACCGCGGGGTCCTCGCGGTGCCCGAGCGCGCCGATCTCGTCGCCCACGTCCCCGTGCTCGCCACCTGGGACGACCACGACTTCGTCGGCAACAACTCGGACGGCCGCGACGCCGGCCGCGACGAGGCCGCGCGTGCCTTCGCGGAGTACTGGGGCCATGAGCTCCACGGCCTGCGGGACACCCCCGGCATCTTCGCGAAGGCGACCTGGGGGGACGTCGACCTCTTCCTCCTCGACGGCCGCTACTACCGCGGCGTGGACGGCTCCATGCTCGGCGACGCCCAGCTCGCGTGGCTCATGGACGAGCTCGTGGCATCCACGGCCACGTTCAAGCTCGTGATCCACGGGAGCCAGTGGACCCTGAACGGCAGCGAGGACTCCTGGGCGTCGTTCCCCAGCGAGCGCGAGGTGCTCTTCGACTTCCTCGCCGAGCAGGACGTCCAGGGAGTGGTGCTCGTCTCCGGGGACAAGCACCGCAGCGAGTTCCGCTGGCTCGAGCGCGACGGGGCCTACGACCTCCCCGAGCTGACGGCGTCGGGCATGTCCAACGCCAACCACCCGCGTTGTCCGTCCGGCGCCGAGGTCGTGGACTGCTACAACGGCGGCAACAACTTCGTGCTCGTCGACGTGGACACCACGCGCGCCGATCCGAGGCTCGAGATCACCATCCGCGAGGAGGGGGGCGAAAAGGTGGCGGAGTGGGAGATCCAGCGGAGCGAGCTGGAGTAGGCCGGCCGCGTCAGCCGCGCGCGAGCAGCACGTCCGCGGCCTCCACGCCCGACGTGACCGCCGCCTCCACGCACCCGCCGTTCACCGCGGTCCGCGTCCAGTCCCCCGCGAGCACGAGGTTCACGAAGCCGCTCTCGCCGGGCCCGAGCCGGTGCTTCGTCGAGCCGGGCAGCGTGAGGACGTAGCGCTCCCACGCCGCGACGTTGGCACGCGCGTACTGCTCGCGCCAGGGGTCGGCGCCGGGGGGCGCGGACAACACCCCGTCGTCGAGCCTTTCGCCCCGGCGGGCGAACGGCCACACGGGCCCGAGCGACACCGCCGCCTCGTCGCGCAGGCGGTCGGCCACCCAGGCGCTCGCCGCCGCGCGGTCGGTCGCGCCGAACAGCGCGGGGGGCGCGACGCCGCACAGGTACGCGATCCCGCCCGGGCGCTCGGCGTGTGCCTCCGCGTCGGCGATCCCGCTCATGTCGGCCCAGGTCCGGAACAGACCCGGCAGGCCCGTGCAGACCGGCGGCGTGCCGGGCCACCCGAGCTCGCCGGTGCCCCGGGCGAGCCACAGCTGCGCCGCCACCGTCGGCACCGCGCAGGTGTGCTCGACCATCGCGCGGTAGCGCGGGTTCGCGTCCATCAGCGCGGCGGCGACGCGGCGGTGGGCGGTCGAGGGGACGGCGAGCACGACGTCGTCGAAGTCCTCGCCCCGGCGCAGCGTGACGCGCCCGAGCGAGGGGCCGTCGTCGGCCTCCGGGTCGCCGTCGGCGAAGGCGTGCAGCCGGTCGAAGCGGGGCCGATCGGGCCACGCGTCCAGCTCGCCGACGCGCACGAGGGGCTCGTAGTCGGGCGCGTCGGCCTGCACGCCGAGCTCCACCTCGTCCACCGCCCCCCCGCGGACGCCGAGCCGGTCGAGCCGGTGGAAGAAGCGGAAGCGGACGCCGCGCTCGCGGAGCACGCGGTACGCGGGCGCGAACACGGTGTCGCCCATACCCGCGTTCATCCGCCAGAACGGGGCGCCGCGGTAGGACGCGACGGTCCGGAGCAGGGCCTTGAGCCCCGCGCCCGCGGCCATCGCGCCTCGCCCGCCCCCCGGGCGCCCGTCCGGGTAGGCGAAGCCGAGGTCGTAGAGCGCCCGCACGAGGGGCAGATCCGCCTGCGCGGGCGTCGCGCCGTGGCGGGCGAGCCACGCGCGCAGGTCCTCCTCGTCGAGGCGCTCCCACGCGTCCGGGCGGCCCACGATCTCGCGGGCGGCCCCCCGCGCGACGGCCCCGACGAGGCCGCCCACCGCCGCGAGGCGGCCCGCCGTCCAGCCCGGGTCGCCCCGCAGCGGCGCGAGCGCGGCGGGGAGGCGGCGCGCCCAGGCGGCGAGGAGCGCGGCCCAGTCGAGCGGGGCGTCGTCGTCGTCCCAGGGGCGGCCGGGCGTCGGCGGGAGCGACAGGCGCCAGTACTCGGGCGCGTCGTCGTCGCCGCCGCGGAGCACGGTGTCGTGCAGCGACGAGAAAGCGGTGTCGAGCGAGCGGAGCAGCCCCCGGGCCTCCTCGCGCGCCTCGTACACGTCGCGGAGGAAGGCGAACGCGCTCCGGTACCAGCCGAGCCAGAGGTGCAGGCCGTGCTCCAGCACGCGTTGCCCGCGCGCCGGATCGCGGCCGGTGGCCCCCTTGCCGCCGAGGCGCCAGCCCGCCTGCACGAGCGTGACGTCGGTGCGCGCGCGGCGCTCCGGCGTGCGGGTGAGCGCCCACGCCGCGGCGACGCCCCCGCAGCCGCCGCCGAGCACGAGCACGCGCCGGCGGGCGCTCACGCCGGCGTCCCCGCCCCGAACTCGAACGCGGTGTCGAGCCGCCACGCCGCGCGGACGACGCCGTGTACGACGCCCGGCCCCACGTCGAGCTCCGCGGCGGTGATCGCGACCGCGCGCGCCTCGCGGATGGGATCGAAGCGGAAGGGCACGCGCACGAGCGTCTCCCGCTCGAAGCGCGCGCCGGCGACGCGCGGGTCGCCGATCCGCTTGTGGACCAGCACCGGGAGGCGCGCCCCCCGCTCGGCCGCGTTCCAGCGCTCGGCGAGGCGCCCCGCGAGGGCCGAGAGCCGCCGGCTGGGGGCGAGGTGCCCGACGAGGCCCTCCACGACGGTCCCGACGGCGATCGGCTCGCCGACGGTGTAGCGGACGCGCAGCGCGAGGCGGCCGTCGATCACGAGGTCCGCGCCGTCGTCGCGCACGTCGATGCGACCGGTGCGTTTGGGGAAGCCGTGGATCTCGCGGCCGAGGACCATCGCCATCCACGCGTCGACGTAGAGCTCGGGCACGAACGCCGCGGGCCCCCCGGGCCCCAGCACGGGCACGAAGGGCGTGATCTCGCGGTAGGTGAACGCGCGGGTGTCGCGGGGGTCGCGCGAGGCGGCCCCGGCGAGCCGGGTGAGGCCGAGGAGGAACCGGCCGCCGCACAACGGGCGGACCCCGCGCGGGAGGCTCTCGCGCACGCGGGCGGGGTCGCCGTCGACGGCGAGCACGACGCCGCGCACGTCGGCGAAGCGCCAGGGACCGGGGACGGGCACGCCCCACGCGAGGAAGGTGCTGTCGTCGCGGCGCACGTCCGTCGCGACGCGGTCCCAGAGGCCCGAGGCCTCCCGGGCGAGCGCGTCGCGCACCAGCGCCGGGTCCGCCTCGGTGAGCCGCACGCCGACGGCGCGCGCGGGGGTCGCGGCCACGAAGCGCGCGTGGGGCGCGCCCCGGACGGCGCCCGCGAGGTCCAGCGGACGGGGGGCGCGCCACACCTCCACGGGCCGGTCCGCGCAGTGGACGACCACCTCGCCCTCCGCGAGGAACCAGAGCGTGTCGGGGGCGAGCCGCAGGGTCTCGCCGGGGCGGGCGTGGTGCTCGAGCGAGGCCGCGGCGGGCGGGATCACGCGACCTCCTCGCCCGGCTCTCGGCCGGGCAACACGAGGCGGGCCGGCGGCGCGGCGAGCCAGCCCTCCCCGAACACCGGCCGGCTCGGCCCGCCCAACGCGCGCGCGGCCGCGACGCCGCTCGCGACGGCCGCCTCCACGCTCGTCGTGTTGACCGGCGAGCGCACCCAGGCGCCCGCGAGGGCGAGGTTCTCGAGGCCCGAGTCCGCGGCGCCCAGCCGGTCGGCGTCCGCGCCGGGGAGGGGGAGGTCCGCGAGGTCCCAGGGCTGCACGTTCACGCGGACGTACTGCGCCGCGAGCGGGTCCGCGCCCTGCGCGTGGTGGAGGGTGGCGCCCGGCAGGAGCTCGGGGAGGTGGCGGTCGAGCTGCGCCCGCACGACGGCCTCCACGGCGCGCAGGTCCCGCGCCGGCGCGCCGGTGTCCGTCGAGGGCGCGTGGACGGAGGCGAGCGGCCAGGCGCCGCAGAGGTAGGCGCACCCGCCGGGCGCGGGCGTCGGCCAGGCCTCGTGGCGGATGACCGGGGACATGTCGCACACGATGGAGAGCGGCGGCGCCCACCCGCACATCGCGAGGCCGTCGAGCCCCACCTCCGCCGCGGGCTCCCGGAGCCAGAGCTGCGCGGCCACGGTCGGCACGAGGTGGAGCCGCGCGACGCAGGCGCCCGCGGCCGGCACGGCGTCGAGCCAGGCACGCACGGGCGTGTGCCCGTCCGCGTCGGGGACGACGCAGCCGAGGGGCAGCGCGAGCACCACGTCGTCGAAGTCGCGGCCGACCTCCAGCACGACCTCGATCTCCTCGCCCGGCGGCGCGAAGCGCGAGTAGAAATCCACGCCGCGGGCACGTAGCGCCGCGCCGTCCTCGAGCTGGGTCCAGTCGGGGTCGGGGGAGAAGCCGCGGAAGCCGTCGCGCTCGACGAGCGGCTCGTAGCCGGGCCTCGGGCGCGCGCCGCGCGCGAACGCGAGGCGCGTGACGCGCCCGCCGCCGAGCTCCAAGCGGACGAGGCGGTGGAACCAGCGGAACCCGACGCCGCGGTCCCGCAGCACCTCGTAGGCCGGGGCCACGAGCGTCTCGGTGGCGCCGGCGGACAGGAGCCAGGCGAGGGCGTGCTTGTAGGTGAACAGGACCCGCAGGAAGGCGCGCGCCCCGGTGCTGGCCTCGAGCACCGGCGCGCGCCGGTCGCCGTCGCGGTAGGCGAACGCGGCGTCGTAGAGGGCGTCGAGCACGCGGGAGCGGCGCAGCGAGCGCGCGTCCGCGCCGTGCAGAGCGAGCCAGCCGCGGAACTCCCACGCGCTCGCGCGGGCGAGGTCGCCGTCGCGCACGAACCCGTGGCGGGGGCTCAGGAGCCCTCGCAGCAGGGCGAGGCCCACGTCGAGGACCGTGACGAGCTCGCGCGCGCCCGGGTTCTCGCCGGCGAGGCGCGCGGCGCCGCGGACGAGCGGCCCGTGGAGGCGGGCGATCCCGCGCTCGATCCGCGCGGCGAGGGCCTCCCGCCGCCCCGGATCCGTGGCGCGGGCGAGGGCGGCGAGCCGCTCGCCCAGCGGCAGGAGCGCGGCCTCGGCGCGGCGGATCACCGCGTCCTCCGCGGGACCCGGCCACACGGCGGGCACGTCGGCCACGGGCGCGTCGACGCCGGCCAGGAAGGAGGCGAGGGTCCGCGGCAGCGCGCGGACCACGTCGATCCAGGCGGTCGGCGCGCTCGCCCACGCGGTGGGGCCGTCGCCGGGCCGCAGCGCGTTGCGGGGGTGGTGGCCGCGGTGCACGACGTAGCGCTCCCCGTGAGGGTCGCCGTACTGGCTCGTGTACACCGGCCGGAGCCCGTCCCACACCGTCTCCCACGGGCAGCTCGCCGGGCGCCGCCACTCCGCCCACACCTCCTCGGCGAACCGGAAGGTGTTCTCGTAGAAGCCGAACCACACGTGGAGGCCGTGCTCCTCGTTGCGGCCTGAGGCCTCGGGCCGGTGCGCGCTGGCGAGGCGCCCGCCCGGGCGGTGGCCCCGCTCGAACAGCGTGACGTCCCACGCCGCGCGCGCCTCGGGCGTACGCGTGAGCTCGTGCGCGGCCGACAAGCCCGCCACCCCGGCCCCGAGCACCACCACGCGGCGCTTCACGGCGCCCCCCTCGCGAGGCGGCGCGCGACGACGAGGGCGTGCATCGCGCGAGTGTACTGCGCGGCGGCGACCGGTCACTCTCCCCACGCCGTCGGCTCCGCCGACAACGTGAGCGTCAGGGTGCCGCCGCCCGTGATCTGGTCGTGGGTCAGGAAGGGCTGGTCGAGCGGCGCGCCATCCAGCGTGGCCGACGCGACGTACGGCTCCGTCACGGGGTCGCCGACGGTCTCGATCACGAAGGTGCCGCCGTCGTAGTAGCCGGGGTGCAGCCGGAGCTCGGCCCGCGGAACGGCGGGCGTCGTGATCGTCCAGACGGGGCTGCTCGGGTCGACCTGGTAGAGCCCGATCGTCGCGAGCACCACCCACGCGGACGTGGCGCCGGCGTCGTCGTTGCCGGGCAGGCCGCCGGGGGTCGTGGAGAAGCTCGAGGCGAGCGTCTCGCGTACGCGCCGCTGGGTGCCCGCCGGCTCGCCCGCGACGGCGTACAGCCAGGGGACGTGGAAGCTCGGCTCGTTCGAGACGCGGAAGTGGCCCTCGTCGAAGAACTGGTCGAGCTTCGCGACGAACGCGTCGCGCCCGCCCATCGCCTCGACGAGGCCCGGGACGTCGTGCTGGACGTGGAAGCTGTAGATCCAGCCGGTCGACTCGGTGAAGCCGCTCGTGTACCCCTCCTCGTCCGGCGAGTACGGCTCGACCCAGCTCCCGTCCGCGTGACGGGGGCGGGCGAACCCGAGGTCGGTGTCGAAGGTGTTGCGCCAGCTCGTCGCGCGCGCCGCGTAGCGCTCCGCGTCGCCCTCCCGCCCCGTCGCGGCGGCGAAGCGCGCGGCCGCGGCGTCGTCGACGGCGTGCTCGAGCGTGAGCGACGCGGCCTGCCCGGGGTCGCACTCCCAGGGGACGAAGCCGAGCGAGAGGTACTCGGGCGGGGTGCCGAGCGAGGTGTACCCGCACAGGCCGGGGAAGGCGTCGGGGGCTTCGGCGGTGGAGCTGTGGTCGATCGCCTCCCAGGCGAGGTCGGTGTCGAAGCGGTCGAGCCCCTTGCCGACGAGGTCCGCGAGGATGGGGATCGTCGGGTTGGCGATCATCACGCGCGAGTACCCGGTGGCCGCCCACGAGCACTTGTCGAGCCAGCCGCCCTCCTCGTGGACGACCAGCGCGCTCCGGGCGACGTCGTCGCGGAGCTCGGGCTCGATCAGCGTGCCCAGCGGGTGGACCGTCCGGAAGGTGTCCCACTGGCACCAGTCGTCGCTCATGAAGCGCAGCCCGTCGGCCTCGCGGACGCGCGTCTCGCCGCTGGCATGCACGGCGTAGACGCCGCCCGCCTCGGTGTGGTCGGAGGGCGCGAAGACGGCGTGGTACAGCGCCGTGTAGAACAGGCGCTTCTGGTCGTCCGTGCCGTCGATCACCACGCGGTTGAGCGTCGAGTTCCACGCCGCGTCGGCCTCCGCCGCGACCGTGTCGAAGCCGGCGTCGCCGACCTCGTCGTCGAGGTTCGCGCGCGCCTGCTCCACGGAGACGTAGCTGACGCCCACCTTCACCTCGACGACCGTCTCCGCGTCGAAGGTCCAGCCCACCCAGCCGCTGCTCCAGGCGCCCTCGACCCCGTCGTCGCCGGGCGCGGGCTCGCCGCCGCGCTGGAACGTGCCCTGCTCCGTGGGGGCGATCGACGTGGTGATCGTGGTGTAGACCCGCGTCGAAGCGGTGTCGCCGAAGTCCTCGAAGAGCGACGCGAGCAGGGGGCTCACGACGTAGGCGCCGTACCCGCTCACGCCGTCGGCGCCGATCGCGAGCGACCCGCCCGTGCTCGTCCCGAGGCTGCTCCCGAGGTCGATCCACACGCGCGCCGGGCCCGGCGGGAACGTGTACCGGTGGACCGCCGCGTGAGGGGTCGCCGTGAGCTCGGCGCGGACGTCCCCCGCCGTGACGGCGTAGTAGCCCGGGCGCGCGATCTCGCTGGCGTGGTCGAAGGGCACCACGCGGTCCTCGGTCTCGGCGAGCAGATCGCCGGACTGCGGCAGGAGCAGGATCTGGCTGTAGCCGTAGTCGGAGCCGCCCGGCCCTTCGAGGTGCGTGTGGGAGAAGCCCTCGAGGAGCGCGTCCTCGTAGTGGTACGCGTCGACCGCGCTCTCGTCGCCCCACGTGTCGGGCGAGGCGCGCACGACGCCGTGGGGCACGAGCGCGCCGGGGAGCGTGTTGCCGGGCCCCTCCGTGCCCACCATCGGGTCGACGAAGCCGGTGAGCGGCACCTCGTCGTAGAGGAAGGGGACGTCGTCGGGGTCGACTTCGTCGGGGGCGACCTCCTCCTCCGGCCGGTGACAGGCGACGGCGACCCACACGAGCATGGGCGCGATTGTACGCGCGTCAGGCGCGCAGCACCTTCTGCATCGGCCGACCCTTGGCCAGCTCGTCCACGAGCTTGTCGAGCCAGCGGATCTTCTGCATCAGCGGGTCCTCGACCGCCTCGACGCGCACGCCGCAGACCACCCCGGTGATGCGCGAAGCGTTGGGGTGGAGCCGGGCGCCGGCGAAGAAGTCGCGGAACGTGGTGCCGGCCGCGAGGTGCGCGGCGAGCGCCGCGTCGTCGTAGCCGGTGAGCCAGCGGACGACCTCGTCGAGCTCGGCCCGCGTGCGGCCCTTCTTCTCGACCTTCGCGACGTAGTGCGGGTACACGGACGCCACGCTGATGTCGAACACCCGGCTCATGGATGCCTCCTTCGGCCGGGGGACCTAACGGCCCGCCTCGCCCGCGGGCGAGTGACGCGCGCACGTGCAGTCGACGCACCCGTGCTCGGCGCAGGTGCCGCACGACGCGGCCACCTGCTTCCGCAGCGCCTCGCGCGCCCGGAACACGCGCACCGCCGCGTTCCCCGCGCTGATGCCGGCCTCGGCGGCGAAGTCCTTCACGGCGACGTCGTCGAGCTCGATCCGGCGCAGCGCCTCGGCGTACTCGGGCTTGAGCGTGCCGGCGAGGCGGCGCACGCACCGGCACACCTCGCGCTCGGTCTCGGCGTCGCCCTCGTCGAGCTCGGCGCCGTAGGCCTCCACCGCGCGGGCGCGGGCGCCGTTTCGCCGCCAGTGGTCGACCACCGCGTTGCGCAGCGAGCGGTAGAACCAGGCGGTGGCCGACTCGCCGTCGCGCAGCGTGTCGAGGCGCTCGATGCCCTTCGCGAAGGCGGCCTGGAGGATGTCCTCGGCGACGGCGCGGTCGCCCACGCGGCGCTCGAGGAACGCGAGGAACACGCGGTGGTTCTCCACGAGGGTCGCGACGACGTCGTTGTTCTGCATGGGGCCTCCTCGTAATGCGGGCTGCGACCGCGGACGCAGGCGCCGGGCGTCCATTACAGGCGGCCGGCGCTCGGGGATTGACACGCTCCGGCGGACACCCGAGCATCCGCCGGATGCGCCTCCTCTTCCTCGCGCTCCTCGCGCTCGCCCAGGACACCTACCGTCCCCCGGTGGTCCCCACGCCGCTGCCGGCGGAGGTGGTGCCCTCGCCCTACGAGACGCAGCTGCAGGTGCCGGCGGTCGACGTGCCGTCGCGCGTGGCGATGGTCACGAAGATCAACGGGCCGGACGTCCGCGGGCTCGCCCAGGCCGCGGCCGCCCCGAAGGCGCTCGCGCTGCAGCTGGCGGCGGACCCGCGCTGGCGCGTGGTCGACTGGGACGGGGGACGCGTCGCGTACCAGCGGGTCGCGGACGGCAAGGAGTGGACGGTGCCGTTGCGGGGGTACCACGCCTCGGCGCAGGAGGTGTGGCGCGCGGCCATCGTCTTGCGCCCGTGGGCGCCGACCTCGGTGTGGGCGACGTCGCCGGTGGTCGGGCGGGCGCCCGCGTCGTCCACGACGCTGTCCGTCTCCGAGCTCAAGTACGTCGGCAACCCCGACTGGCGCGCCGCCGCGTGGGAGTGGGGCGACCCCGGCGCGACGCTGCAGGTGTTCGAGGCGGGCCCGCGCGCGACGGTGAGCGCGCTCCCGCGCACGAGCGAGGTGCTCGGGACCCTGCCGAACCTGATGGGGCGCATCGCCGCCGAGGCCGCCACCATCGAGGCGAGCGGGTTCTCGTCGAACCTCCTCCCCGGACGCGCCGCGAAGTCGGGGGAGCCGACGGTGACGCTCGCGTCGCCGGCCCCGGGCGAGCTGGACGTCCGCGCGTGGCTGCACGTGCCCGGCCCGGGCGTCACCTGGGCGCGGGTGCTCGACGGCGAGCTGCTCCAGCCCTGGGAAGAGGCGGCGGTCGCCGCGGGCACGCGCGAGGTGCTGGGCTCGTCGAAGGACCCGAAGCACCTGTTCTACCTGCAGGGCCGTTTCCCGGTGCCCGCCGGCCCCGCGTTCTCCGGGACGGTCGAGTTCTGGCACCAGCTCGACGGCGCGGCTGCGCCGGCGCGCATCGCCGCCTTCCCGGTGACGATCCCGGCGCGGTGAGGCCAAGAGGATTGCGCTCGAACGGGCCCTTCCCTGCCCCTGGGCGGTCACGGAAGGGGGACCTTCCGAGCAGGGGGTGCCTCCACGACCGCTGGGCGGTCACGGAAGGGGGACCTTCCGAGCAGGGGGTGCCTCCACGACCGCGCCGCCGGCGCTACGATCCCCCTGTGCGTCTCGCCTGCTGCGCTCTCCTCGCCCTGCCGGCCTGCGCACCGGACCCGAAGCCTGCCGTCGAGGGGCCCTGCTCCTCGAGGTCGGACCCGGTCTGCGACATCGAGGTGGATGCCGACGCCGAGCGCGCGATCGGGGCGCCGATCGCCGTCCCGCACGGCCCTGTCGCGATCACGGTGGGCGACGTCGCGGGTACCGGCGTCCCGCAGGTCTACGTGGGGACGAACTGGACCGTGACGCGCCTCGACGGCGACGGCTGGGCCACCGCGACCGACGTGTGGACCCAACCGGACGACGGCCGCGCCGTTCACCCGCTCGTGGCCGACCTCACCGACGACGGCGTCGCCGACCTCGCGATCGGGCTGCCCGGCAGCGACGGCGGCGACGGGCAGGTCGTGATCATCCCCGGCCCGGTCGGCGAGCCCGTGGGCTGGGGCACCCCCCACCTCGAGATCAAGGGCACCGCCGGCGCGGGGCGCGCGCTCGCCGCCGGCGACTTCGACGGCGACGGCGCGCTCGACCTGCTCGCGAACGGCGACGGCGTCGCCTGGCTGAAGCTCGGTCCCTTCACGCAAGACGACGACTTCGGGGACCCGACGTGGACCACCGCGCACGCGACCGCCGGCGACTTCGACGGCAACGGGCTCGCCGAGGTCCTTCTCTCCGAGATCCAGGAGGCGGCGGACTCCTGCGACGGCGCCGAGCTCACGATCGCCGGGCTCACGGTGCCGGACGACCTGCTCCTCACGTCGTGGGCCATCGTGGAGGCGGACGGCGTTGCCGTCGAGTTCGGGGGCCCGATCGTCGCCGATGTCGATGGGGACGGCGCGGACGACGTGGTCGCGCTCGCCGTGTCCTCCGAGACGGGCCTGTACGAAGGGCTGGCGTGGACGCGCACGGGGCTGTCCCGCTTCGGTGTGGACTTCGCCCCCGCGGGCGTCGCCGACTTCGACGGCGACGGCGTCGCCGACCTCCTCCTCACGGGCGACGGCTCGGGACCGACGGTGCTCCGCGGGCCGCTCGACGCGCTGCCCGGCCACGACACCGAACGGTGCGTGCTCGCCGTCGGCCAGCGCTGGACCTCGCCCGAGCCGATTGCCATTCGCGAGGCCGGCTGGGTCGGCGACCTCGACGGGGACAGCCTCGGCGACGCGGTCCTGGCGACGACGGGCGCGGACGACGAGGGGCTCGTCCAGGTGATCCTGGGCGAGTGACTCCGCCTGCGCCGCCGTCCCGCGCTACACGCGCGCCGACCCAGCGGACGCGGTGAGGCGGGCGATCGCTCCGGTGACGAGACGGACGTCGAGACACTCTCGGCTCGCCGTCGGTCGGCGCCCCGCCTGGCGAGCGACCCCGCGGCGCCGCTCGCGGCCTACCTGCCCGTGTGGATCGCGCCCCCGGTCGCCGCCGCCGGGGCCCACGACACGTGCGAAACCCCGGGCAACGCCCGCGTCAGCCACCGCGCTGCGACCGGCCCGCGCGCCACGTCTGTCGCGTCGAGCACCGCCACGCCGGTGCGCCCGCGCTCGCAGTCGAGCAGCCACGTGAGCAGCCAGCCGTCGCCCTCGGCGTCGCCCCGGGGCGCGAACGCGGGGGGCGAGCAGAACACGCGCGGGCCTGCCGACCACGTCGCGTGCGCGTCGCCCTCGAAGTCGACCCGCGCGACCCCGTGGAACCAGGGGTAGCCGCTGCGCGTGGGCTCGTCGCCGGCGTCGGCGGGGGTCGGGCCGAACCCCCAGCGGTGCGGTCGGCCGTGGAAGCGGCCGTCGACCTCCGGCGCCTCGACGGGCGGGCACGCGAGGCGGCGCGCCTCGCTCCTGCCCGTGGCGAGGTCGAGGGTGAAGCGCGTGGGGAAGGGCCCGCGCGCCTCGCCCGGGGGCGGGACGTCGGGGAAGCCCGGGGGGTAGAGCACGCGGAAGTCGACGCGGCCCTCGTAGACCACCGCGTCCACCACGACCACGCCGTCGCGCTCGTAGGCGTTGAAGAGGTGGAACCCGTGCTGGCCGGGCGGGACCTCGATCCGGTGGACGCGCCCCGACGGACCACGCGGCACCACGTAGATCGCCCCGTCCATCCCGATCGCGTCGACCACCGACGCGGCGCCCCAGAGGAGCGTCGGCACCGACACCTTCCCGAAGGACTGGACGACGAGGTGCCGCTCCGTCGCCACCGCGTCGTGCAGGGCGTGCCCCGCGGCGGGGAGCGCGTGGCGCGCGGTCGAGACCACCGCCATCGTGGCGTCGCGCTCCTCGACGACGACCGTGTCGCGGAGGCCGGGCTCGACGCGGTAGCAGACGAGCCGCCCGGTGTTCGCGTCGGGCCGCGGCATGGGGCCGAGCTGCGCCGGCGCCTTCGTCGTCACGTTCGGGCGGGAGGATCGCTCCAGCGTGGCGGGGTCGAGCGCGAACCAGCCGCCGACGTCGCACGCCCACACGGCCCCCGCCCACGCGACGACGTCGTGGCCCGCGGGGTTCCCGACCTTCGTGTCGAGGAGGTTCGACCAGCGGCCGGGCTTGTTGGTGAACGCGCGGCGCACGCGCTGCGTCCCCGCCGGGCGCTCCTCCAGCCAGAGCGGCGTGGGGACGTGGCGCCCGCGCACGTGGAGCTCGCCGCCGTCGAACCGCGCGGCGGCGACGAACGCGTACCCGTCGAGGAAGTGGAGGCGGCGATCGCCGACGTGGGAGACGCCGGGGCCGTTCCGAAGGAACGTCCCCGAGAGGCCGGAAGGCAGCTCGCCGTGCCCGTCGGTGGGCGTCTCGTCGAGGGTCTCGGGTCCGTCGTCGAAGATGCGGGTGTAGTCGGGCATGGGCGGGATGGTGACACACCCGCCGGCGCCGCGCCGCTCAGGCCCCCAGCCTCGCGAGGCACGCCCTGTACCGCCGCTCGACGTTCTCCGCGAACCAGGCGGTGGTCCGGTTGCCGGAGAGCTTGGGCGACTCGAGCTTCACGTCGGGGAGGCGCGCGTACGCGGGATCCTTCCCGGTCTTCGCGGCGTAGGCGGCGCGGACCGTCGCCCAGGTCTCCGTCTCCTCGAACGCGCGGGTCTTCTCCTTGCCGAGGTCGCGGCGGACGCGGGCCTCGCCGAGCTCGGGGGCCACGGCGAGGACGGCCTCCATCGTCTTCGAGGGGACGGGCCGGCCGTCCGCGTAGGCGAGCAGGTCGCCGTCGAGCGCGAGCTTCGTGCCCGCCAGCGCGGCGACCTGCTCCTGGAAGGCGGCGTTGCGGCTGGCGTAGACGCCGGCGTTGTAGTCGGCGAAGCGGTGGACCGGCCGTTCGTAGCCGGCCTCCCACCCGAGCAGGCGCTCGGCGCCGTAGTGCACGCACCCCGCGCGCGTGTAGAGCGCGTCGCGCACGTCGTCGCGGTCGAGGCCGTGCGCGCGCCGCGCGTGGGCCTCCGCGTGGTCGACCTTCACCTGCATGCACCCGGCGGTGGTGATCGGGTTGAGGTCGTCGAGGTCGAGGCCGACGAGCTGCGCGGCCTCCTCGGCGACGCGCAGGGGCTTCGGCAGGCGCGCGCGCTGGTGCGCGACGAACGCGCGGTAGGCGAGGTCGACGTCGCGCTCGGTCTTCGCGGCGCGGAGCCGCTCGTAGAAGCTCCGGTCCTCGCCGGGGGGCTTCTCGTCGAGCAGGACGCGCAGGCCCTTCTCGAAGGCCCAGCCCGGCACCTTCTTCATCTCGCCCTGCTTCTCGGCGATCCAGCCGTCGATCATCCCGCCGATGCCGGGCACCGCGGGGTCGGGCGCGTAGCCGCTCTCCTGCTCGATCGTGGCGATGGTCGCGCACGCGTTGCCGTGGGTGGAGGGGATGCCGTCGAGCTCGAAGGCCGCGCGGAGGTCCTTCGCCCACCCCGCGCGGTCCTTCACGCGGTCGGCGGGGAACGCGCGGGCCATCCCGGCCTCGTCGATCGGGCGCTGCTCGAAGGGGGGCGGCGGAGGCTCGGCGCGATCGCAGGCGAGGAGGGCGAGGAGCGGCATCGCGGCGTGAAGGTACCGCCGAGTCTACCCGGCGGGATAGGGCCCGTCCGTGAAGAAGCTCCTCGACGGCATCCGCGACTTCCACGTCCGCGTCCGCCCCGGCTACCGGGAGCGCTTCGCGCACCTCGCGCTGGGGCAGTCGCCGGACTGTCTGTTCGTCGCCTGCTCGGACAGCCGCGTGGTCCCGAACCTCTTCGCCTCGACCGACCCGGGCGACCTCTTCGTGCTCCGCAACGTCGGGAACGTCGTGCCCGTCGCGGGCGCCGGCGACGCGTCCGCGGGCGCCGCGGTGGAGTTCGCGACGCTCGGGCTGGGCGTGCGCGACATCGTCGTGTGCGGGCACTCCTCGTGCGGCGCGATGCGCGCGTTGCTCACGGGCGAGCGCCCCGACCCGTCGCCGAGCCTCGACCGGTGGCTCGAGCAGGCGCGCCCGTCGCTCGGTCGCCTCCGGCGCGAGGAGGCGCTCGCGCCCTCCCTCCCCGACGTGGACCGCCTCTCGCAGGCCCACGTGCTCGAGCAGATCGACCATCTGCGCGGCTACGTGCCCGTGGCCGAGCGGCTCGCCGCGGGGACCCTGAACCTGCACGCATGGTGGTTCGACCTCGCGAACGCGGAGGTCCTCGCGTTCGACGCGGACAAGCGCGTGTTCCTGCCGCTGGTCCGTTAGGCCCGCTTGCGGGCGAACTCCCGCAGGTCCTCGTCGTCCCAGGCCGGATCGGCGAGGCCGCCGCGGTCCTCGCGGTCGGCCTTCAGCGCCTCCTCGAGCGCGCGGAGGCCCTCGCGGGCGTGGATGACCAGCTTGTCCTGGTCCTTGTGGAGCCCGGCGGCGGCGAGCAGCATGGCCTCGTCGTGGCGGCGGAAGGTGCGGGCGGCGCGGATCGCGCGGTGGCCGGTGCCGCCGAGCATGCGCAGCGCGTCGACCCCCACGCGCAGCGCGGTGTCGAAGGTCTCGCGGTAGACGCCCTCCACCCCGAGCTCCACGAGCTCGTAGGCCTCCACGCGACCACGGGCCCGCGCGAGGATCGCGAGGTGGGGGAAGTGGGTGCGCGCGGTGTGCACGATCTCGCGCGCCTTCGCGTGGTCGTCCACGGCGACCACGAGGAGGCGGGCCTTCTCGGCGCCCGCGGCGCGCAAGAGATCGAGCCGGGAGGCGTCGCCGTAGAACACCTTCTGGCCGAAGCGCCGGACCACGTCGATCTGGTCGCCGTCGACGTCGAGCACGGTCGCGGCGACGCCGTTCATGCGCAAGAAGCGGCCGGCCACCTGCCCGAAGCGCCCGTACCCGGCGACGATCACGGGGGCCTCCTCGTCCTCCACGTCGGAGGCGCGCTCGGCGGCCTTCGCGGGGGCGACGCGCGGCATCACCACGCGCTCGTTCAGCGCGAGCAGGAGCGGGCTCGCCGCCATCGACAGCGCGGTGACGGCCACCATCGGGCGCGTGACGTCGTCGGGCAACACCCCGCTCTGGCCGGCGAAGGACAGGAGCACGAACGCGAACTCGCCGACCTGGGCGAGCGCGGCGGCGAAGAGCAGGCTCTGGTCGCGGCTCGCGCCGAAGCGGCGGCCGAGGCCGTACAACACGGCGATCTTCGCGGCCGTCACCGCGACGAGCATCCCGGCGATCGAGAGCGGCGAGGCGACGACGAGCGAGAAGTCGATCGACGCGCCCACCGCGAGGAAGAAGAGCCCGAGCAGGAGCCCCTTGAAGGGCTCGATGTCGCTGACGAGCTCGTGGCGGTACTCGCTGTTGGCGAGCACGACCCCGGCGAGGAAGGTGCCGAGCGCGGGCGAGAGCCCGACCGCCGACATCAGCACGGTCACGCCGATGACGAGCAGCAGCGCCGCCGCGGTGAACATCTCGCGCAGGCCCGTGCGCGCGACGAGCCGCATGCCCGGCCGCACGAGGAAGCGCCCCGCGGCGATCACCCCGACGATCGCGCCGAGCACGACGGCGGCGTGCTGCCACGCGGGCAGGTGCTCCACGAACGAGGCGCCGCCGTGGTCGTCGCCGGCGGCGGCCGGGAGCGTCGCGAGCAGCGGGAACGCCGCGAGCATCGGGATGACCGAGATGTCCTGGAAGAGCAGCACCGAGAAGGACTTCTGCCCCGCGTCGCTCTTGAGCAGGCCCTTCTCCGAGAGCGACTGCAGCGCGATCGCGGTGGAGGACATCGCGAGGATGAGCCCGAGGGCCACGGCCTGCCGCCAGGGGAGCCCGAGGGCGAGCCCGCCGGCGGCGACGACGACCGCGGTCCCGACGACCTGCAGCCCGCCCATGCCGAGGATGGGGGCGCGGAGCCGCCAGAGCAGCGCGGGCTCCAGCTCCAGCCCCACGAGGAACAGCATCATCACGACGCCGAACTCGGCGAAGTGCATGACGTCGGTGCTGTCGCCGACGAGCGCCAGCCCGAACGGGCCGATGATCACGCCCGCGAGGAGGTAGCCGAGCACGGAGCCGAGCCCCAGGCGCGCCGCGATGGGCACGACCACGAGCGCGGCCGCGAGGTAGACGAACGCCTGGCCGAACAGGTCCATCTCAGGCCCTCCCGTCGCGCAGCGACTCGAGCGCGGCACGGTAGTCCAGCGCGGCGCGGGCGATGTCCGGGTCCTCGAGCCGGTGGGTGCCGTGCACGACGAACGGCGGCAGGTACGTCATCCCGCAGAGCCGCGCCGTCTGATCGATCGGCGCGAGCAGCTGCCCGATCGTGAAGCGGTTGAAGCCCTCGGGCTGGTACGCGCGCTCGGGGCCGCCCGTCGTGATCGCGGACAGGAGGCGCTTGCCGCGGAGCGCGTTGCCCTCGGGGCCGTAGGCCCAGTTGAACTCGAGGACGAGGTCCTGCCACTCCTTGAGGATGGCGGGGGTGCTGTACCAGTAGAACGGGTGCTGGAAGACGACGGCCTCGTGCGCGGCGAGCAGCGCCTGCTCGTGGCGGACGTCGATGTCGAAGTCGGGGTAGGCCTCGTAGAGGTCGTGGACGGTGACCCCGGGGATCGCCCGGGCGACGTCGGCGAGGCGGCGGTTCACGCGCGAGCGGAAGAGCGCCGGGTGCGCGAGGAGCACGAGCACCTTCGCGTCCGGGGCCGCGCTCGGGAGGGTGAACGGCCGGGGGCGGGCCGCGGGTGTGCCGGCGTGGGACATGGGCCGCGGATTCTACGCGATGCTAAGGCGGACGCCGTGAAGCGCATCGGCGTCGACCTCGGCGGGACGAAGATCGAAGGCGTCGCGCTGGACGGATCCGTCGAGCGCGCGCGGGTCCGGGTGCCGACGCCCCGCGGCGACTACGACGGCACCGTCCGGGCGATCGTGTCGCTGGTGGAGCGGCTGGGCGAAGGCACCGTCGGAATCGGCATCCCCGGCATCGTGTCGCCCGCGACGGGGCTCGTGAAGAACGCGAACTCCACCTGGCTCAACGGCCGCCCCTTCGACCGCGATCTCGCCGCGGCCCTCGGGCGCCCGGTGCGCGTCGAGAACGACGCCAACTGCCTCGCGGTGTCGGAGGCGGCCGACGGCGCCGGCGCGGGCGCGCGCGTCGTGTTCGCGGCCATCCTCGGGACCGGGTGCGGCGGCGGCCTCGTGGTCGACGGGAGGCCGCTGACGGGGCGCAACGCGATCGCCGGCGAGTGGGGACACAACCCGCTCCCGTGGCCGCGCGAGGACGAGTGGCCCGGCCCCCCGTGCTATTGCGGCAAACGTGGGTGCATCGAGACGTGGGTGAGCGGCACGGGGCTCGCCCGCGACCACCTCGCGGTGACGGGCGAGGCGCGGCGAGCGGAGGAGCTCGTCGACACGCCCGCGCTCGAGCGGCTCGCGGACCGCCTGTCGCGCGCCCTCGCCACGGTCGTGAACGTGGTCGACCCCGACGTGATCGTGCTCGGCGGCGGGCTCTCGAACGTGGAGCGCCTCTACGATCTCCTCGACGTCGGGCGCTGGGCGTTCACGGACCGGCTCGACACGCCGATCCGCCGCGCGGTCCACGGCGACTCGAGCGGCGTGCGGGGGGCGGCCTGGTTGTGGGGATGACCTACTTCCGCCCCTTCTTCCGGCACGCCGGGCAACGATCCGCGACGCGCTCCGGCAGCGTCGGCACCAACGGCGTCGCGACGAGGTAGGCCTCGCGCGCGCCGGCCCTGTCGCCGGCGTCCCACAACAGGTCGCCGATCGCGACGGCGGCCTCGCCCGAGCGCGGGTCCGCGGCGAGCACGACGCGCCAGGCGGCGATCGCGTCGCCGGCGCGGCCGCCCGCCGTGAGCGCGCGCGCGTGGGCGAGCCGGATGGCGCCGACCTCCGCGGGGGTCCAACCGGGCGCCGCGAGCGCCGCGACGGCGACCTCGGCCTGCTCGAGCGTTCCGTTCGCGGCGCGCCCGATCGCCAGCCAGGCGCGGGCGACGCGCGGATCGGCCGGAGGCGCCTTCGCGAGCGCGGCCGCCGCGGCGACGACCTGCCCCGCCCCGAGCGCCCGCCGCGCCTCGGCGCACGCGAGCTCGATGGGATCCCAGCGCACGAAGCTCGTGACGTGCTCGCCGAGGTCCATGCGGACCTGGTTGAGCGAGAAGGTGGCGTTCGCGTGCTCGGACGGGAGCACGATGGACACGCGTGTCCCCGCGCACGTCACCTTCGGCGGCCCCTTCGACGCCATGCCCGTGTCCACCCGCGTGACGAGCGCCCCGTCCGGCGCGAGCAGCTCCACGCGCCCCGTCGGGTCCCACCGCAACGCCGCGTCCGGCAGCCCGTCGAGGGCGCAGGGCACCGTGACGGGCTCGCCGGCGAGCGCGGATGCGAGGGGGAGGATCACGTCACGCCAGGTTGTGGAACACCCGCTGGACGTCGTCGTCCTGCTCGAGGCGGTCGAGGAGCTTCTCCACCTCGGCGACCTCGGCCTCGCCGAGCTGGATCACGTTCTCGGGGATGTACTCGGCCTGCGCGGAGATCGGCGTGAGGCCGCGCTCCTCGATCGCGCGCTGGAGCTGTCCGAAGTCGGTGAACCCGCACCGGATCACGAGCTCGGGCTCGCCCTTGTCGTTCGTGCTCTCGCCCATCTCCTCGAGCCCGTGGTCGATGAGGTCGAGCTCGAGCGACTCGGCGTCGACGCCCTCGGGCTTCAGGCGGAACACGCCCATGCGCTTGAACAGGAAGCCGACGCTGCCGCTGTTGCCGAGGTTGCCGCCGCCCTTGACGAAGTGCGAGCGCAGGTTCGCGACGGTGCGCACCGGGTTGTCGGTCGCCGTCTCGATGATCACGGCGACGCCGTGGGGCGCGTAGCCCTCGTAGACGATCTCCTGGTAGAGCTCGCCGCCCTGGCCCGACGCGCGCGCGATGGCGTTCTGGACCTTGTCCTTCGGCATGTTCACGGCGCGGGCGTTCTGGATCGCGCGACGGAGCGACGGGTTGTTCTCCGGCGACGGCCCCCCCGCCTTCACCGCGATGCTGATCTCCTTCGCGATGCGGGTGAACGCCTTGGACATCTTGTCCCAGCGCGCCATCATCGTGGCTTTGCGAGTCTCGAAGATTCTTCCCATGGCGCGCGCGGACTAACACGCGGGTCTCGTTAATGGCGCGCGTGCCCCCCTCCCGCGCCGCCTTCGCGTTCGTGTTCGTCACCGTCGCGCTCGACATGCTCGCGCTCGGGATCATGGTGCCCGTCCTGCCGAAGCTGGTGGTGCAGCTCGAGGGCGGCGACGTCGCCGCGGCGGCGCGGATCACGGGGGTGTTCGGCTTCGCGTGGGCGCTCATGCAGCTCCTGTTCGGGCCGGTGCTCGGCGCGTTGTCGGATCGGTTCGGGCGACGCCCGGTCATCCTGCTCTCGAACCTGGGGCTCGGGCTCGACTACGTGCTGATGGCGCTCGCGCCGAACCTCGCGTGGCTCTTCGTCGGGCGCGTCGTCTCCGGCATCACCGCGGCGAGCTTCTCGACCGCGGGGGCGTACGTCGCGGACGTGACGCCGCCGGAGGGCCGCGCGGCGAAGTTCGGCATGCTCGGCGCCGCGTTCGGGCTCGGGTTCGTGGTGGGGCCGGCGGTGGGCGGGGTCCTCGGCGAGGTCGACCTGCGGCTGCCGTTCTGGGTCGCCGCCGGGATGTCGCTGCTCAACGCCGGCTACGGGCTCTTCGTCCTGCCGGAGTCGCTCCCGGAGGAGAAGCGGGCGCCGTTCTCCCTCCGCATCGCCAACCCGTTCGGCTCCATGCGGCTGTTGCGCGGGCACCCCGAGCTCCTCGGGCTCGCGGGGGCGACGTGCCTCTACTACGTCGCCCACGACGTGCTCCCAAGCACCTTCGTGCTCTACACGGACTTCCGTTACGCGTGGACCGAGCGCACCGTCGGGCTCGTGCTCGCCGCGGTCGGCATCTGCTCGACGATCGTGTCCGCCACGCTCGTGGGGCCGCTGGTCACGCGCCTCGGCGAGCGCAACGCGATCCTCGCGGGCCTCTCCTTCGCCGCGGCGAGCAGCGTGGTGTACGGGCTCGCCCCTTCCACCGGGCCGTTCTTGCTCGGCATCCCGCTCGGCGCGCTCGGCGGGCTGACCTCGCCGGCGATGCAGGCGCGCATGTCCCGCCGCGTGGGCGCGGCCGCGCAGGGCCAGCTCCAGGGCGCGCTCTCGGCGGTGCGCGGCGTCACCGGGATGATCGGGCCCATCCTGTTCACGCAGACCTTCGCCGCCGCGATCCGCCCGCCCGCGGCCCTGCCCGGCGCGGCGTTCCTGCTCTCGGCCGGGCTGCTCGCCGCGAGCTTCGCCATCGCGTGGCGGGTCACGGGCGAGCCCGACGGGGCCGCGTGAGCGCTGCGCGGGGGCAAAGCCGCCTCGAATGGGACGAAGTTGGAGCAGAGCCGCTCCGGGTGGGACTGCCGGACCGCGTTGGGTCCGGCCGCCACGGACGAACGTGGGTTTATCCAGACCCGATCGGGCCCCCGCTCGACGAGAGTCCCGCTGGGCCCGGCTCTGCTCGGCGTTCGTCCCGTTGGACCCGGCTCTGCTCCGGGGCGGGCGAGACGCCCGCCCCCACGAACGGTGACCCACCCGCCCCCCCGACCTCCGGGGGTATGATCTCCGGGTGACCCCCTCCGAAGCCGCCGCCGTCCGCGACGCGCTGCTGAAGGCCCGCGCCGAGCTCCTCGCGGCCGGCGACGTGGACGTGCGCGTCGCCCGCGAGGTCCCCCACGCGAGCGAGACCGACGAGGACGAGGCCCCCCACCTCGAGATGGACCAGTCCATCGCCTCGGCCCGCAACCGCGAGCGCGTCGAGCGCCTCGCGCAGATCGACGACGCGCTGAAGCGCCTCGCCGACGATCCCGAGGCCTACGGCCTCTGCGACGCCTGCGACGAGCCGATCGCGCCGCGCCGCCTCGCGCTCCTGCCGTTCGCGCGCCTCTGCGTCGCGTGCCAGGCCCGCCACGACGCCGACCCCCACGCCGGCCGCCGCCGGAAGGTGACGGACTACCGATGATCCTGCTCCTCGCCTGCGCGCCCGACTACGGCCTCGGGCGCGTCGAGCCCACCGTCGACGAGTCGTTCGTGCCCGTGCCCGTCGAGGGCGACGACGGCGGCGCGATCTCGGCGGAGGAGGACCGCGCGCGCGGCGTGCGCCGCGAGACCTTCGTGATCGGCGGCGGCGCGCCCACCCCCGTGGCGGACTTCCTGTTCGTCGTGGACGGCTCCTCCTCGATGCACACCGTGATCGACCGCGTGCGAGAGGCGTTCGCGGGCCTCGCCGACGGCGACGCCTTCCCGACGGAGGCGCGCGTCGCCGTCACGAGCATGATCCCCGCCGACCCCGACGACCTCGGCCGCGTGCACCCCGCCGCGGCGCACCGCGGCCGCAACCGTCGCGACCCCGGCTTCCTCCGGCTCGTCCGGGCCGACACCATCGCGGAGTTCCTCCGCGTGGCCCCGAAGGACCAGGCGGCGCGGTTCGCGCACGCCGGCTGCGAGACCGCGTGGTTCGCCCCGGGCGAGACGGACGCCTTCGGCGTGCCCTGTCTCGTCGCGCACACGCAGATCTCGATGGACACGGTGCGCGCGGAGGCCGGCCTCACCGCGCTGGCGCAGCTGCTCGAGCGCCACGGGGACACGCCGCTGTTCCGGTCCGGCGCCGCCGCGAACGTCGTGTTCGTGTCGGACACGCAGGACCCCGGCCTGCCCGAGGGCACGGAGCGGCTGGTGGAGATGCTCCAGCTCCGGCCCGACTTCGAGCAGCTCGCCGCGCTCGTCGACGAGGCCAACACCGTCGCCTCCTTCCGCGTCCACGCCATCGCGCCGGCGGTCGAGTGCGGCGAGCGCTGGGCCCACGTCGGCCCCGTCTACCAGGAGGCCGCCGAGGCGTCCGGCGGACACGTCCTCGACGTGTGCACGGCCGAGGACTACCGGGCCTTCGTCCGCGAGATCGGTCACGACGGCGCCGTGCCCGATCGGGCGGTGGTCGCGCTCGGGCGGATCGCCGACGACGCCATCGTCGAGGTCGACGGCGAGCGCGTGGGCTACACGACGAGCCCCGACGGGCGCGCGCTCGTGCTGGACCACCCGCTCGGCCCGTCACGGGCGACGGTGACGGTGGAGTACCGCCCCGTTCAGCGCAGGCAACCCACGAACCAGATCGGCTGGCCGACGCCCTCCGACGTGAGCCACACGCCGCCCTCGCGCTCGTCCCACGCGGCGGACTCGCCCTGGGGCTCCTCGGGCGCGGGCAGGGCCACGCCGCTCCCAGCGCGGCCGCCCTCCACCGGGAAGTCCCACAGGAAGCCGTAGGTCCGCACGAGCAGGCGCGAGCCGTCGGCGGTCAGCTCGGCGGAGGTCGCCTCGGCGGGGTGCTCGTCGGCGGGGTCGCCGGTGACGACGTCGCCGACCTTCTCGACCGTGACGGTGCGGCCGGCGTCCAGCGACGGGAAGCGCCAGAGCTCGGCGGTCGCGTCGACCCGCTTGGTGACGAGCAGCGGAAGGCCGTCGGGCCCGATCGCGAGCCCCTCGACGTTCGCGGCGCCGTCCGGGTAGCGGAAGGGGTACTCGGTCGCCGGCGCGTGCAGCGCGAAGGCCCCGGTCACGCGCGGCTCCTCGACGGCGAGCACGCGCGCGTCGGCGCGGGAGAGCCCGTTGTCGCCCACGTCGCCGACCCAGATGCAGGGACGCGCGGGGTCGCCCTCGCACGGCGCGATCGCGAGGTCCTCCCAGTCCACCGCGTCCACCCCGTCCACCGTGAGCGACCCGATCGTCGCCCCCGTCTCGTCGAGGGCCCAGAGCACGGGCCCCGCGCCGGAGTCCTCGAGCGCCCAGAGCAGGCCGGGGTTCGCGCGCGACGGCACGAGGTCGGAGATCTCGTCCAGCTCGGGGTCTTCGACCGCCCCGGTCCGGACGGGCTCGTCCCACTCCTCGCAGACCGCGACGTCCGGCGCGGCGCGGCGCGGCAGGAAGCCCACGTCGCGCGTGGGTCGCAGATCGACGTGTGCGAGGACGGCAGGCCCGAGCAAATCTCCCCCTTCGAGTGCGGGCGGTCGACCCTCGAGCCGGGCCTTCCATTCCCGCCGGGATAGGCCCACGCTCCGCTCGGGAGCCTTCATGCCGCGGTCCCTCGTCCTGCTCGTCCCCGTGGGCCTCGCGGGCTGCGCCAGCGACTCGAAGCTCGATCGCCTGCGGGAGGCGCCTGTGGTGTCCGTCGTCGCGCCCGAGGAGGGCGAGGTCTTCCGCCGGGGCGAGGGCGACGTCGTCGTCGTGGGCGAAGCGACCGACGGCCTCGACGACCCCGGCGACCTCGACGCCGCCTTCGTCGTGGACGGGGGCTCGCCCGTGCCCGTGTCGCTGGACGCCGACGGGCTCGCCACCCTCGCCCTCGCCGACCTCGACGTCGGCGAGCACACCGTCACGTTCACCGTCGCCGACTCCGACGGCGACGTGGGCGAGGCCGACGTCACCTTCGAGGTGCAGGGCCCCCTCGGCCCGCCCACCGTCACGATCACGGAGCCCGCGGACGGCGCGACGGCCACGCTCGGCGAGACGCTCGCCTTCCGCGGCGAGGCCACCGACACCACCACGCCCGCCGGCGACCTCGCCTTCACCTGGACCTCGGACCTGCAGGGCGAGCTGCAGGGCGCGATCACCGGCGACGGCGCCAGCGCCCTCGTCACCGACGCCCTCGTCGCGGGCACGCACGTCGTCACGCTCGCGGTCGTGGACGGCGACGGCGAGGTCGGGACCGACGCGATCGCCGTCACGATCGAGGAGGAGGCGGTGATCGCCGAGCCCGGCGACCTCGTGTTCTCGGAGCTGATGATCAACCCCGAGGTCGTCGAGGACGAGGTCGGCGAGTGGGTCGAGCTCTACAACACGGGCGGCGCCTCGATCGACATCGCCGGCTACACCTTCCGGGACGACGACGTCGACGCGTGGGTGCTCGAGGGGCCGATCGTCGTCGCCGGCGGCGACTACGTCGTGCTCTGCGCGAACGTCGACACGGCCGTCAACGGCGGCGTCCCGTGCGACGGCGTCTTCTTCCGCGACTCCACGGGGAACGGCCTCGCGCTCGCCAACGGGCCCGACGAGGTCGTGCTCGCCCGGCCCGACGGCGTGGAGATCGACTGGCTGCACTACGACGACACGTGGATCGTCCCCGGCGTCGCGATCGGCGTGGACCCGTCGCACCGGGAGGCGGGCGACAACGACGACCGCACGCACTGGTGCGAGCAGACCACGGTCACGTCGTCGGGCGGCGAGCCGGGCACGCCGGGCGCGGACAACGACGCCTGCGTCGAGCCCTAGCGGCGGTCGCGGACGGCGACGGTGTCGCCGCGGACGCGGAGCGTCGTCCCGGGCGAGGCCTCCGTCGCGACGACCGTGTGCCAGCCGTCGGGCAGGCGCGGCGCGATCGCGTCGAAGACGACGCGCGCGTCGCGGGGGGCGAGGTTGATGCAGCCGTGGCTCGCGCGGTTGCCGAAGCCCCAGTGCCAGAACACCCCGTGCAACGCGTACCGGGGCCGGAAGTGCGCGACCCAGGGCACGCGCTCGACGTGGTAGGGCTCGGGCGCGTCGGGGAGGCTCTGCATGTCCCAGTCGACCGACTTGTCCGTGATCCGGTAGATCCCGGGCGGCGTCGCGTCCGGCGGGAGACCCGTCGAGACGAGCGTCGCGTACTCGACCACCGCGCCGCGGACGAGCATCAGCACCTGCTCCTCGAGGTCGACGTCGATCCAGAGCTCGTCGCCGGCGACACGCGCCGGCGGCGGCAGCGGGCGGACCGTGCGGACCAGCGGGGCGGCGACGAAGCCCGTCCCGTCGGCGAGCGAGAGCCAGCGGCCCTCGCCCGTCACGCGCAGGGCCGCGTGGTGGGGCAAGGTCGTGACGACCGCGGCCTTCGACGAGGGCTCCGCGCGCACGGCGGCGCCGTCGTACACGTGCACCCAGGCTTGGGCGACCCCCTCGGGAAGGGGCTCGGCGCGAAGATCCACGCCCCGGAACCGGCTCACCGGGTAGACGAACACGTCGTCCAGCGGCGAGACCCGGCCGTCCTCGCGGACGAGCACGGCGCCGCGCGGCGTGTCGACGACGTCGACGAAGTGGTACTTGCGGTCGTCCTCGAGCGTGTCCTTCGGGGCGTCGCCTCGCGCGTACGCCTCGGCGCTCGCCCACGTCGTCGCCTGCCATCGTCGCCAACGCTTGCCGTAGACGTAGGGGAGGAGCGGCTCGCCCGCCTCGCGGGGCCAGACGCCGTCGCGCACGTAGGCGCGGTACTCCTCGGGCGTCGGCGGATCGAAGGTCACGAGGCGCGGGAGCGGCGCGGGCGACGCGTCGGTCGTGCGCGTGCCCGCGAGGCAGACGAAGCCGTCGGGGAGCTCGCCCCAGCCGGGATCGCCGCAGCCGGTCCCCTCCGCCGGGCCGATCACGCGGAAGGGCGCGCCCGGCGCGATGCGGCCCACGCGGCTCGCCTTCGTCGACGGGCTCGCCCGCACGGTCAGCGGCACGTCGGCGACGCGCGCCTCGCCCGCGAGGGCGGACGCTACGAGCAGGACAGGTAGCGCGACCCCTCCAGCCACGACGGCTCCGGGTAGTACGCGAAGAGCAGCGTGCCGTCGCGGATGGCGTCGATCACCGCGTCGGAGACGGCGGGGTCGAGCGCGGGGCAGCCCTCGCTCCGGCCGAGGCGTCCCCAGCGCATCACGTGGTCCAGCGTGGCGTACCCGGCGGCGTGGACGACGATGGCCCGGCTGCGGGCGTTGTCGTTGAAGCCCGGCTCGAGGCCGTCGAGCCGGAGCGATCGCCCGTGCTTGCCGACGTAGGTCTCGCCCGTGCGGTAGAGCCCGACGCTCGACCGGTTGCTGCCCGCGCGGTTGGAGAACGAGACGGCGTCGTTGTCGCCGGTGTTGCGGCCGTGGGCGACGCGCTCGACGAACAGGGCCTCCTCGCGGCGGAGGTCGATCACCCAGAGGCGGCGCTCGGTGGAGGGGAGGCGGAAGTCGATCACGGAGAGCACGTCGCCCCGATCGAGCTCGCCACGCTTCCGCGCACACTCCATCGCGTCCAGCGCGAGCTCGAGGACCTCCGGGTCGAGCCCGGGGACGGAGATCGTCGTGGCCTGCGCCAGTCCCCAGATCGTCAGGAGCCCCATCGGGTCCAGTCTACCGGATAGAGGCGCGTGGGGGGGCCGCGTGATCGGGCTCTTGCGGGTGTTCTACTTCGTCTCGCTCGCGTCGCTGGGGGCGTTCTTTCCGTTCCTGTCCGCGCGGCTGGAGGCCGCGGGCGTGGGCGGCGTGGGCGTCGGGCTGCTCCTCGCGATGGGGCCGGTCGGGCGGCTCGTGTCCGCGCCGATCTGGGCGTGGGTGGCCGACCGGTGGCGGATGGCGGGCACGCTCTTGCGCATCGGGTGCGCCGTCGCGCTCCTCGGCGCCACGATCGTGTGGATGTCGGACTCGCCGGCGATGGCCGCGGTCGGGATCGTGCTGTTCGCGATGGGCCGCGCGCCGACGGGGCCGCTGGTGGACGCGCTGACCCTCGACGCGATCGCCGACCGCGCCGAGTACGGGAAGGTGCGGCTCTGGGGCTCCGTGGGGTTCTGCGTCTCGGCGCTCGCCTCGGGCGAGCTCTCCGACCGCGGGGTGGACCCGATGGTGCCGGGGATCGCGCTGCTCGCGGCGACGCTGGCGTGCGCGTTCGCCTTCCCGACGCGGGGCGAGGGCGGGCCCGCGCCGGTGATGCCCGCGTTGCGGGCGCTCCTGCGGTCGCCGTGGCTCGTCCCGTTCCTCGCGACGGGGTTCCTGCAGGCGATGACGTTGTCCGTGTACGACACGTTCTTCGCGCAGCACGTGCGCGCGCTGGGGCTCCCGGACGTCGTCACCGGCGCGGCGGTCGCCGTGGGGGTGGTCTGCGAGGTCGCGATGATGCGGATGGCGGGGCCGGTGCTCGCGCGCTGGGGGGCCCCGCGGGTGCTGCTCGCCGCCACGATCGCGGCGGTGCCGCGGTGGCTCCTCACCGCGTGGGTCACCGACCCGTTCGCGCTGGTCGCGACGCAGGCGCTGCACGGGGTCGCGTTCGGGGCCTTCTGGATCGCCGGCGTGCAGGCCATGAGCGAGCGCGCCCCGCGCGAGGTGAGCGCCTCGGCGCAGAGCCTTTTTTCCGCGGCGTCGTACGGCTTCGGCGCCCTCGCCGGCGCGCTGATCGCGGGGTGGGTGCGCGCGGCGTGGGGGACGGCCGCGATCTTCGAGGTGATGGCGGGCGTCTCCGTGCTGGCGATCGCGGCGGCGGGGATGTTCGTGGCGCGCGACGTGACGATTGGCGACCGATCGGCCGACCGGGCCGTGTCGTAGATCTCCGCATGACCCGACGCTGCTTCACCGCCTCCCTCGCCGCCCTCGTCGCGTGTGCCTCTCCCCGCGCGGAGGCCGGCCCCGCGCCGGAGCCCGGCCTGAAGGACCTCGCCGCCGACCCGCCGAAGGTCGAGCCCGTCACCAGGACGGAGGCGGAGTGGAAAGCCGCGCTCGACCCCGAGGCGTACCGCATCCTGCGCGAGAAGGGCACGGAGCGCGCGTTCACGGGCCGCTACTGGGACAACCACCAGAAGGGCAGCTACGTCTGCGCGGGCTGCGGCCTCCGCCTCTTCCGCTCCGAGGACAAGTTCGACTCCGGCACGGGCTGGCCGAGCTTCACGCGCCCGATCGCCCCCGACCGCGTCGCGAGCCATCGCGACACCTCGTACGGCATGGTGCGCGACGAGACCGTCTGCGCGCGCTGTGGGGGCCACCTCGGGCACGTCTTCGACGACGGCCCGCCGCCCACGGGCCTGCGCTACTGCATGAACTCGGCGGCGCTGGTGTTCCGGCCGGCGTAGGATCCCCGCCATGCGGTTCTTGACGCCCCTCCTGTTCGCGGGCGCCGGCGCGTGGGTCTGGTACTACAACGGCCACCACGCCGACTCCGTGCTGCTCCTCCCGATGATCGACGTGATCGATCCCTCCACCGCGGGCGACATGAAGGCGCAGGGCGCGCGCTCCGTGCAGATCCTGTTCGGCCTCGCCGTCGCGTTCGCGTTGTGGGACACCGCGATGTGGCTGCGGGCGAGGAACACGTCGCAGGAGTGACGCGGGGCGGGCGGGACGCCCGCCCCCACGAAGACCAGCGCTACGGGAAGCTCACGGTGGGGGCGCAGTACCCTTCCTGCAGGTAGTCGCAGCTCACTTCCTCGACACAGTCGATCCACGCCCGCGCCTGCTCGCGGTTCTCGAGCGCGACCTCCTCGTTGGCGGACGACCGCTCGTTCGGCGAGTAGTCGCCGACGTCACCGGGGGTCTCCAGCGCGGCGTCGCAGTGGTCGAGGCACTCGGCGAGGATCGCCTCGCGGCCGGTAGCGCCCTCGTACCCGGGGACCTGCAGGTTGCACTCGCCGGGGCCGTCGCCGAAGAGCTTCTCGCAAGGGGCGTGGCAGCGGGGGTTCGTACAGGCGATTAGCAGGAGCCACATTTGCTCGACCCGAAGCCCGAAGCCCGTAGCCCGAAGCCGCCCGCAGGGCCCTACTGCCAGAGCGTGTCGTCGATCCCCTGCAACAGCCGGTCGAGCTGCGCCATCGCCGCGCCGCGGTGGCTGATGGCGTCCTTCTCCTCGGGGGCGAGCTCGGCCATCGTGCGGCCGTCGCCCTCCTCGGGGACGAAGAGCGGGTCGTAGCCGAAGCCGCCCTCGCCGCTCGGGCGGAAGCCGATCGAGCCCTCGCAGTCGCCCCACGCGGTGCGCTCGACGCCGGCGGGGCCCACGAGCGCGATGACGCAGACGTAGCGGGCGGTGCGCCTCGGCGAGCCGCCCAGCTCGGACAGGAGCAGGCGGTTGTTCGCGGCGTCGGTCGCCTCCGGCGAGTAGCGGCGGCTGTGGACGCCGGGCCGCCCGCCGAGCGCGTCGACCTGCAGCCCCGAGTCGTCGGCGAGCGCCCACAGGCCCGTGCGGGCGTGGACGTAGCGCGCCTTCTGCAGCGCGTTCTCCTCGAACGTGGCCCCCGTCTCGGGCGGATCCCCGAGCTCCTCCGGCATCGGGAGCCACTCGATGTGCGGCGCGATCCGCCGCATCTCCGTGATCTTGTGCGCGTTTCGGCTCGCGAGAACGATCCTCACTC
>JBMOQZ010000012.1:0-4322 GCA_049322475.1 Myxococcota bacterium | reverse complement strand
GCTCGCCCCGCGCCTCGCCGCCGTCCGCGACGCGCTCCTCGCCCCGGCGACGACCGAGCCCGCGCCCGGGTCGTGGCGCGCCCGCGGCCTCGTGGGCAAGGCCGCGCTCCTCGCCGGCACCGGCTTCGTCGGGCTCGTCGTGCTGGCGACGGCGTGGCGGCTCGTGGCGGTGCTGGGGAACCCGCTCGGGTGAGCGATCAGCCGGACGGGTGGCCGATGTCCCAGAGGAACCAGATGGCGCCCTTCTCGGTGTCGTGCCACGACTCGTCGAACGGCGCGTCGAGCGCGAGGTCCATGGTACCGTCGAGGTCGAAGTCGCCGAGCGTGACGTCCCCTTCGTTGACGTCCGCGCGGATGACCACGTCGGCGTCGGCCGTCCCCACGGTGCCGGAGAAAGGCGCGTAGAAGAGGTACACCTCGCTGCGGAGGGTGTCGGTGGCGTCCAGCACGTACCCTCCGAGCACCGCGACGTCGTCGCGGCCGTCGCCGTCGACGTCGCCCGCGGAGACCTCGAGCCCGAAGTCACCCTTCGGGCCCTCGATGCGCGCGGCCGCCTCGTCGATGCTGTCGAGCCCCGGCGCCTCGGCGCCCGAGACGAACGCGACCCGGCCGACCCCGGCCGTTTCGGGGTCCAGGTACCAGTCCTCGCCCGCCGTGCCTCCCCACTTCCCGACGTTCCCGATCACGAGGTCGACAGCGCCGTCGCCGTCTACGTCGCCGATGGCCGTGCCGCCACCGCGTTCTCCCGTCGCGACGCTGTCGTCCCAGGCCCTCGTCGTTTCACCCGGGAGGAATGGGCCGTAGGCCCAGTGGACGTAGCTGCGGGGATCGAAGATCGTCTCCCCCTCGATGTAGTGACCGCTCGTCCCCACCACGAGGTCCTGGAACCCGTCGGCGTCGAGGTCCACGAGGAACTCGTCGGCGTGGCCGTCGTCGTAGAGGTCGAAGGTGTGCTCCGACTCGCTCAACTCCCGGTCCTCGGTGAAGGGACCGAAGGCGGCTACGATCAGGTACTCGTCGCCTATCAACAGCAGGTCGCAGCTGCCATCACCGTCCAGATCCCCGGTGACGTAGTGACTCGACCACGTGTAAGGCCACGTAACCAGGAAGGCCTGCTCCTCGATGGATTCGCCAGATGACAAGTCGCCTTGGAAGATGGCGCTCACATCGGCGGGGGACGGATGAACGGTTGCCACCAGGTCCGTGCGGGTGTCACCTGTGAGGTCGCATCCCGACCACACGGCGGTGACGCCGCCGTCGGACATCGAGATACTCCAATCTGCGTCGGACCATCCGCGCGCCTCGCCCGCGTCGCCAAACTCGAACACGGAGACGTCGAAGAGAGGCGCCGCCACGATCGCGCCCTCGTGGGCCGCCCAGGTCGGGAACGCATAGTTTGAATCGTCGTCGTGCTCGGTGTCGTCGTACAGGACCACGAATTCCCATCCGCTCGCGTCCACACAGCGCGCGTCTTCCCCGTCGCAGTTCTCATCCAAACCGTCCCCACACCAGTCGTACGCCCCGGGGAAGACGTGGGAACTCGTGTCGTCGCAATCCTCCTCGTCGAGCGAGCCGTCTCCGTCGGCGTCGGGCGGAGGAGGAGCGGTGTCCTTCGTGTCGCCGGAGTCAGCAGTGTCCGAAGGCCGGCCGGTGTCCTCGACGCCGGCTGACGTGTCCTCGCCGGGGGGCTTCTCCGCCGTGGATGGTTGGAGGGCACACCCGACCGTGAGGAGGAGGAGGGTGGCGCTCACGACCATTTCTTCCAATGAGCCCCGGGCTTCGCCATCTTCGCCCGGACGTTCCTCCCCGTCAACAAACGGGCGGTGGAGACGCGACCCGCCTCCCCCGTGCGCGCCGCGCGGGGACGGCGTAGCATGCACCTCCCGGAGCCCCCATGGACGTCGCCGACCTCGCCCAGCGCTACCTCGACGGGATGTCGCTCCAGAGCAACGTCGTCGCCGGCCTGCTCGCGAAGGCGGGCACGACCGGCGCGGCGCTCGCGCCGTTCCTCGAGCACCGGACCTGGGCGCCCGGCGACGTGCTCATCGAGCAGGGCTCGCGCCCCGAGCACGTGCTGCTCGTGCTCAAGGGCACCGTGACCGCCGAGGGGATCGCCCGCTCCGAGTTCAGCGGGCGCGCGTCCGAGGCCGTCGAGCTCAATCAGCTCGGGCGCTACGACGTGCTCGGCGAGGTCTCGATGATCACGCGCCAGCCGGCGATCGCCACGCTCACCGCCGAGAAGGCGGTCGAGGCGCTCGCGCTGTCGCACGCGTCGTTCTCGCGGCTGATGAAGGCGTCGCCGCTCACGTCGGTGGCGTTCTTCCGCTACTTCGCCGAGAACATCGTCGAGAAGATCCGCACCACCCAGGGGATCGACCGCGCCGAGCCCCCGCTCTCGGAGATCGTCACGCCCGTGCGCCCCGGGCTCCCGGGCGAGGACGTGGAGGCGCGGCTCCTCGAGGTCCCCGCCGTCGGCTGGAGCGAGGCCGAGGCGCGCAGCGGCGTCGCCGAGCTCTTCACCCCCCACCGCGCCCGCGCGGGCGACGTCCTCGTCGGCGCGGGCGAGTCCGCCGACGCGCTCTACGTGCTCGTCTCCGGCACCGCGCGCCGCGGCGAGCACGCCCTCACCGGCGGCGACCGCGCCCCCGAGAACGTGCTCGTCGGCGAGATGTCGTTCCTGCGCGGACACCGTCGCGAGGCGGACGTGGTCGCCGTCACGGACTGCACGCTGCTCGCGCTCGCAGCCGGCGCCGAGGCCGAGCTCGCCGAGCGCTCGCCGGGCTTCTGCGGGCGGCTCCACCTCGCGCTCTTGCGCGCCGTCTGCGCCCGCCTGACCGAGACCAGCGAGGAGAGCGCGCGGTCGCTCGCGACGCAGGGCGGGGACTGGGAGCAGTGGTTCGTGTAGGGGGGTGATGCGGCGTGCGTTCGGGCACCCCTCACCCCCAACCCCTCTCCCCGCTTCGCGGGGCGAGGGGAGCATGTCGGCGAGGAGAGGGTGGCCGAAGGCCGGGTGAGGGGAACCGAAAACCCCCCCTGCTTCAGTCCAGCAGGTGCGCCGGCACCTTCACGAGGAACGCGTCGAGCCTGTCCCCGCCGAGGTTCGTCGTCCAGACGAAGTAGCGGCCGGTCACGTCGAGGTTGCCCTTCGGGTACTTGTAGTAGGCCTCCGCGCCGCCGCCGGGCGCGTCGAGGTCGGTCATCACCGGCGCGACGATCAGCACCTCGAGCGACCCGTCGAGCGGGAAGCACAGGATCTCGTTGGAGCGCGCGTAGTCGCCCGTCGTCGCGTTGCTGGCGCAGGCGAACTGTTCCTCCGGCGCGACGTCGGCACGCGCGTTCGTGTGCGTGACGTGGCCGAGGCCCGCCTCCCACGCGATCTCGTGGTACACGAGCTCGCCGTCGACGGGGCTCGCGAGGTCCCACAGGCGCACCGCGCCCGGCAGGGCGTTCCAGTTGTCGGCCGCGACGGTGTAGCCGTGCCCGTTGTCGGAGTGGCCGCCGGCGCCGTCCTGGTCGAGCAGCAGCGTCTCCTCGCTCGTCTCCAGATCCACGACGCGGTTGTCCTCGCCGGCCGCGCCGTCGACGTTCTCCTTGATGAGGAGCCACCGCCCGCTACGGTCCACCTGGCACTCGTCGAAGGCGCCCTCGCCGACGTAGGACACGAACTCCTCGGTGTCGGCGAACCACACGACGCAGCCGAGCGTGGCCCACGTCCCGTACTCGCGCAGCGTGAACGAGTGGACGCGGTCGTCGTCGCTCGCGTGCGGCTGCCACACGTACGCGTCGTCGCCGAAGGCCTCGGTGGCGTCGTACACGACGGTGGACGCGCCCGCGGCGACGTCGACGGCGAGCATGCGCCCGGTGAGGCCCGTCTCCATGACGTAGAGCCGGTCGGGGTCGCTGCCGCTCCAGAACACCTGCTCGCCCGTGCCGGCGATCGGCGAGCCGTCCAGCAGGAGCTCACCCCGCGAGACCCCGCCCGTCGCCTTGTCGTAGTGCAGGAGCGCGAGCTGCCCGTCGATCCCCAGCAGGATCGACATCGCGTCGCGGCCCTCGTGCGCGTTCGTCACCCGCCAGTAGGAGTACCCGACGGCCGAGACGCAGTCGGCGCCGCCGCAGGTGTCGTCGTCGGTGAGGCGCACGGCCTCGGTGCCCCAGGGCTCGGGGAACGTGAACGTCTCGCCGGCGGCGGGCACGAAGGCGGCGATCTCCTCGGCGGTCGGGCGCGCGCGCACGTCCGTGCTCGTCGTGGGCTCGACGAAGCCGCCCGGGACCTCCTCCACCGGGGTCGTGCCGCCGGTGTCGTCGCCGGCGGGCTCGCC
>JBMOQZ010000011.1:0-40397 GCA_049322475.1 Myxococcota bacterium | reverse complement strand
GAGCGGCCGCAGCCGCCGCCACAGGTACCCGCGCCAGCCCACCTCCTCGAGGAACGCGAGCGGCGCGTAGAAGAACACGCCCACGACGAGCGCCTGAACGGTGGCGAGCAGCGGGTAGGGCACGGGCGCGGCCGCGAGCGTGGCGCGCACCTCGGCAGCCTCGGCCTCGCCGCGCAGCGAGGCCACGCGGGCGACGATGGGCTCGCCCGACAGCTCGAACGTGCCCCACCCGAGCGCGTGCGCGAGGAGCGCCGCGGCCCACGCGGCCACGATCGGCGCCACCCACGCGACGGCGAGCCATGGCCCCATCACGAGCTCGCCCTCCGTGAACGGCTCGCCTGCGCGGCGCTTCAGGAGCGCGGTGGCGAGGATCGGCGTGGACAGGAACGCGATCGCCATGCCGACGGCGGCGGGGCCCTCCGCGCGGACGCCGAACGCGTGGAACAGGACCGCGAGGCCCCAGGACCCGGCGAACGTGAGCGCGAGAAAGGGCGTGATTCCCAAGACCCCTCACCCCCGACCCCTCTCCCCGCTCCGCGGGGCCAGGAGAGTCCAGCTTCGAGATCCCCTTCCCCGCTCCGCGGGGCGAGGCGAGTCTGTTTTCTAGATCCCCTTCCCCCCTCCGCGGGGCGAGGCGAGTCTCTCTACGGATGCCCCTCTCCCCCGCAGGGGGAGAGGGTGGCCCGAAGGGCCGGGTGAGGGGCCATTAAAGCCACGCCCCTACCCGTGCACCACCTTCGGCCGGTACGTCCCGAAGTCGAACCGCCCCCCGTCCTGCTTCCCGTCGTGACACGTCGTACACGTCTCGACCGCCGGATCGCGCGTCATGGGCGCTTTCGGATCGGCGACGTGGGCCTTCCCGGGGCCGTGGCAGCTCTCGCAGCCGACGTCCTCCAGCCCCGCGACCGCGCCGGGCTGCTGAGGCCCCTGCGGGTGCGACGCGCCCGTCACGTGGCAGGAGAAGCAGTCCTGGTCCTTCTCGCGGTTCGCCGCCTTCAGCGACGCGTACGCCCGCGCGTGCGCCGTCCCCTTCCACTGCGTGGTCTCGGGCGCGTGGCAGGCCGCGCACGCCGCGCTCCCCGCGTAGGGGCTCGTCGGCAGCGCGGGCGTCGTCTCCGTGACGGTCTCGCCGAGGGCCACCTTCGCCGCCGCGACGAGCTCCGCGGTCTTCGGGTGGTCCTTCACGTCGGTGCCGAGGTCGCGGAGCGAGTTCTTCACGGCGTGCGCGGGCCCCGACGACGCGTCGAGGCGCGCGAGCTCGGACTCGGCCTCCGCGATCTCGCGTTCGAAGAAGTCGATCTGCTTCTGGAGGCGATCCTTCGCCCGCCCGTCGGACTCCTTCTCGCGCCTCGCCTCGAGGTCCTCGACGCGCGCGCGGCTCTTGTCCCGCTTGGCGACCGCCTCGTCGCGGACGTCGTCGTCGCGCCACTGGCTCGCCCCGGCGACGAGCGAGATCTTCAGCACGCCGAGCTGCTTTCCGCGCGAGCCGCTCGCCAGCAGCAGGCCCCCGTTCGAGAGCCCCTTCGGCGTGGGGAGCTGGCGCCGCTCCTGCCCGTTCACGACGAGCCCGATCTCGGGGACCGCGGCGGCGAGCCGCTCGTCGTCCTCGATCTTCTCGTTCGACAACACCACGAACGCGTCGGCCTCCACGCCGGCGATCGCGGCGCGCACGGCGGCCACGGGGTCGGTCGCGGCGCAGCCGGAGTGCTTCACGGTCTCGCCGACGACGCCGACGAACGCGAGCGTGACGCCGCCTTTCTCCGCGACCACGAACGGCGCGAACGGCGCGCCCTTGCCGGGGCACTCGAGGTTCGCCGCGACGTACGGGAGGTGGTGCTTCTCGACGAGCCCCTTCACGAAGTCGATGCCCAGCGCGAGGTCGCCCGCGCCGGGGGCCATCGCGTCGACGCCGGCGAGCGCGAAGGCCTCGGCGATCAGCGCCGCCTTGCGCTCCTGCTGCGGGCGCATGCCCTGCGCGAGCGTGGGGCTCTTCCAGTAGAGGTTGCCCGCGTCCACGACGAAGGCGGGGCCCGCCGCGCGGGTCTCCTCCACGATGGTGTTGCGCCTGGACAGACCGCCCAGCGGGTGTTTGGGTCAGCCACAGGGCTCGATCTCGCCGTCGACGTTGCCCGAATACAGCAACGTGGCGGCGCGAGCCCCCTCCTCGGTGACCTTGCCGGCGCAGGCGACGAGGAGCCAGATCATTCCCGCTCCTTGGCGATGCGCTCCTGGCGCTCCTCCTTCTCCTCTTCGCCGCGGGCGTGGCGCCCGTGCTCGCGCATCAGGTCCTTCACGACCTCCACGAGCCCGGCGTCGATGATGTAGACCTCCGGGAACTCGACGGCGCGGGCGTAGAAGCGCTCGCGGTCGTGGCCTTCCGGGTCCTTCTCGGGCGCGGCGTTCCTGCCGACGAGGATGGTGCGCACCTGGCCTTCCAGGTCGGTCATGACCACCTTCGCGAGCGGCGCGTCGAAGCCGTAGTCGCCGTCGGGCGCCTTCTCGGCGACGAACTCCTCGGCGTTGACGTTGGCGGCGCGGGTCGCGACGCGCTTCGGCGTGGAGCCGGGGACGGGGATGCCGTCGTCCCAGAGCCACTTGTCGGCCTCCATCTTCACGGTGACGGTGCCGGCGAGGTCGGCGTCGTCGCCCTTGCCCGCGAAGGTCGCCTCGATGGTGGCGAGCTTGTTGGGGTCCATGCGGGCGAAGCGCTTGAGCCGGAACGTCTCCGGGTCGGCGGTGTAGTCCTCGAGCAGGCCGTCTCGGACCGCGTAGATCGTCGGCTCGTCGGCGAGCCTGGCGTACGCGAGGTCGTAGTCGCCGTCCTTCTTGCCGGTGCGCGCGCCGAGGAGCAGCGTGAGGGGCTCGCGTCCGGAGAACTTGATGGTGATCTCCGCGCGCGGGGCGTCGAGCCCGTACGGCTCGAGGTCCGTCGCGTCGTCGGTGACGAACTCGATCGCCTTCATCGCCGAGACGCGGCCGAGGAGGCCCCGGACCTCGCTGTCGTTGGCGGCGAACCGCTGGGGCTCGAGCATGTCCCACTGGCGATCGCCGGTGCGCTGGAACGAGAGGCGCTTCCCTTCGGGCAGCTTCGCCTGCAGCGCGTCGACGTCCTTGCTGTCGAAGCTCGCGAAGCGGCGCTCGCGGAACTCGGAGAGCGAGAGGCTGTAGTAGTCGACCGCGCTCTTCTTGACGGTGTAGACGACGTCGTCGCCCTCGCGGCGGATGTAGAAGCTGACGCCGGAGGGGTTGGGGTCGCCCGCGTCGAACTTCGTGACGGCGCCGTCGCGGAAGGTGAGCGTGACGTGGACGGCGCTCTCGCCGAGGCCGTAGAGCGCGAGGTCGTCGCCGGCGCCCTCCACGACCGTCGCGCGGGCGACCAGATCGTGGAGCTGGTGCTTCACGCGGTTGACCATCGAGCGGCTCGCCCGGCGCTCCACGCCCTCGATCCACCAGCCGTCCTCGCGCTCGACCAGCACGATGGTGCCGTCGTCGCGCGCGACCTCCACGCGCGTGAGGTTCGCCTTCTCGAACGGGAAGAGCGGGCGCTCGGCCGCCTTCTCGGCCTCCTTGCGCTCCTTCGGCGTCATCTCCTTCGGGCGCACCGCGTACCAGGCGCCGATCAGCGCGAGGAGCGCGACGAGCGCGACGAGCGTGCTCTTGAAGGCCTTCATCATCTCCCCCTGCGCGACGCCCATACCCCGGCGCCCAGCACCACCGCGAGGATCGGGCCCATCAGGAGCACCATCCAGCGCAGCTGGGCGAGGTCCTCCGCCGTCACGGACAGGCGACGCACCGCCGTGGGCCGGCCGACGACGGAGAGCCGGCCCTCGTCGCCCACCAGCCAGCGGAAGCAGTTGACCGCGAAGCTGACGTTGCCGGGCCCTTCCGACAGGAACGAGTTCGTGAAGAGGTCGGCGTCGCCGAGCACGATCGCGCGGGCCTGGCCGCGCTTCACCAGCCCGGAGTCCTGGCCGAGCTCGAGCGCGAGCGCCATCGTCGCGGGGCCCTGCCCGTCGATCTCCGGCTCGTAGACGGCGGTGCCGCCGACGATCTGGCCGCCGCGGTCGATCCAGCCGTCGCGCGAGGTCTCGAGCAGGGTGCTCGCCCGCACGCCCTCGCGCGGGGGCACGCTCGCCTGCACGGGCGCGACGCGGGAGACCACGGTGACGAGGGCCTGATCGGCGAGATCCTTCGTGATCGGGTGGTTCTTGTACCGGGGCACCGGGCGGTCCGGGTACGGGAAGAGCAGGAGCTTGTCGAGCACCTGCCCGTCCGGCACGGCCACGCCGAAGCGGCCGAACAGGCCGGGCACCGGCATGCCGGGCTCGACCGCGAGGATCAGCGAGCCGCCCGTGGCCAGGTAGGCGAGGAGCAGGTCCTCCTCGAGCGCGGGGATCGCCGTCCGGGGCCGCAGGATCGCCACCGCCGCGGCGTCGTCGGGCACGCGGGGGGCGACGTCCTTGTCGCGATCGTCGCGGTCGCGGACCAGGTCGAGGCGCTTGAGATCGTAGTTCTCCTGATCGAGCGCCTTCGCGAGGTCGGAGATCCCGTCGGGGTCGCGGCTCTCGGGGTCGAGCTCGCCGTGGCCCACGAGCGCGTAGACCACGCGGCGCGTGTCGCTCATCAGCTGCGAGAACGCGCGGTTGACGGCGGCCTCGCCGAGGAACTCGAGCTTGCGGTCGTCGCCCTTGCCGACGCGGCGGAAGAGGTCGCGGTCGGCGAGGTCGACCCGCTGGTCGCCGCGCTGGATCACGACCGTGCCGTAGTCGGTGACGCCCAGCTTCTCGGCGGTGAGGCGCTCCTTGTCGAAGTCGACGAAGCGGCTCTCGACGATCGGCGAGGCGTAGTCGATCTCGGTGACGAGGTCCTCGAGCTCGCGGTCCTTGAAGTAGGCCTCCTTCTTGCCGCGCTGGGCGGTGAAGGCCGTGATGACGACGGGCTCGCCCGCGTCGTCGAGCAGGCGCAGCTTGTTGCGCGTGTCCTTGGCGAGCACGCTCTGCTGGTCGGCGGAGAGGTCGACGCGGACGCGGAAGCGGTCGACGATCAGGTACGACACGACGACGGCGGCGATCACGAGGAACGTGACGAGCGTGGCGTTGCTGCCGACGGCGAGGCGGCGCTGGATCTGCCGGTTCATCGCCATCGCCGGGACTCCAGCGAGCGGAACGTGAGGAAGAGGAACACGAAGGTGAAGGCCAGGAAGTAGAAGGTGTCGGCGGTGTCGAGCACGCCGCGGTTGAAGCTCTCGAGGTGGGTGAGGACCGCGGCCTCGCGCACCTTCTCGGCCCACTCGTCCGGCAGGATCGCCTCGGCGCGGCCCACGAGCCAGAACGGGAGCAACATCACGATGCCCACGAGCCCGGCGGCCACCTGGTCGTCCGTCAGCGAGCTCGCGAAGAGCCCCGCCGCGCAGAACCCGCTCGCGACGCCGACGAGGCCGAGGTAGCTCGTGAGCATCACGCCCCAGTCGGGGTCCCCGTAGTAGGCGAGCACCGCGGGGAACACGAGCGTGCCGGCGAACATGAGCAGGCAGAGCGTGAGGCTGGCGAGCCACTTGCCGATGACGATGGCGCCGAGCGAGACGGGCGCGGTGAGCAGCATCTCGAGCGTGCCCTGCCGGCGCTCCTCGGCGAAGTGCCGCATCGTGAGCATCGGCAACACGAAGAGCTGGGTGATCGCGAGGTTCCCGAGCAACACGCGCAGCGAGGCCTCGCCCGTGAGCGTGACGCCGAGGTAGAAGAACAGGCCCGAGAGGAACAGGAAGACCGCGAGGAACACGTAGGCGAGCGGGCTCACGAAGTAGACCCGCATCTCCTTCTTCCAGATGGTGAGGACGTTACTCACGGCCGACGATCCCGATGAAGGCCTCTTCCAGGGTGGGGAGGCGGTGTTCCAGCGCGCGGACGGGCTTGTTCAGGCGGGCGATGGCCGGGCGCGGGTCGTCCTTCGCGCGCACGCGGAAGGCGCCGAAGCCGCCGGCCTCGCCGAGCGGCTCGACCAGCTCGATCTGGGGCAGCGCGCCGAGGCCCTTCGCGTCGATGCCGCCGATCTCGACGTAGTACCAGGCCCCGCCGGGCGCGCGGGCGCGCAGCTCCTCGACGGTGCCCTGCGCGACGAGCCGGCCCTTCGCGATCATCAGCGCGCGCGGGCAGAGCGCCTCGACCTCCGAGAGGATGTGCGTGGAGAGGATGACGGTGTGGGTGCCGGCGAGGTCGCGGACGAGGTCCCGGATGCCGGCGACCTGCCCGGGATCGAGGCCGCTCGTGGGCTCGTCGAGGATCAGCACGGGCGGGTCGTGCAGGAGCGCCTGGGCGAGCCCCACGCGCTGGCGGTAGCCCTTCGAGAGCGACCCGAGGATGCGGCGCTCCCAGCCGCGCAGGCCCACGCGCTCCATGACGGCGCCCGCCTTCGAGAGGCGCTCGCGCCCGCGGAAGCCGCGCAGCTCGGCGACGAAGCCGAGGTAGTCGCCGACGGTGAGCTCCGGGTAGAGCGGCGGCGACTCGGGCAGGTACCCGACGCGCTTCTTGACCTCTATCGGGTCGTCGAAGACGTCGAAGCCGGCCACCCGCGCGTCGCCCCCGGTGGCGGGCAGAAACCCGGTCAGGATGCGCATCGTCGTCGTCTTGCCGGCGCCGTTCGGGCCGAGGAAACCGACGATCTCCCCCTTCTCGACGGTGAAGGAGACGTCGTCGAGCGCGACGCGGGGGCCGTAGTTCTTGGTGAGCGAGCGCGCTTCGATCATGGCGGCCCGCGGATGTAACCGGTCGGGTTAGGAAAAGAGCATGTGGCTTCTCCTCGCGACGCTCGCCGCGGCGGAGGTGGTGGACCGCGTGCGGTACGTGGTGGGCTCGCGGATCATCACGCAGTCGGACGTCGAGTTCGAGGCCGCGCTCGACCCGTTCGACGAGAGCCCGGTCCCCGCGCTGGACGACCCCGCCTACCCCGTCGAGCAGCGGCTGGTCGACTTCGCCGTCGTGCGGGAGCTCGCCGGCGACGTGTCCGTCTACGAGCCCACGTCCGCCGAGGTCCGCGCGCGGTTCGAGCGCGTGAAGGCGACCTGGCCCCGCCCCGAGGACCACGCCGCGTTCCTCGCGCGGTGGGGCGTCGACGACGAGCACCTGATGGGGCTCCTGTACAGCCGGCTCGTCGTGGAGCGCTACGTCCTGCGCAACCTCGGCGCCGCCACCGGCGTCCCGCTCGACCGCGAGGGCTGGATCGCGGCGTACGCGCCGTGGATCGCCCAGCAGCGTGCGCGGACGACGGTGCGGGAGGTGCGGTGACGACCGGAATCTCGCCACCTGACCGGCAGGTCCCCCACTTTCCGGTCGCCACTGCCGGCATCTCGCCACCTGACCGGCAGGTCCCCCACTTTCCGGTCGCCACTGCCGGAACCTCGCCACCTGACCGGCAGGTCCCCCACTTTCCGGTCGCCACGACCGGAATCTCACTACCTGACCGGCAGGTCCCCCACTTTCCGGTCGCCACGACCGGAATCTCGCCACCTGACCGGAAGGTCCCCCACTTTCCGGTCTTCCTCTCGTGATCCGCGACGCCACCGCCGCCGACCTCGACGCCCTCTGCGAGCTCGAGGCCCGCTGCTTCCCCGGCGAGCCCTGGACCCGCGGGATGCTCGCCGAGGAGCTGGGGCGGCCCGGCGGCGTGGTGCTCGTGCTCGAGGACGAGCGGCTCTTGGGGATGGCGATCGGCTGGGTGGTGCTCGACGAGCTGCACGTCCTGCACGTCGGCGTCGACCCCGCCCGTCGCCGCGGCGGCCTCGGCCGGCGGCTCATGGACGCGCTGGAGGGCGCCGCGCGCGGGCGCGCGGAGACCGGCTGGCTCGAGGTCCGCCGCGACAACGAGCCCGCGATCGCGCTCTACGCGGCGCTCGGCTGGGGTCCGGCGGGCGTACGGCCGCGGTACTACGCGGATGGGTGCGACGCCCTGCTGTTGAGGAAGCGCCTGTAGGCTACCAGGCGTTCTGCGGCGCGAACCGGTAGGTCTTGTTGACCGGCTGGTCCTTCGCGATCTTCTGGAACTTCCAGGCCGCGACCGCGCGGGACATGCAGCTCTCGAGCTCGGCGTCCTGCATGTTCACGCCGGAGACCGACACGTTCTTCGTCGTGCCGTCGCGGGCGATGACGAAGGACAGCTTCCAGGCGCCCTGCAGGCCGTCGACCTGCTTGAGGCGCTGGTTGTAGCAGGAGGTCATCTGCGGGGTGGTCGAGTTGATCACCCGCTTGGCCATCTCGAAGATCTCCGCCTCGTCGGCGAGCGTCTTGTCGCCGAGGCCCATGCGGGACACGCCGATGTCGACCTCGCCGAAGCCGCCGCCGGGCGTGACGGTGGTCTTGGCGGCGAGCTCGGCGGGCAGAGCGTCGCCGGTGGGCGCGGAGCTGCTGGGGCCCTTCATGGCCGGCGCCTGCGCGGCGGCGCCGTCCGGACCGGAGGACGACGGCGTGGCGGGCGAGCCCGGGTTCGACTGGGATCCGCGCGGCGGGCGTTTCACGGCGGGGCCGGCCTTCGCCTCGGTCGTGGGCGCGGGCGTGGCCTCGGGCTTCGGCGCCGTCTGCAGCTGCTCGAGCGGCACCATGTAGAAGTCGTCGAGCTCCATCACCAGCGCTTCCTGCTGCTTCTGCCACTGCAGGTAGCCGGCGGCGCCCCCCGCCACGGTCATCAGCATCAACACCACGGCGAGCACCGCGTTGCGACGGACGCGGCTCCGGCGCGAGCGCTGGGCCTCGGCCTCGGCGCGCAGCCGCGCGATCTTCCCGGGATCGGTCGGGGCTTCCTCCCCGGGGATCTCGAGCAGGCAATGGGGGCAGTTGCCTCCGAAGCGGATCGTGTCCGCGGGGATCGCTCCCTTGCAGAAGGGGCAGATCGTGGAGGCCGTGGCGAGGTTCGTTCCCATGAGGTCCCGGTAGGGTAGCAGGGCGGCGGAGGGCGGGGCAACGGCCCCGGGCGGTTCGGGGAAGCTACGCGCCGCCCGCGACTCCGCCCACCTTCGGACCCTTCCACTCCGACATTCCGCCGAGCACGTTGAAGATCTGCGACGCGCCGATGCTGGACATGAACTCCGCCGCGGCGGCGGAGCGTCCCCCGCCCTGACACACGAAGATCAGGTGCGTGGTCTGGCCCAGCTCGGCGTAGCGGTGGGGGAGCTCGTCGACGGGAATGTGCCGCGCCCGCGGGGAACGCTCGCGCTCGAACTCGCCCTTCGTGCGCACGTCGACGAGCACGTAGGGGGAGTCGGCCTCCTCGAGCAGCTTCAGCGCGTGATCCGACTCGATGTCCACGACCGGCGCGGGGCCCTTCCCGGGGTCGCGGACGGTGGAGGGCTCGGGCGGCCTCGGCGGGGGCGGGACCTCCTTGCCCTCCGCGCGGGCGACGGCCTCGAGCAGCTTCTCCACCGGCGGACGGCCGCGCTCGGCGAGCACGACCTTCCCGTCCTTGCCGACGAGCACGACGTTGTCCTTCGTGAGGGGCCGCACCCGCCCGGAGGCGCGGAAGCCCCGCGCGGCGAGCGCGAGCGGATCGTAGAGCAGGTAGAACCCGAGGCCCAGCTTCTGCCGGTAGGCGCGCAGCACGTCGGTGCGGGAGGTGTGCACCGCGAAGATCGCCGTGTCGAGGGCCTCGAAGCGCGCGCGGTCCGCCTCGAGCTCGCGGCAGTAGCGGTCGGTCTCCGCGGAATCCAGCGAGCGCACGAACACGAGGAGCACGTTGAGGTGCCCCTTGAAGTCGGGCAGCTTGATCCAGGTGCCCTCGTCGGCCGTCAGCGAGAGCGGCGTCGCCGGCTCGCCGGGGGCGAGGGGCTTCCACGTCAGCAAGTTCGAAAGGCTCGACGGCATCCGGACCTCCGCGGCGCCGTCGTTAACCGTTGCCCTACGCCCGCCGCTCGTCCCGACGGCGAACGGCTTCGAGCATGAGGTACTCCGACTTACCGGACAGGTTGGTGCGGCCGTCGTCGGCGAAGCGGACCTCGAAGCGGCCGTCGGACGACGCCGCGAGCGAGTGGAACGCCTCCTCGCCGTCGCGCGCGCCGTGCCAGGCCGCCACGATGCGCCCGTCCCGGACCTGGACCGTCCCGATCTCCGCGGTGCCGACGACGTTCACGAGGGCCGTCTTGCCCGCGAGCGTGAGCGTCTGGAGCAGGTCGACGAGCCCGAGGTCGGCGAGCCGCCCGGCGATCGCCGGCCCGCCCCCGTCAGCGCCCGCGCCCGCGGCGATGGCGAACCCGCCGGCCTCGGCCCCGCCGGCGACCTGGCGGCGCAGCCCACGCCGCCGGAGCACCGCGGCGGCCGCCTTGAGCACGGCGCCGTCGTGCCGCGCGGCGTCCTCGCCGAGCATCGCGACGGGGTCCTCGCCGGCGCCCGCCCGCGCGACCGCCCGCGCCGTGAAGACGACGTCGGCGCCGAGGTGCCGGCCGGGCCCCTCCTCGCCCCGGGCGCGCTGGCCGAGCGCGTCGAGCAGCGATCCCACGTCGTAGGGCGGGTCGAAGCGGCGCAGGAGCTCGCCCACGCGCACGTAGCGGCGGTCCTCCGTGTCGCCCTCGGCGAGCTCGGCGAAGAGCGCGACGAGCGCGACGGCGTCGCGGTGCTCGCCGGGCAGGCCCATCTCCTCGGCGAGCTCGTGGGCGAGGTCGGCGGCGAGCTGGACGTCCGCGCCGCCGTCGGGCCGCCCGGCGAGGAGGAGGTGGCGCAGCAGCGCCACGTGGAAGCCGCGGGCGCGGTCGTACGAGACCGCGGCGCGCCGCGACGGACCGTACGCGTCGATCGGGCAGGCGAGCAGGAGCGGACGGAGCCGTCGCCACGCCGGGAGGTAGGGCTCCACCTCGTGGGCGACGCTGCGGCGGAAGAAGACGCGGTCGGCCTGGTTGGCCTCGATGAACGCGCTCACCTGCTCGGGGTCGCCGACGATCTCGGCGCTGCCGCCCTCGAGGTGCTCGAGGCGGCGGAGCGCGTTCGCGCGCTCGGAGTCGGGCTCGAAGACGACCGTGATGCCGCGCGGGGCGGTGGGCTCGGGGCCGCTCCGCTCGTCGGCGACGTCTTCCTCGGGCGGCAGCAGCCGATCGATCAGGCTCCTCATCGCCCCGCGCGGCGCCACGAACAGGCGGAGGCGCGCGGCGCGCGCGGCGGTCTGGGCCGCGCGGAGCGAGGGGATGTCGGTCGGATCGGCGACGAGCAGCGACAGGACGCGCTTCTCCTCGTCGAGGAACGTCGGGACCAGCATCCGCTCGCGGATGAGCCCGCGCGGGATGAGGTCGAGCACCTCGGGCGCCACCGACAGCCGCGCGAGGCGGTCGTCCGGCACCATGTTGAGGCGGAACTGCTGCGCGAGGGCGCGGGCGAGCCCGTCGTCGTCGAGCATGCCCAGCTCGACCGCGAGCTCGCCGAACCGCGCGCTGCGGCCCTCGCGCAGCCGCGCGAGCACGACGTCCACGTCCTCGGGGCGCATCAGCCCCAGGGAAAGGCAGACTTCGCCGAGCGGCGTGTGACCCATCGCGCGCAAGCATACAGGATGGGCGGGCGGGGACGGCGGGCGCGCCCCCGGGTTATCGTCGCGCCCATGGTGAACTCCGGCGGACCGACGCGGGTGCCGGACGCGCGCGCAGTCGAGGGCGGGGGCGTCCCCGGGGCGCTCCGTACGGCCCTGCATGCGCTCGTGCGCGGCGCGCGCGCGCACCGCCTCCAGCCGGGCGGCCTCGAGCTGTTGCGCGTGACGGACGCGGCGCGCACCGCGTGGCTCTGCGGGATGCAGGAGGCCCTCGCCGGCACGCCCGTCGTGGTGATCGGCGTGGCCCCCGCCGGCCTCTGGTACGGCGAGATCCCCGTGCTCGACGGCGCCGAGCGCGACGTCGCCGACACGCTGCACGCCGCGGGCGTGCGCGGGCTCGCCGTGTTCGCCGGGGTGGGCGAGGACGAGCTCCTCCAGCTCGCGCGCATCCTGCTCACCGCCTGGCCGCCCCCCGGGCAGGGCGACGCCGACCTCGAGGCCGCGCTCTGGGGCCTCGAGATGCCCCACGTGCACGTCGAGCGCGTGGTGAGCGAGACCGGCGGCGACGCCGAACTGCGCACGCCCGGGCGCCTGCGCGGCGCCGGGACGGGCGGCGAGCGCACCGCCGAGGGCGCCGTCGTCGTGGGCACGCTCACCGACGAGGCCTCCGCCGAGCTGCGCCGCCTGCGCGACACCGCCGCCCCCGAGCCCGCCTCGCTCATGAACGTGAAGGCGGCCGGCGCCGCCATCCCCCCCGAGCTCGCCGCCGAGGCGGCCTCGGTCCGCTCCGGCGCCGACCTCACGCCGGGCGCCGTCGGCGGCACGCTGATCGCCTGCCTCGCGCGCGAGACCGACCCCGACCGCGTCCCCGTCCAGGTGCACGCGCTGCTCGGCTACGTGCTCGATCTGCTCGGCGGCCCCACCCCTCCCAGCGCGCCGTTGCACAAGCTGCTCGAGCACCTCGACCCCGAGCTCGACCTCGACGCGCCGCTGCGCGAGGAGATCCGCCTCGCCGCGCAGGCGCTCGCCCGCCCCCCGCTGCGCGACCGCCTCCTCCGGGTGCTGGCCGACGCCGGCGAGAACGACCTCCGGGGCGAGCTCTTCAGCCTCTTTTCCCTCGTGTCGGAGGAGGAGGCCGTCCGCGCCCTCGCCGAGGCGCTGCCGCGCTGGGCCGCGCGGGTGCTCGCCGACGCCGTCCTCGTCCGCGAGACCGTCAGCGGCGCGATCTCCGCCGACGCGATCCGCTCGCGGCTCGGCGGCGCCGGGACGGGCGAGCTCCTGATGGCGCTGGCGATGGCGGCGCGCTCCGACGATCCCAAGCTCATCGAGCCCGTGTTCGCCCACGCCGACCACGCCGACCCCGCCGTGCGCGAGGCCGTGCTCTTCGCGCTCCGCAAGCAGCGCGCGCCCCGCGTGCGCGACCTCGTGAAGCGCCGGCTGGAAGATCCGGCCGAGCCGGTCCGCGTGGAGGCGCTGCGCTACTGCGTCGCCTACCGCGACGCCGAGGTGGCGCCGAAGCTCGAGGCCCGCCTCGCCGCCGCCGCCGACCTCGGCGACGCCGAGGCCCGCGCGCTCTGCCTCGCGCTGGCCCGCCTCGCCCGCGACCGCGCCGAAGGCGCGCTGATCGACCTCGCCACGGGCCGCCGCGCCGCCTCCAGCCCGTCGGTGCCGAAGTACGCGCTGCACGCGCTCAAGGCCGTCGGCACCACCCGCGCGCGGGCCGCCATCCAGCAGGTCGCGGCGACGGTCCCCGCGCTCGCCGACGACGCGAAGCGGCTGCTCGAGGAGGGCGCGTGACGGACCTCGGGCCCGGCCTCGCCGCCCACCTCGCGATCGTGGCCCGCCTCGACGCCGGCGGCGAGCTCGCGGGGCGGCCGGCCGCGCGCGCCGTCTCGTGGCTCGTGGCCGACCTCGCGGTGCTCGCCGCGTACCCTTCGCCGCAGGTCGAGCTGTCCGAGTGCGGGCTCGTCGTCTCCGGCAGCCCCGTCCGCGTGGCCGCGGCCGTCGCCGACGCGCTCGCCGACCTCGACCGCGCGCTCGGCGCCCACGGGGCCGGCGGCTTCGCGGTGCGGGGCGCGGTGGACCGCGACGCGCTCCTCGCGCTCTTCCGCGGGCTCCGCTCGGTCCCGGCGAACTTCGACCTCGACGCGCTGCAGCGCTGGCTCGAGCTCAACGGCGCCGCCGCCGTCCGCCTCCTCCCCCGCGGCGAGGCCGGCGACGCCTCCGTCGCCCGCGCGGCGCCCGAGTCGCTCAAGGTCTACGGGCGGCTCTGGTACGCGGTGGCGAAGGCGCGCGCGGCCCGCTCGCTCGCGGGCGCGCCGCTCGAGGTACGCCGGGCGATGCGCCTCGTCGTCGAGCGCGCCGAGGCCGAGCCGCGCGTCCACCTCGCGCTCTCCGCGCTCGCCGACGACGAGGACGTCGCCACGCGCCACTGCGTCCACGCCGCCATCCTCGCGATCGCGCTCGGCCAGCGCCTCGGCCTCGGCCGCGGCGACCTCGTCGACCTCGGGCTCGCCGCGCTGCTCGCCGCCGATCTCCCCGAGGGCGCCGACGAGGCCGCCGCCGTGAACGCCGCCGGGGCGCAGCTCGCGCGGCCTCCGCTCTCCGCCGGGCTCGCCCGGCGCATGCTCGCCGTGTGGGAGCACAAGGCGCCGCTCGACCGCGGGCACGGGCGGCTCCACCTCTTCGCGCGCATCGTCGCCGTGGCCGTCGACTACGACGCGCTCGTCGCCCGCAGCGGGCTCCGGCAGGGGCTCCTGCCGGACGAGGCGCTCCTGCGCATGCAGGCGCAGGCGGGGCGGCGCTACGACAAGGCGCTGCTCAAGGTCTTCGCCGAGATGCTGGGGCCCTGGCCGCTCGGCACGGCCGTGCTGCTCGACTCGGGCGAGGTCGCGATCGTCTACGCCTCCACCCCCGGCCTCGGGCAGCGGCCCACGGTCCGGCTCGTGGTGGACCGGCGCGGGCAGGTCCTGCGCGACGGGCCGCTGATGGACCTGTCCGCGGGGGGGCCGCGCATCGTCGCCAGCGTCGACGCCGGGCTCGTCGGCGTCGACCCGGCGGACGCGCTGCTCGGATGACGATCGCGCTGCTGACCGACTTCGGGCTCTCGGACCCCTACGTCGGCGTGATGAAGGGCGTGATCGCGGGCATCGCCCCCGGCGTGCCGGTCCTCGACGTCACCCACGGCGTGCCGCCCCAGGACGTGCGCGTCGGCGCGCTGTTCCTCGACGCGGCCTGGCCCTTCTTCCCGCCCGCCACGGTGTTCGTCTGCGTCGTCGATCCCGGCGTGGGCACGGATCGCCGGCCGGTGGTCGCGCGGGCCGCGGATCGCTGGTTCGTGGGGCCGGACAACGGCCTCTTCACGCTGCTGCCCTCGCCCGAGGTGTGGGCCATCGAGGCCGGGCCTCTGCCCTCGCGGACGTTCCACGGTCGCGACCTGTTCGCGCCGGTCGCGGCGCGCCTCGCGCTCGCCCAGCGCTTCGACGGTCCCGTGATCGGCGAGCCCGTCCGACTTGCCATCCCCGCGCCGCGGGGCGACGTAGGGGAGGTGTTGTACGTCGACCACTTCGGCAACGCCGTCACGAACCTCCCCGCCCGCGACGACGGCGCCGTCCGGGTGCGCGGCCGGCGCCTGCGCGTGGTGAGGGCGTACGGCGAGGCCGACCTCGGCGAGGCCGTGGCGCTCACCGGCAGCACCTCGCGGCTCGAGGTCGCGGTGCGCGACGGCAGCGCCGCCGCGGAGCTGGGCATCGCCCCGGGCGAGGAGGTCGCGTGGGAGCCGAGCTGACCGCGCTCCGGCGCATCCTCCGCGACATGGACCGCGTGCTCGTCGCTTTCTCCGGCGGGGTCGACTCCGCGCTGGTGCTGAAGGTCGCGGTCGACGAGCTGGGCCCGCGCGCCGTCGCGCTGACGGCCGACTCGCCGACGTTCCCGGCCGAGGAGTGCGCCGAGGCCAAGCGCTTCGCGGCGTCGATCGGCGCGCGCCACCTCGTGGTCGCCGCGCACGAGCTCGAGCGCGAGGGCTACGCCCGCAACGACGGCGACCGCTGCTACTTCTGCAAGACCGAGCTCTTCGATCTGGCCCGCGTCGTCGCGGTCCGCGAGGGCATCACCCACGTCTGCGACGGCACCATCGTCGACGACCTCGGCGAGCACCGCCCGGGCCTGCGCGCCGCCGTCGAGCACGCCGTGCGGCACCCGCTGGTCGAGGCCGGGTTCTCGAAGGCGAAGGTGCGCGACACGGCGCGCGCGCTCGGCATGCCGGTGTGGGACAAGCCGAGCTTCGCGTGCCTCGGGAGCCGCTTCCCCGTCGGCACGCGCGTCACGCACGAGCGCGTCGCGCGCGTGGGCCGCGTGGAGAGCGCGCTCCGCGAGCTCGGGCTGCGGCAGTTCCGCGTGCGCTACCACGACGTGGACGGCGCCGAGCTCTTGCGCATCGAGGTAGAGATCGCCGACATGCCGCGCCTCGTGGAGGCGCGCGCGTTCGTGACCGAAGCGTGCCGGGCGGAGGGCTTTTCTTGGATCACACTGGATCTCGAGGGGTACCGCACGGGGAGCACGGCCCGCCGCCCCTCGGCCTCGGCGACCGCGCGACCGACCCCTCCCCCGCCGCCAAGAGGCGCGTCCTCGTAGAGCTCACGCTCCTGTGGCTCGCGACGCTCCTCGCGATCCGCCTCGTCGTGACCGTCCAGCGCATGGGGCTCCCCGACTGGACGCTCGCCGCCGTGCCGTTCCTGTTCATCTACGCGCCCGTCGGGTTGTGCGCGTGGCGCAAGGTCGACAGCTACGCCTACCGCATCGCCATCCCCGCGTTCTCGGACGGCAAGGCGTGGGGCGAAGCGCTCTGGCTCGTCGCGAAGGTGGTCGCGCTCATCCTGATCCCGTGGCTCGCGGCCTACCACGTGTGGCAGAACTTCGTGGTGCTCGCCATCAAGGCGCACAAGCTCGGGGTGCTCGACCCGCTCTTCACCGGCTCGCTGCTGGACACGGTCACGCCGCGGTTCCGGCTCCCGAAGGACTGGCTCCTGCTCGTGCCGTACCACCTGTTCTTCGTGGCGATCCCCGAGGAGTTCTTCTACCGCGGCTACTTCCAGACGCGGCTCAACGAGGTGTTCCCCCGCAAGTTCCTCGTGTTCGGGGTGCCGATCGGCTGGGGCCTCGTGATCGCCTCGCTCTTCTTCGCGTTCGGGCACTCGCTGGTGACGGTGCGCTGGTGGCACTTCGCCACGTTCTTCCCGGGGCTCCTGTTCGGCTGGCTGCGCGAGCGCTCCGGCGGCACGCTGGCGGGCGCGCTGATGCACGCGTGGAGCAACGTGACCGTCGTGTGTCTGGACACCTGGTACGGCGTCATCCCATGACGCCGTACGGCTACGGGCTACAGGCTACGGGCTTCAGCCGGCGGCGCTGCGCGCCGGTCCGCTAACGGAGGGCCCGTGAGGAAGGCGCCGAGTAGGGTGCCCCGCATGAGACCGATCCTCGACGTGGCCTCCGAGCTGGGCGTGAAGGCGGAACCCTGGGGCCCCGGGCGGGCGAAGGTCGATCTCTCGCAGATCGGCGCGCCGAAGGGGCGGCTGGTGCTGGTGTCGGCGATGACGCCGACGGTCGCCGGCGAGGGCAAGACGACGATGGCCGTCGCGCTGGCGATGGGCATGCGGCGGCGCGGCACCCGCGCGGTCGCCGTGCTGCGGCAGCCCTCGATGGGGCCGGTGTTCGGCAAGAAGGGCGGCGGGACCGGCGGCGGCGCCGCGATCCTCGAGCCCTCCGACGACATCAACCTCGGCCTGACCGGCGACTTCCACGCCATCGCCGCCTCGCACAACCTCTGCGCCGCGATGGTCGACAACCGTCTGTACTGGGGCGACGGCGGTTTCGACGCCCGCAAGGTCCGCTGGCCCCGCGTGCTCGACGTCAACGACCGCGCGCTCCGGCACCTCGTGGTCGGCCTCGACGACGGCCCCGCGCGCGAGGCGCGGTTCGACATCACCGCGGCGAGCGAGGTGATGGCGCTCTTCTGCCTCGCGAGCGGCCACGAGGACCTGCGCGCCCGCCTCGGGCGGGTGGTGGTCGCCGAGCGACCCGACGGCACGCCCGTCACCGCCGAGGACCTCCACGCCGCCGGCGCGATGGCCACGCTCCTGCGCGACGCGCTGATGCCCAACCTCGTGCAGACCCGGGAGGGCGGCCCGGCGCTGGTCCACGGCGGGCCGTTCGCCAACATCGCCCACGGCTGCAACAGCGCCCTCGCCACGCGGATGGGCCTCACCCACGGCGAGGTGGCGATCACCGAGGCGGGCTTCGCGATGGAGCTCGGCGGCGAGAAGTTCCTCGACATCAAGTGCCGGAGCGCCGGCGTCTGGCCCGACGCCGTCGTGCTCGTGGCGACGTCGCGCGCGCTGAAGCAGCACGGGCTCGCGAACCTCGACCACCACGTCGCGCTGGTGCAGCGCTTCGGGCTGCAGCCCGTCGTGTGCCTGAACCGCTTCCCCGACGACGGGCCGGGGGAGGTCGCCGCCCTCGCCCGGCACTGCGAGGCGCGCGGCGCCGCGTTCGCGCCCTGCGACGGCTACGCCCGCGGCGGCGAGGGCAGCCTCGATCTCGCCGACGCCGTGCGCGAGGTCATGCGGAAGGGCCAGCCGAAGCACCTCTACCCGCTGGACGCGCCGGTCGACCGCAAGCTCCACGCCATCGCCACCGAGGCGTACGGCGCCGAGGGCGTGACGTTCGCGCCGGCGGCCGCGAAGGCGCTCGAGAAGCTCCCCACCGACACGCCGGTGTGCGTCGCGAAGACGCAGATGTCGCTGCGGGACGACCCGAAGTCGACCGGCCCGTGGAAGCTCCACGTCCGCGAGCTGCGCCACTACGCGGGCGCCGGCTTCGTCGTCGCCCTCGCCGGCGACATCCAGACGATGCCCGGGCTGCCCAAGCACCCGGCCGCCGAGGGCATGGGGTAGCGCCGCGCGGGCTCACTCCCGGGGCGCGCCGGGCGGGGCGTCGCCCCGGAAGTCGAGCGAGACGGTCTCCTCGGGCCCCACCTCCTGCTCGGGCAGGGCGGCGATCTCCTCGGCTGCGCCGTCGCCGTCGAGGTCCTTGCGCAGCGCGACGCGGACCCTGTCGGGGACGTAGCCGACGCGCAGCCGCACGGGGCCGTCGCCCTCCACGAGCACGCTGCCGATGGTCTTGCCGTCCACGACGGCGTCGAGCACGTGGGGGCCGACGGCGTGGATCGGCAACGCGACGACGCCGACGAGCGCGGGCCCCCGCTTCGGGTCCACCTCCTCGATCGGGGCGGCGGTGTCCTCGGCGAGGTTGACGCGCTCGACGTAGACGCGAGGGGCGTCGGCGTCGGCGCGGGGGTCGACCCACGTGGGCACGGGGCCCGACGGGGCGGTCAGGACCGGCCAGCCGGGCGCGAGCGCCGCCTCCACGGCGCGGGCCATGAGCGCGTGCCCGGCGATCGTCGGGTGCATCTCGTCGAGGAAGAGCTCGTCCGCCGAGAGCCCCGACGCGCGGAACACCGCCGGCATGTCGACGCGGGGCGCGCCCCAGCGTGCGGCGGTGTCGGCCATCGCCTGCCGGTAGGGCTCCCAGGCCATGTCGTCGTCGGTGGTCACGACGTCGACGCGGTTCGGCAGCGTGACGAACACGACGCCACCGCCGCGCGCGGCCATGAGGCGGCAGAAGGTCTCGAGGTTGTCGGCGTAGTCCTGCAGGGCGACGCGCCGCTGGCCGGTCCCCGGGACGTGCTCGCCGCTGAGCATCCAGCCCACCTTCCGGGCGCGCTCGCCCTGCGGCTTGACGCGCAGGTGGTAGTCGAGCACGCGGAACAGCGAGGACCGCTCGAGCTGCGCGCGCGCGCGCTGGGTGGCGCTCTCCTCCCAGCCGGCGTAGCTGGCGAGCAGGTTCGCGTCGACGAACGTGTCGAAGTTGTTGTCCGACCACAACGTCGCGACGATCAGCAGGTCGGGATCGAGGGCCAGCCCGCGCATCCGCAGCAGGTTCAGCTGCTGGAAGGTCGAGTGCCCGGGGACGGCCTGGTTGACGAACTCGTCGCCGGTCTTCGCCTCGAGCACCGCGGTGAACACGGCCTCGTCGGGCACGCCGAAGCCGTAGACGCTCGAGTCGCCCAGCGCGAGCGCGCGGCGCCCGGTCTTCGGCCCGCGCTCGCGGTCGCGCATGCCGAGGGCGTTGACGCGCACGCTCACGCCCTCCTCCACGTTCACGCCGGGGCCGAGCTCCCAGAGCAGCCAGGGGTTGCCGTGCAGCGTGACCACGCCCTGCCGCGTGACCCCGTCGAGCAGCGGGGCCCGCGCGTCGGGCACGGCGTGGAAGCGGGCGAGCACCTCGGCGAGCCCGAGGAGCACGCAGGCGAACGCGAAGGCGAAGAGGCCGCGGGCGCGCGCGCCTCCGCGCCGCCCCCACCCATCGGTCGTCCGCGTCTTGACGCGTGTGCGACGCTCGCTCATCGCGCGCATCGTAGCGGGTTGCGGGGGTCGGGGGCGAGCTACCGAAGGAGCGACGCGTGCGGGGTCGTGACGCGGAGCAGGTCGTACTTGAGCATCCACGCGACGGTGGCCCGGGCGCGCTCGGGGTCCGGACCGAGCGCCTCGCACGCCTCCGAGATCGTGCAGCCGCCTTCGGCTCGGCGAAGGGCGCGATGGAGCGTCGGGAGGTCGGCGACACGCCGGTTCTTCCGGTAGCTCGTGAGCGCGAAGCCGAGCATCACCTCGAGCTCCCCTTCCGCGTCCGGCCCACAAACCACGCGGCGGTCGGGGGGGAGCACCTCGGACCGGTACGACGCGAAGGAGAACTCGACGTCCGGGTAGGGCGGCGGGGTGTGTACTTCGGTGCGCTCCGCTCGCGCGTACTCCAGGCGAACAGCCTCCTGCTCACGCCAAACCTCTTCGTACCGCGCAACGACATGGCGCCACGTGAACAACTCGAGGACCCGCTGCCGCGCCGCGCCGCCCATGCTCTCGCGCAGCGCGGCGTCCTCGAACAGACGCCGGAACGCAGCGGCGGCGGCCGGAACGTCCACCGAGACCGTCTGGTTCGTGTCGGCCAACAGCTCCGCGTAGGTCGACTCGCCGAAGAGGTACCGGCTCGTCCCACTCCACGTCGCCCCTTCCACCATCCGCGTCGGCACGCGGAAGCCGGTCTCCCCGTCGGCCACCTCGTCCCGGCAGCCGTCCCAATCCGTCACCACCACGGGCATCCCGCAGGCCTGGGCCTCGAGGATCGTCTGCGAGAGCGTCTCCTGGATGTTGTCGGTGAGCGACGTGAACACGTCGCCGCAGCGCCACACGCGGAAGCGCCACTTCGGATCCATGCCGTTCACGAAGGTCGTCGGGATGCCCGCCGCGAAGATGCGCGCGCCCTCCTCGAAGAGCTGCGTCACCTTGTCCTCCTCCGCCCACCCCGCCAGGACGATGTGGACCTTCCGTCCGGTCGCGCGCGCGGCCTCCGCGACGCCCCGGAACATCGGGAACGGGTGGACCTTCGCGAAGTGGGTGAAGCGTCCGACGTAGAGCACCACGAGGGCGTTCGGGTCGATGCCCAGCTCCTTGCGGGCGCTCGCACGCTCCTCCGGAGTCGCGGGACGGAACTTCTCGGTGTCCACGCCGAGGGGCACGTGCTCCAGGCGAGCGCGGAGCCTCGGATTGCCGCCGTGGCGCTCCTTCAGCCACGCGGCGTAGTTGGAGGTGACACGCCTCACCACCTCTACGGACGCGCGGGAGATGCAGAAGAGGGTGTCGTAGGGCTCGAACGGCGCCGTGACCAGCGACGTGAAGGTGTCCATGATCGCGCGGCTGCAGATGGTGTGGGTCACCCCAGAGAGCGCGAAGCCGTGTGGGGCCGCATGCTGCCGGGCCCATGCGTACTCCGGCTCCAACGGGTGCGGCAAATGCACCACCTCGGCGGTCGGTCCGGCGAGGAACCGGTCGTGGAAGGCCGCGACGGGCACGATTCGGAGCGATTGCGCGGGGTCCCTGACCTGCGCGCGGAAACGCTCCACGAGCGAGGCGCGGCTCGACTCCGTCCGCACGAGCCCGACGATTCGGTCCCACCGCCCGTGGCGGATGTAGGCGTCGATGAACTCGCTGCTCGCCACCTGCCGGCCGACGAGCCCGCGCGCGCCCTTCACCTCCGGGCCGAGGCGCTGGTTCTTCTCGACGTGGGCGTCGTTGTCGTAGAGGAACGCCGGCGTCACTCGCAGGTGTCCCACGTGCACGTGAACGTGGCGGCGGAGCCGTAGCTGTACACGTTGACGTCGGCGGGGGTGTTGTCGTCGGCACCCTCGCCCCAGTCGGAGTCGGTGGAGGTCAGCACGGTTGCGGTGGTCTCGGCGAGGAACACCCCACCACCCTCCGAGGCCGTGTTGGAGGTGACCGAGCACGTGTCGAACGCGACGTGCCCGCCGGCGGACACACCCAGGTGAAGAACTCCGCCTTCATCCGTGGCGTCATTTCCCGTGAACGCGCAGCTCTCGAAGGCCAAGTCCCAATTCTCCTGACGGACCTGAACCACGCCACCATCCACCGCCACGTTCCCGGTGAACGTGCTGTCGGTCATGTTTAGCGTAGAACCGAAGTTGGTCTCGGAGAGGAGGAGCGCACCTCCATCCGTCGCGTCGTTGTACTCGAAGACACAGGTGTCGCACGCCACGGTCATCGAGTTCGCGATGTTGTCGACGAACACCGCGCCGCCCCTGAGCGTGGCCGCGTTGCCGGAGAACGTCGTCGCGGACATCGACAGCTCGGTCCCCTCGAACGCGACCGCCCCGCCCTCCTGCGACGCGTTGTCGAGGAACTCCACGCTCTCCCCGACGAGAACGCCGACATCGTCCACCAAGATGGCGCCGCCCATCGTCGCTCCGACGTTGTCCGTGAACGTCGTGGCCGTGATGGCGAGCTCGGTCCCCTCGAACGAGATCGCGCCCCCTTGCTGGGAGGTGTTCTCGTCGAACACCAGGTTGTCGAGCGCGACGGTCCCGGCGGTGGCCGCCAGGCCGCCACCGTAGGAGCCGGCTTCGTTCAGCACGAACGTGCTGTCCTCGATCACGAGCGTGCCCTCGCCGTCGAGGGTCACCGCCCCTCCCTGGTCGCCGGCGTTCGCATAGAAGGTGGTGACGTCGAGGACGAGCGACGCAGTGTCCGCGACGTAGAAGGCGCCGCCCTTTCGCTCCGCCTCGTTCAGGCCGAACTCGGACGACGACACACAGACCGAGGCGCCCTCTTCGATGTAGACAGCCGCGCCGTGTTTCTCCTCCGCGCCTTCGATGGTGAGACCGGTGATGGTGAGCTCGACGCCTACGCCGACGGTGATGCCCACGTCGCTCCCCGGCATGAGGACGCTGGTGCCGTCGCCGAAGCCGGCGATGGCGAGCGGAGAGACGTTCACGGAGAGCGCCTCGGCCCAGCGGCCGGGGCAGACCGTCACGACGTCCCCGGCGGCAGCGAACAACAACGCGTCGTCCACGGTAGTGTAGGAAGCACCCGACGACAGGATCGCCGCGATGCCGGACGTGCAGTCCGACGCGTCCGCCGGAGTCACCGTGTCGCACAGGTCGGCGGCAGCTCCGTTCACGACCGGCTCGCACACGCCGGTGTACTCGTCGGTGTATCCGTCGCAGTCCTGGTCGAAGAGGTCGAGGCAGACCTCCGTTGCGGCGGGGCTCCGGTCCGGATCCGCGTCGTCGCAGTCGCCGCCGTCCGCGACGTAGCCGGGAGGAGCCTCGCAGGCTTCCACCTCGGTGTCCCCGTAGCCGTCGCCGTCGGCGTCGAGGTACCAAGGGCTCGCCGTGCCGACGGTCGCGTCGGTGTCGTCGCAGTCCTCCATGTTGTCGACGAGGCCGTCTGTCTCGTCACATCGGGCACCCCCGATCTCGGCGCTGCCGTATCCGTCGCCGTCCGCGTCCGTGTGGAGGTCGGTGAAGGTCGTCGGGTCCACGCTGTCGTCGGCGTCGTCGGCGAGTCCGTCGCAGTCCTCGTCCGTGTCGGCGTCGTCGCAAACCTCGGTGGCGTCTGGGTGAATGGTCTCGTCCTCGTCGTCACAGTCCCCGGAGACGCTCGTGAAGCCCGCGGGCTCGTCGCACTGGACGATGGTCTGACCCTCGCCGGTGGCGTAGCCGTCGCCGTCGTAGTCGCGGTACCACGTGGTCGCGTCGCTGACGCCCTCGTCGTCGTCGTCCGCGGCGCCGCTGCAGTCCTCGTCGACGTCGGCGGGGTCGCACACCTCGGCGAGGAGCGGGCTCCGGGTTGGGTCGGCGTCGTCGCAGTCGGCGCCCGTGGCCACGTAGCCGTCAGGGGCGTCGCAGGCCTCCACCGTCTCGGAGCCCCCGGCGCCGTCGGCGTCGCCGTCCACGTACCAGGTGACAGGCATACACGAGTCCGTCGTTTCGGTGTCGGTCGTGTCGGGGGCCTGCGTGTCCGGCTTGTCGGGAGGTCCGTCCACACACGCCAACATTACGACGATCATCGGGCCTCCGCGCAGGGATCTGGGATGTACACCTCTTCCCGGTTGTTGACCCAGTCGCACTCGTCGTCGTGGGTGCCCACGACCTCCAGCACCTGGCGATCGCCCCAGTCCGTGTAGGGCAGCTCGAGGACCACACCCTCGGCCGACTCGCCCGCCGGCACCGTCTCCTCCAGCGCGGTCTCCGCGACTACACGGAGGCCGGTCGCCTCGGTCCACGTGTAGAGGCGCACGATGCTGCCGGCGAACGCGTCGACGGAGCCAGGGTTGGACACCTGGACTGCGAGGCGGATGGTTCCCCCCTCGGCGCACACGTCCGCGCAAGCGTCCGTGCCGGCGATGACGAGGTCGGGGTGCTCGCCGTCGTGGGCGGGCTGGGCACGGAAGCTGTTGTAGGTGTCCCAGTTGGCGAAGGGGAAGGAGTTGATGATGCCGTCGTCGCGGATGGAGGTGACGTCGTAGGCCATCTGGTTCCAGACGGGGCGGGTGCGGGCCCAGCGGCCGGAGGCGGGGCCGAAGACCCAGAGCCAACTCTGATGGGGCCAATCGCCCTCCGCCGGGTACCCCCCGGCGACCACTATCTCGGCGCTACCGTCGTCATCGACGTCTGCGATGATGGGTGCAACGTTGAATGCAGCAGTCGCGATGTCTTCGCGGGAGGCGAGCACCTCTCCTGTGGACCCATCGCGGAGGAACAACCCGTGCTCGCCCCAATCAACGACCTCGTAACGCCCATCGGCGTCGAGGTCCGCCATCGCGCACCCTCCGGTCGCCGAGTAGTACTCATTGTGCGGTGCCGACCAAAGGACCCGCCGGTCACCGAGGTCGACCACCTGCAGGCTCCCCTGCGCGCCCGCACAGATCTCAGGGTTGCCATCACCATTTACATCGCCGAAGGCCATGATGGTGTCCTCCGACGGCCAATCGTCAGCGTCTGCTGTTCCCAACGCCCATTCTACCTCGCCATCCATGTCTGACACGAATACAGAATACCCGCTAATGCCTGAAATAACACGCTCATTACCGATAGCAAAGACGGAGGCGTGCGGATGCTGATGGTACCCCGGCGTCGGGGTGGGAAGTCCGGTCCAATCAGACAGGATACCTTGTCCGACGTGCCAGACTCCCGCGCCTCCAACCACGCTGACCTCGTCGTCTGCATCCGAGCGCACAGCCGAGACGTAGTGAGAATACCCACCCGGTGCAGTGGCCGCGAGTACGGAAGCATCGCGGTCGAGCGCCACTCCGTCGCTGACGAATTCCGGGGAGCCATCGAAATTCAGGTCCACGATCGATGGCGCCCATGTGTAGGAGACCGCCTCTGATGCGCCCAAAACATTCCCAGTCTCCTCGAAAATCTGGATGAAGACACGATCCACATCGTGGCTTGCCATCGCCATAATGGCCGGCGAGCCACCTTGCGGCCTTCCGATGGCAATGCCGTTCGAGTCCACCTGTACCCCTTCCAAAATAGTTTCCGTGCCGGCCTGCATGTCGAACATCGACACGTCGTCCCACGCCGAGGCCACGATCACATGAGTGAGGCCGTCGGATAGAGGCGCCGCGAAGGGGGCGGAGTAGAGAATGTCGTTCGTGAATTCGCGCTCGGCCTCAAAGTCCCATCCGCGAAAGTCAACCTCCGTACAGGTGGGTGCGCCTGCCCAGGTCTGGGCAGGCGCGATCTCCAACGCGCAGAACTCCTCCTCGTTCGTCGTGTGCGTGTCGGAACTCTTGGCGGAGTCCGGGCCCGAGGTGTCACCCCCGGCCGTGTCGACGCCTGTGTGATAGGGGTCCGAGTGCTTGGACGGCGAGGGGCCGTCACGCCGATCGGACGCGCACGCGACCGCGAGGAGAAGGAGCACCACACCTCACCAGGTGATGGGACACGTGGCGTTGTCGAACGTGCAGTTGCTCCAGCCCTCGAGTTCGCACGTGTTGGTCCCGCCGTTTCCGTCGTTCGTATCCGTGCCGCCCTCGCCGGTGATGTGGTCGTCGCCGTCCCCGCCGTAGAGCGCGTCGGCGTTGTCACCGCCACAGACCTTGTCGTTGCCGGTGTAGCCGTCCATCAGGTCGTTGCCGCTGCCGCCCTTCATCTCGTCGTCGTCGCCGTCCCCCGTCATCGTGTCGTTGCCGCCGTTGCCGGTCATCAGGTCGTTCCCGGCGTCGCCGTCCATCGTGTCGTCGCCCGTGCCCCCCTGCATCTGGTCCACCCCCGTCCCGCCGTTCATGGTGTCGTTGTTGGCGTCGCCCAGCATCGTGTCGTTTTCCGTTCCGCCATCCATCGTGTCGTTGCCGTCGCCGCCGTAGAGCGTGTCGACGCCCCCGTCGCCGTGCAGGGTGTCGCTGCCCGTGCTGCCCACGATGTTGTCGTTGCCGGCCCCGCCGACGAGGTAGTCCCCGTAGGTGGCGTCGTGGCTGCCCGTGATGGTGTCGTTACCACCCTCGCCGTCGACGTAGGCGTCGAAGCACTCCAGATCGTACCCGGTGTTCGAGTCGTAGAGATTGACCTGGTCGTTTCCAGGACCCGCGAAGATGTCGAGGGAGTCGCTCGCCGACGTGAACGTGAAGTCGCCCGTGTCGCAACAGAAGTTCTGACCGTCGCTCTCCGTGCCGTACACGACGAGCGCGTCGGCGACCTCGGAGGTGGCCCAGATCTGCGTGTTGCCGCCGACGCCGCTGACGTCGCCATCGCAGGTGACGACCGTCCCAGATTTCGAGCAGACGTTGGAGCCGGACGTGCCGTTGCACGTCAGTGTGGCGAAGCTGGACGGGCAACTGGCCGCCCCCGCCTCCCCCACGAACGGCGACCCCATCAGGGCCAAGGCGAGGATCTTGCTAGAGAGAGAGATCTGGGTCTTCATCGTCCGACTCCGCGCCGGCAGGAGAAAGTGTACCGGCATCCGAGTCATACCGCACCTCCTCCGTCGTTTGAAGGATGTGCACCTGGACAGTTCTGTCCGGACGCCGCCCGGCCTTGATCCGCCGCTCCAGGTCGGCAAAGGAGGAGGATCGGGCGAGGAGGCCGCTCAGGTTCGGCGTGGCCGCGTACTTGTGCAATTGTGCCGGTCTCAGGCCGAGCCTCACGCAATGCGCCACGTCCGCGAAAAGCTCGATTTCGGCCACGGCCATCGCCCGCGCGATCTCGTGCCGCAACGCGTCCGCGGGCTCCGGCCGCGGGTCGGTGGCAGCGGCGCCCCGCACCCACGCGCGACGGGCCTCCACGTCGCCGTGCAGCACGAGCCAACGCGCCTGCGCCCCGATCACCGCGTCCCGCTCCTTGCCGTTCGCGAGCCCGGCGATCCGCCCGAGCAGGTCCGGGCTCCCGCCGGCGGCCTCGACGACACGCGGGAGGCGCTGGCCGAGCACCACCGCCGCGGCCCGCACGTGCCGCCGCACCGGGAGCCGCTCGTGCAGGCACCACGCGCGCACGTCCCCGTCGAACGCCAACGCGCCCACGACGGCGCGTGCGCCGACGTCCACGTCGTCGACGTACGCTCGCAACCACGCTTCGATGTCCACGCACACGGGTCACCTCGGGGTGCTCCCGCCCTTCCACGGGAGAGTATCCGCCCGTCGACGGAGGCGGTCAAGCACCCCCGCGTGACGTCACTTCGTCGTCACGCCTTCAACAACTTCTGCAACCCCCGCATCCGCGCGTCGACCTCCACCGTGCGGAAGTCAGGGTCGAGGTCCTTCAGCTCCTCGAGCAGCCGGATGGCGCTCCGGTGCTTGCCCGTGGCGGTGTAGAGCGCGGAGAGCTCGAAGAGGGCGTCGGTGTAGCCGGGGTCGGTGTCGCTGGCCTCGTTGGTGGCCTCGCGCAGGATGTCGAGCGCGCGCCCCACCTCGCCCACGCCCCGGAGCGCCTGCGCGTAGAGCACGCGCGCGTCGAGCCCGGGGGCGTGCTCGACCAGCACGATGGCGTCGGCGTACTGCCCCACGGCGCAGAGCGCGCGGGCCTCCTCGAGGTCGTCCTCGTCGGGGGCGTCGACCTCGTCGAGCGCGTCGGGCGACACCTCCGCGAACGTGCCCTCGCCGAGGCTGGCGAAGGCCTCGGGCGGGAGCGTCACCGGGCCCTGCGTGGGCGCCTCGGCCGCGCGCGAGGCCTGGCGCAGCGCGGCGATCTTGCCGAGCACGCCGTCGTTGAGCGGGTCCTCCGTCAGGGCCTCGCGGTAGGACTTCATCGCGCCCAGCACGTCGCCCGCCTCGGCGAGGCGGTCGCCCCGGGCCTCGGCGCCCTCGTGGGGATCGGGCCCGTCGTCGGGCTCGAGCTCGGGCTCGGGCGGCGGCGCCTCCACGCGGACGCCCTTCAGCACGCCGATGCGCTCGATCACGGCCTCCGCCTCGCCGCCGGCGCGCGGCAGGACGCGCTCCATCGACCGCACGGCCTCGTCCTTCCGCCCCAGCGCCGCCAGACACTCGGCGTGCGCGACGAGCAGCGGCAGCGAGTCCGGGCGCTCGGCGAGCGCCGCGCGGAGGACACCCTCGGCGCGCTCGCCCATGCCGTAGCGCAGGTAGACCTCGGCGCGGACCTGCGCGCGCAGCTCGTCCTCGCTCGCGGGCTGCGACAGCACCAGCGCGGTGAGGCGGCGCTCCATGCGGCTGACGCGCTGGTCGGCCGCCGCGAGGCGTTCGCGGATGGTGGGGTCCTCCGGGGCGAGCTTCCCGGCGCGCCTCAGCGCGTCGGCCTCCAGCGCGGGGTCGCCGCGGTCCTCGCCCACGCGCGAGAGCTCGAGCAGCACCTTCAGCGCCTTGTCGCGCTGGCCGGCGCCCTCGAAGGCCTTCGCGAGCAGGTCCAGCGTGCGCGGCTCGCGCGGCGCGTGCCCGAAGGCCACCTGGAGGTGCACGAGCGCCTTCTTCCAGTCCTGCGCCTCCACGCGCGCGGCGGCGGCGTCGAGCAGGAGCCCCGCGTCGTCGGGCTTGATCCGCAGCGCCATCTCGGCGATGCGGCCGACCTCGTCGGGGCGGCCTCGCCGGCGGTACTCGTCGGCGACCTCCTGGTAGACGGCGGCGGCCCCGTTCGCGTCGCCGCCGGCCTCGAGCAGCTCGGCGACGCGCAGCTTCAGCGCGGGCTCGCCCGGCTGCAGCTCGGCCACCTTGCGGGCCGCCCGCGCGGCGTCGCGCGCGTTGCCGCTGTTCACGAGCAGGCGCAGCGCCGTCTCGTAGGGCTGGCGGGCGTCGTTCGGATAGTTCGTCGCGACGTAGCAGTCGCCGAGCTCGAGCTGCAGGAGCGGGTCGTCGGGCCGCAGCGCGACGAGCTGCTTGAGCACGGCCACCGCGGCGCGGTGGTTGCCCTCCTTCACGAGCGCGTCCGCGATCTCGCGGAACTGCCGCTCGGCCTCCGCGGGCTTGCCGACCTTCAGGTAGAGGTCGCCCACCTTCTGGCGGATGCGGCGATCGCGAGGGTCGAGCTTGAGGATGGCGAGGTAGCTCCGCAACGCGCCGTCGGTGTTCCCGCGGTTGATGTGCTGCAGCGCTTCCTGCTCGAGGCTGTTGCGGTCCATGCCCTGTCCTCGGGAACCGGAATGCTACCAGCTACCCCGGCCGGTTCCGGAGCCACTCGTCGATGTACCGCGTGTGGAACTTCACGTCGCGGAAGGCGGGGTCGGACAGGAGCAGCCGCTGCAGCGGCAGCGAGGTGCGGATACCCTCCACCACGTACTCGTCCATCGCGCCGAGCAGCTTGCGCACGGCCGCGTCGCGGTCCGGCGCGTACGCGATGAGCTTCGCGACGAGCGAGTCGTAGTAAGGCTGCACCATCGCGCCCTCGTGCACCGCGCTGTCGATGCGGATGCCGGGCCCGCCGGGCGCGTGGTACCCCGTGATGCGCCCGGGCGAGGGCGTGAACTTCCAGGGGTCCTCCGCGTTCACGCGCACCTCGATGGCGTGGCCGCGCAGGCGGACCTCGCTCTGGTCGAAGGGCATGGGCTCGCCCGCGGCGAGGCGGATCTGCAGCTGCACGAGGTCGATGCCGGTCACCATCTCGGTGACGCAGTGCTCGACCTGGATGCGCGGGTTGACCTCGAGGAAGAAGAACTCGCCGTCCTGGACGAGGAACTCGCAGGTGCCGACGGTCACGTAGCCGGTGCTGGCGACGAGGCGCGCCGCGGCGGCGCGGATGCGGTCGCGCAGGGCGTCGTCGAGGTTGGGCGCGGGCGCCTCCTCGATGATCTTCTGGTGGCGCCGCTGCATGGAGCAGTCGCGCTCGCCGACGTGGACGGCGGCGCCGTAGCGATCGCCGGCGAACTGGACCTCGACGTGGCGGGGCGTGGCGAGGAAGCGCTCGAGGAAGACCTCGCCGCTGCCGAACGCGGCCTTCGCCTCGGCGCTGGTGACGACGAAGACGCTCTTGAGCTTCTCCTCGTCCTCGACCACACGCATGCCCTTGCCGCCGCCGCCCGCCGCCGCCTTGAGCATCAGCGGGAAGCCGGTCTGGCGGGCGACCACGATCGCCTCCTCCAGCTCCTCGACCGCGCCGTGGCTGCCGGGCAGCAGCGGGAGCCCCGCCGCGCGCGCGGCGGCCTTCGCGGAGAGCTTGTCGCCGAACTGACGGAGGTGCTCCGGCGAGGGGCCGATGAACGTCATGCCGTGGGCGTTCACCGCCTCGGCGAAGTGCGCGTTCTCGGCGAGGAAGCCGTAGCCGGGGTGAACCGCGTCGGCGCGGGTGATGTCCGCGGCGGAGATGACGGCGGGGATGTTGAGGTAGCTCTGCCGGGCCTGCGGCGGGCCGATGCACACGGCCTCGTCGGCGAAGCGCACGTGCGCGGCCTGGCGATCGGCCTCGGAGTAGACGGCGACCGTGCGGATGCCGAGCTCGCGGCACGCGCGGATGACGCGCATCGCGATCTCGCCGCGGTTGGCGATGAGGACCTTGCGGAACAAGGCCTACCCCGGGACCAGGCGGAAGAGCTCCTGCCCGAACTGCACGGGCTGGCCGTTCTCGACGCAGATCTCGGCGACGATGCCGTCCAGATCGCTCTCGATCTGGTTCATGAGCTTCATCGCCTCGATGATGCAGACGACCTGGCCCTTCTTCACGCGGTCGCCGATGTTGACGTAGGGCGGCGCGTCGGGCGCGGGCGAGCGGTAGAACGTGCCCACGATCGGCGCCTTCACGACCTTCATCTCGGTGGCGGGGCGCGCGGGGGCGGCGGAGACCGTGGGGGCGGGCGCGGGCGGCGCGGCGGCGGGCGCGGGCGCGTAGGCGGCGACCGGGCCGCCGGCGACGCCCTCGAAGCGCACCTGCAGCTTCGAGCCCTTCTCGCCCGTCTCGTACGTGAACTCGGCGACGCCGCGACGCTTCATCAGTCGCAAGAGGCCGTCGATCTGCTTGGGATCCATCCAGTCTCCGGAGCCCGGCGCTTCTATCATGCCGGGAGCGGAGAAACCGCCAAGACGCCAAGGAGAAGCCAAGCACGCCAAGTCGTGAAGAAGGCTCCGCCCTTCTCCCCCGCCTCGGCGCCCTTGGCGGAGCTTGGCGTCTTGGCGGTCGCCTCTACCTCAGCTTCGCGACGAGCCCTCTGAGGCCGAGCTCGTAGCTCATGGCGCCGAACCCCGAGATCACGCCGACGGCCACGTCGCTGAAGTAGCTGCGGTGCCGGAAGGGCTCACGGGCGTGGACGTTGGAGAGGTGGACCTCGACGAAGGGCTTGCCCGCGGCGAGGAGCGCGTCGCGCAGCGCCACGCTCGTGTGCGTGTAGCCCGCGGGGTTGACGAGGAAGGCGTCGGCGCCGCTCGCGTGGACGCGATCGACGAGCGCCCCCTCGTGCGCCGACTGGAAGCTCTCCACCGCGACGCCGAGCTCGCGGCCGAGCGCGACGAGGCGCGCGTCGATGTCCGCGAGCGTGGTGCGGCCGTACACCTCGGGCTCGCGCGCGCCGAGCCGATCGAGGTTCGGCCCGTGCAGCACGAGGACCTTCATCCCGCCTTCCAGATCGCGGCGGCCTTGCCCTTGGCCGGGCAGGGGGCGTCGGGCCCGTCGTCGTCGTCCTTCAGCGCGTCGAGCACGGACACGAGGCCCGGGAGCGGCCCGCGGGGCCCGGGGCGCTCCTCGTCGAGGTCGCCGAGCCCGGCGGCGGCGCGCTCGAGCGCGGCGATGGCGCGCTGCACGGTGGGGTCGTCGCCCGCCTTCGCCTCGATGCGCCGCCAAACCGCCGCCGCCTTCGTGTAGTGGCCGTCGCGGGCGAACCGGCGGGCGAGCGCCGGGTGGTCGAAGGGATCGTCGGTGCGCAGCGCCGCGGGCGCAGCGGCCTCGCGCATCCGCGCGTAGAGCGCGACGGCGGGATCGTCCGGGGCGAGCACGCGGAGGCGCTCGACCACCGGGCGGGCCTCGTCCATCCGCCCCTCCTCGAGCCAGATGCGCGCGAGCAGGCCGGCGGCGGCGAGGTTCTCCGGGTCGGCGCGGACGACCTCCTCGAGCACCTCGCGCGCGCGCCCGCGGCTGCCGCCGTCGAGGTGCACCCGGGCGAGCACGACGCGCCCGGCGGCGTGGTCCGGGTGGACGCGGAAGCCCTCGCGCAACACCCGCATCGCCTCGTCGAGGCGGCCGGCTCGCCGGCACGCGTCGGCGAGCGCGACGAAGGCGGTGGACCGGGGCTCGGCGCGCACGCGTCGCGCGAGGCGCGCGATCTCGTCGTCGAGCCCGGACACCTACTGGGCCCACTCCAGGTCGAAGACGTCCTCCGCCACGCCGATGGTGCCGTAGAGCTGGAAGTCGACCGGCTCGTCGTTGTCGTCGAACGCGAGGGCGTCGATGAACAGGTAGAAGGGCATCACGCCGCGCGCGTCGGTGACGCCGGCCATGTAGGTGGGCCGGAACTCGTCGACGTTCTGGTACTCGCCGGCGAACTCCACGTAGCGCTCGCCGTTGACGCTGTACCAGACGGCGCACTCGGCGTCGGCGTTGTCGATCTCCTCGCAGCGGTCGGAGAAGTCGTCGACCTCCTGGACCGCGCCCTCCGCCACCACGTAGGCGCCGATCCACGTGGACAGGATCTCCACCTGCACGCCGGGGAGCGGCGAGGACTGGTCGCTGGAGGTGTCCTCGGGGCCCCACACGATCGCGTAGAAGCTCTTCAGGAGCCCCACGCCGTCCTGGGTGTACATCGTGCTCAGGTCGACGACGCCGAGCCCCTCGCCGTGGATCTCGACCGTGGAGCCGAGCGGCGCGCCCATGGGCCCGGGGGTGCAGGCGAGCGCGAGGAGCGGCAGCCCGAGGAGCGCGAGGGGGCGGGAGAGGACGTTCATGGGATCTCCGCGGCGGTGTACAGCGTTTGAACCAGCGAAGGGACCTCGTCAAGCGGCAGGGAGCGAAGCTCGATGTGACCCTCGAGGCGAGGGACCGCCACCTTCACCTTACCACGCGCCCGCTTCTTGTCGAAGCCCACGGCCGCTTCCAGCGCGTGGCGGTCGAGGTTCCCGGGGGGGCGCACGGGGAGGCGCAGCGCCACGAGCAGGCCGGCGATGCGGTCGGCGAGCCCCGGGTCCTCGCACCAGCCGCGCGCCGTCGCGAAACGGGCCATCGCGGCGAGCCCGATGGCGACGGCCTCGCCGTGGCGCAGCGCGCCGTAGCCGGCGACCGCCTCGATCGCGTGCCCGAGCGTGTGCCCGAGGTTGAGCACCGCGCGTTGCCCCTGCTCGAAGGGGTCGGCGGCGACGACGCGCGCCTTCGTCGCGACCGAATCGGCGACCACCGCGCGCAGCGCCTCGGGGTCGCGGGCGAGCAGGCGCGGGGCGAGGGCCTCGCAGCGGGCGAGCGCGTCGGGCCCGGCGATCACCGCGTGTTTGACGACCTCGCCGAGGCCGCAGCGCAGCTCCGCGTCGTCGAGGGTGCGCAGCGCGTGGAGCGCGGCCCACACCGCCACCGGCGGGTGGAAGGCGCCGACGAGGTTCTTGCCGTGCCGGGTGTTGACGCCGGTCTTTCCGCCGACCGAGCTGTCGACCATCGCGAGGAGCGTGGTGGGGAGCTGCACGACGGGCAGGCCCCGGAGCGCGGTCGCCGCGGCGAAGCCGACGAGGTCGCCGGTGACCCCGCCCCCCAGCGCGAGCACCGGCGTCCGGCGGTCGGGACGGACGTCGAGGATCGCGTCGACGAGCGCGACGTACGTCGCGAGCGTCTTGTGCACCTCGCCGTCCGGGACCTCGACGTGGACGGGGTCCCAGCCGGAAGCGCGGAGCTCGGCCTCGACCTCGGCGCGATACAGCGGCCCGACGACCGGGTTGCTGACCAGCACGCAGCGCCCGGGCTCCCCCGGGACGTCGAGCCCGGCGAAGGAGTCGGCGAGCGTGACGGCGTAGCCGCCTACGTCGACGCGCACCGCGCCTCCACGAGGTCGGCCACCTGCTCGGGCGTGTGGCCCTCGGTGTCGACGGGCTCGCCCGCGGCCGCGTAGGCCTCCGCGCGCGCGGCGAGGAGCGCGTCCAGCTCGCCGGCGAGGGGGCGCCCGGCGCCTCCGCCGATGCGCTCGCGCAGGGTGCTCGCGCGCGCCGCGAGCACGAAGACGCGCCAGCCCGCGAGCAGAGCGCGGTTGCGGGGGTCGACCACGGTGCCGCCGCCCAGCGCGAGCACGCCCTCGCCCGTCACCGCCTCGGCGAGCGCGGCGCGCTCGCGCGCGCGGAAGCCCGCCTCGCCCTCCGCCGCGAAGATCGCCGAGGCGTCGCCGATGGCGGCGTCGAGGTCCCGGAAGGGCGCGCCCCAGCGGCGCGCGAGGATGCGCCCCACCGTGGACTTGCCCGCGCCCATCGGCCCGGCGAGGGCCACGCGCACTACGTGCCCGAGCCCGTCTCGGCGCTCGCCCGCGTCTCGAGCGGCACGATGTGCGGCGTGATGAACACCAGCATCTCGTTCTGCTCGTGCGTCTTGAACGAGTTCTTGAAGAGGTAGCCGATGATGGGGATCTTCCCGAGGAGCGGGATGCGCTCCTGCGACCACGTCTCGGTGGTGGCGTACACGCCGCCGAGCACGGCGGTGTCGCCGTCGGGGACGAGCACGCGCGTGGTGAGGGACTTCGTCTGGATCGCCGGGTTGCCGTTCACCGTCGTGGAGAAGTCGGGCCGATCGTTCGAGATGTCGATGTCCATGAAGATCGTGCCCTCCGCGGTGATGTGCGGGGTCACGGTGAGCTCGAGGTTGGCGTCGATGAACTGGACCTGGGTGCCGCCGTTGCTCACCGAGGTGAAGGGCACGCGGGCGCCCTGGACGACGTTGGCTTCCTCGTTGTCGAGCGTGGTGACGCGCGGGCTGGAGATGACCTTGCCCCAGCCGTCGCGCTCCGCCGCGGACAGGCGCACGTCGATGTCGACGAGGCCCGGGATGCTCCCGAGCGCGAAGGAGATGGCGCCGCTCGACTCGGACGTGCCGAGGTCGACGAGGAGGGACTCGGTGCCCGCCGTGTAGAAGGACTCGCCGCGCGTCACGCTGTTGGCGATGCCGCCGCCCACGCCGATGGTGCTCGGGAAGAACCAGCCGGTCGGGTACCCGGTGTTGCCCGAGGCGTCGACCTCGCCGCCCCACTGGATGCCGAGCGCGGAGGACGCGCTGGTCGCGGCTTCGACGAAGCGCGCCTCGATCGTGACCTGCCGGTTGGGCTTGTCCATCGCCTTGAGCAGCTCGCGCGCCTGGGCGATGTTGGACTCGGCGTCGCGGATGATGAGCTGGTTGCCGCGCTCGTCGACCTGGACGCTGCCGCGATCGGACAGGACGGACGTGACCTGGTCGGTGACCTCGTTCGCGGTCGCGTAGTTGAGGGGCGCGACGTAGACCGACAGCTCCTCGAGGTCGAGGGTCGCGCGCTTGGCCTCGAGCGCCGCCTGCTGCTCGGCCTTGATGGTCTCGATCGGCGCGACGCGGACGATGTTCCCGCCGAGCTGCTGGGCGCCGAGGCCCTTCGCCTGGAGCACGGCGGCGAGCGCCTCGTCCCAAGGCACGTCCTTGAGGCGGACGGTGACCTTCCCCTGCACGTCGTCGGAGGCGATGATGTTGATGTCGGCGAAGTCGGCCACGAACCGGAACACCGTGGAGATGTCGGCGTCCTGCAGGTCGATGCTCATCCGCCGGGCGCTGCTGCGGCCGCTGCTCGCGGTCGTCATGGACTGAGCGAAGCCGAAGGAGCCGGCCTGCTGGGAGCCCTTGCCCTCGCCGAACACCGACTGCGCGTCGACCGTCTTGCCGCTGCCGGTGATGAGCCGCTCGTCGCCGCCGACGCCCTGGATGCCGGCGCCGCCGTTGGTCTCCGGCGTGGAGGGGGCGACCGCCGAGGCCTTCTGCACCGCCGCCTCGCGCGCGGCGAGGATGTCCTCGGGGATCTGGATCTCGAGGACGGTGAGGCCGCCCTCGCGCAGCACCTGGTACTCGGCGCCCTCGCGCATGCGGATGGTGATGCGGGCGCCGGCGCGCGTGCCGGTGGCGCGGACGCTGTCCACGGCGCTGTAGAAGAACCGGGTGTCGAGCGGGCGCTGGAGGCTCTCGGGCACCTTCGCGCCGGGGATGTCCACCGCGATGAGGTCGCGCTCCGGCTGCGAGACGGCGGGCTCGGCGTCCTGCACGCCGATGAGCACGCGGCTCGTGCGGTCCCGCTGCTGGAAGTCGAGCGAGGTGAGCGCGGCCCCCGCCTGCGCGGCGAGCGGCCCGGAGAGGCGCACCTCGCCGGGCTTCTGCTGCTCGGCGCCGAGGGCCTCGGCGAGCGGGTCGGCGACCTGGCCGGGCGTGAGCGTGATCGAGAGGGAGCCGCCGTCCTGCGAGACGCTCCAGTTGGCGGGGCCGGCGAGCCAGAGCGTGAGGCGGACGAGGGTCGGATCGTCGGGGACGGGCGTGAACTCCGCGCGCTGGACGATGCCCCCCGCCTCGGCCTTCGCGCCCTCGGCGAGCTTCGCCCCCGAGATGTCGATCACCACGCGCTCGGGGCTCGTGAGCCGGAAAGGGCTCACGACGGGCTTCCCGCCCTCCGCGGACAGCGGGATGCTGACCACGGTCACGTCGTCCTGCGCGGCGACGTAGGCGCCCGCCACCTGCGGCACCGCGTCCTGCGCGCGGGCCTCGGGGAGGGCGGCGGCGACCATCACGAGCGCGACGATCCCCACGCGGAGGGGTCCGGTGAACATGGAGTCTCCCCTGCTGCTGCTGCTGCTGCGCATCTACTTCTTCGCATCCTTCGCGAACCCGACGGAGACGGGGTTCACGATGAGCTCGCCCTGCGGGTCCTGGAACTCCTCCGTGACGACGACGCCGTCCTCGGAGATCGACGTGACCTTGCCCCAGTTGCGGCCGACGTAGGCCCCGAGGCGGACCACGTGGCCGAGCCCCTCGGGGTCGACGAGGAGCGCCCGCGGCGAGTCGGTGTTCCAGATCACGCCCTTGAGCGTGAACTTGTCGACGTCGTACCGCTGGAGCGGCGGCGCGTCCGCGGGGAGGTCGGCCCCGTCGCGGCTGCCCCGGTTGAGGAAGCCCTGGAAGGGATCGCGCTTGCCGGCGGGGTTGTAGTAGTACTGGTCTTCCGGCGCGGCGGGCGCGGCGTCCGCCACCTTCGGAGGCGGGGCGGGCGCGAGCGGCGGCGGCGAGTTGACCGGCACGGACTCGCCGCACCCGGCGAGCATCCACGCGAGCACGAGGGCGCGGCTCACTCGCCACCCCCCGCGGGGCCGCCGGGCTTCTGCCGGGCCTTGTCGCGTTGCGCCTGGATCTCGGCGTCGGTGAGGAACCGGTAGGTCACGACCTGCCCGGAGACGGTCAGGTTGACCTCGGAGCCCGACTCCCTCGGGTTGGACATCTCGATGTTGCGCACCGACACGATGCGGTCCATCTTGCTGACGCGGTCGAAGAAGATACCGACCTCGTGGTAGCCGCCGTCCATCACGATCTGCACGGGCACGTCGGCGTAGTACTCGTGCATGGCCTCGGGGAGCGGCTGGAACTTGCGCACGTCGAGGCCCGACTTGCGGGCGAGCCCGTCGATCTCGGACAGCAGGCCCGGGATCTCGCGGTCGTTCGGGAGCTCCTTCAGCGCCTCCTTCAGCTGGGAGGCGAGCTCCTCGAGCTCGGCCTCGAAGGCGGCGCGGTTCTCCGCGCGGGCGCGCACCTGGTCGCGCTTGACCGTCAGCTCGCGGCGGACGGCCTCGGCGGTGTCGATCGCGGCGAGCGTGGGGGAGATGAGCGAGAAGTAGAAGCCCACCGCGATGAAGAGGTAGGACAACACGGCCACGAGGCCGCGCTGGGAGCGCGGGAGCTTCGCGAAGCGCTCGACGAACTGGTTCACGTGCCACCCCCCGGCGCGGCGGGCGCGGCCCCGGCGGCCGCCGGCGCGTCCTTCTTCTCGACCGGCTTGGGCGTCACGAGCCGGGCGGTCAGCTTGAACTTCTTGAGCGTCACGGAGAGGTTCTTCTCCGGGGGCATCGCCTCGATGTCCTGCAGGTACACGGACTCGAAGTAGGGGCTCGCGTCGAGCGCCCGCAGGAACTGGCTGATCACCTCGTTGGTGACCGCGACGCCTGTGAGGGCGATTTCGCCGCCGCGCTCTTCGATCTCGGTGAGGAAGAGGCGCTCGGGCGTGGCGTTCGCGAGGTCGTCCAACATGTGGACGGGGCCGGCCTTCGCGTCGCGCAGCTGCCCGATCACGCCGAGCTTGCGCTCCAGCTCGGCCTTGAACTTCTCCATCTCGTCGACGCGCGCCACGTCGGCGGCGAGCCGGTCGATCTCGGCCTGCAGCGCCGCGTTCTCCTGCTCGAGCTGGCCTTGCCGGACCTTGAAGAAGGACCAGACGCCCGCGACGAGGAGCACCGTGAGCACGCCGCCCGTGACCGCCAGCACGAACTCGCGCCGCGCGGCCTCCATCTTCCGCGTCTGGCGGACGGGGAGGAGGTTGATCCGAATCATTTGTCATCCCCCCGGCGCAAGCCGAGGCCGACGGCGATCGCGGCCTGGGGTGCCAGGTCCTGGAGGAAGCGCGGGTTGAACGCCCGCTCGTCCACCTGGATGCGACGGAAGGGGTCCACGATCTGCACGGGCGCGCCGCACTGGCGCTGCAGCGCGCTCTGGAGGCCCGGCGTGCCGGCCGCGCCGCCGGACAGGTAGATCTGGGAGAGCCCGCCGCCGCCGGCGGTGCCCAGGTAGAAGTCGAGGGAGCGGTGGACCTCGGTGCCGATGTTCTCGGACACCGTGGTGAGCACGCGCTCGACCTCCTCGGGGACGACCGCCGCGCGGTCGGTGTCGCCGCTGCCGACCTTGAAGGACTCGGCCTCCTCGTACGACACGTTCATCGCGCGCTGGATCTCCTCGGTGTACGCGCGGCCGCCCATGCCGATGTCGCGCGTGAACGCGCTGACGCCGTTGCGCAGCACGTTGATGTTCACCGTGCTGGCGCCGACGTTGACGAGCGCGACGGACTCGCGGACGACGTCGTAGTTGAGCGTGAACATGTTCTCGAGCGCGAACGCGGCGACGTCGATCACCGCGGGGCGGAGGCCCGCCTCGAGCACGAGGCTCTGGTGCTCGTTGACGAGCTCCTTGCGGGCGGCGACGAGCAGCACCTCCATCTGGCCCGCCTCGTCGGCCTGGCCCTGGAGGATGTGGGCGTCGATGTTGACGTCGTTCACGTCGAAGGGGATGTACTGCTCGGCCTCCCACGTGATCGACTCGTCCAGCTCGTCCTGTGTCATCAGCGGGAGCGAGATCCGCTTGATGATCACCGAGTTGCCGGCCACGCCCACCACCGCGTCGCGGGTCTTCACCCGGTGCTTGGCGACGAGGTCCTTGATGGTCGAGACGATCGCGCTCGTGTTCATGAACGCGCCGTCGACGATGGCCTCCGGCGGCAGCGGCGCGACCCCGAAGTGCCGCAGGCGGTACTTGCCCGACCGCTCCTGCTCCAGCTCCAGCAGCTTCACGTGGCTGGAGCCGATGTCGAGGGCCACAGCGGCCTTGGGGCGTGAGAACAGGGCCAAACCGAATCCTGAGAAGGGCGATGCGGTTGTAGCAGGAACCGCCTTGCCGGGTCAACGGCGGACCCCCGCACGATATGCTGCGTGGCGTGCATCTCCGCGTACCCGAACGCCTCGCCGGGCCCGCCGCCGCAATCGGCAGCGGCCTGCTGTTCGGGCTGGCGATCCAAGTTGCAACCGACATTTTCGCCGCGGGACCGGCCAGCGTGACCGGGGCGGCCGCGATCGCGACGAGCGCGCTGGCGTTCACGCCGCGAGGACGTTGGCGGGCATGGGCGGGCGCGTGCGCGTTCGGTGGCGCGGCATACGTCGCTGAGGGCGTGGGGCACGCGATCGTAGGGGTCTTCGGCTGGGACGTCGGCACCGTCGCGCTGACGGGGGTGCTGGCCACCGCCGCGTTCGCGATCGCGTCGCCGCTTCGAGCCGGGCTCGATCGCTGCGGTCCTCTGGCGGCGTGGTCCGGAGCCGCCTGCATCGTCGCCAGCGCGTGGCTGCCCCGGGGGGCGCTC
>JBMOQZ010000010.1:0-4369 GCA_049322475.1 Myxococcota bacterium | reverse complement strand
CGCCGACGGAGTCGTGGCCGAGCCCGCGGAGGGCATCGACGAGGACGGCGCGGGAGAGGGCGTCGTCGTCTACGGCGAGGATACGGGCCATGTGCTCCACGGGGAAGCCGGCGAGCGTTGCCCCCCGGCCTGGCGGATCTTAATGGGGTGGACCGCCGCGCGGAGGGATCTCCATGGCCAGCCCGAACGTTCTGAACATCACCGACTCCGAGTTCAAGACGCAAGTCCTCGACAGCGACGTTCCCGTCCTGCTCGACTTCACCGCCGTGTGGTGCGGGCCGTGCCGCGTCATCGCGCCGCTGCTCGACCAGGTGGCCGACGCCCACAAGGGCAAGCTGAAGGTCTGCAAGATCGACATCGACCAGAACACCGACACGCCCAACCAGTTCGGCGTGCAGTCCATCCCCACGCTCATCCTGTTCAAGGGCGGCAAGGTGTTCGAGCGGCGCGTGGGCGCCCTGAGCAAGCAGGCCCTCGACGGGTTCGTCGCGAAGGTCCTGCAGTAAGGGTCATCGCGCGGCGAGTCGGGGCGATTCCGCTCGCCGTTCAGCTCACCATTCGCAGCAGATCCATCTCCTCGAGCGCCCTCCCGCTCCCCTTCACCACCGCGGAGAGGGGGTCGTCGGCGACGATGACCGGCAGGCCCGTCGCCTGGCTGATCACGTAGTCGAGGCGCGTCAGGAGCGCGCCGCCGCCGGTCATGATGATGCCGCGGTCGATGATGTCGCCGAGCAGCTCGGGCGGCGTGCGCTCGAGCGAGCCGACGATCGCGTCGACGATGAGCTGCACCGGCTCCTCCAGCGCGTCGCGCACCTCGTCGCCGTGGATGGTCACCTGCCGGGGGAAGCCGCGCACGAGGTCGCGGCCCTTCACCACCATCTCCTCGACGCGCTCGCCCGACGCGGCGCTGCCGAGCACGAGCTTGATCTCCTCGGCCGTCCGCGGCCCGACGAGCAGGTCGTGCCGGCGGCGCATGTGCTGGACGATGGCCTCGTCCATGTGGTCGCCCCCGACCTTGATCGAGCGGCTGTAGACGATGCCGGCCATCGAGATCACGGCCACCTCGGTGGTGCCGCCGCCGATGTCCACGATCATGTTGCCGGTGGGCTCGGTGATGGGCAGGTCGGCGCCGATCGCGGCGGCGAGCGGCTCCTCGATGAGGTGCACCTCGCGGGCGCCGGCGGACTCGGCGCTCTCGCGGACCGCGCGCTTCTCCACGTCGGTGGTGCCGTACGGGATGCAGATGACCATGCGCGGGGCGACGAAGCTGCGCCGGCCGTTCACGCGCTCGATGAAGTGGCGGATCATCGCCTCGGTGATCTCGAAGTCGGCGATGACGCCGTCCTTGAGCGGGCGGATGGCCTGGATGTCGGCCGGACAGCGGCCGAGCATGGCCTTCGCGTTGGCGCCGACGGCGACGATGCTCTTGTTGCCGCGGCGGTCGTGGTGCACGGCGACGACGGAGGGCTCGTTGCACACGACGCCGCGCCCGCGGACGTACACGAGCGTGTTGGCGGTGCCGAGGTCGATGGCCATGTCCTGGGAGAACAGGCCGAGGACGGAGTTGAACATGGGGGATCCGAGGGGGGAGAGAAGGCGGGATCTCGCTTCTACCACAGGTGTCTTGACGCGACAAGACCAGGGGTGAAGTAGCTCGAAGGCTGTAGCCGGATGCCGGAAGCCTGTTAGGCCCCGCCCCCATGTCGGTCCTCGAGAACCTGCGCAAAGGTACGGACAGCACCTCGACGAGGCTCGTCGTCGGCGTCGTCATCCTCGTCTTCATCTTCTGGGGCGCGGGCACGGGCTCCGGGGACAAGACCTCGATCTACGCCGAGGTCAACGGCACCTCCATCACCGACACCGAGTTCCGGCGCGCCTTCTCCAACGCCGCGCGCGCCGCCGGGCGCAACCTCTCCGACGAGGAGAAGGACGCGCTCGCCGCGAAGGTCCTCGATCAGCTCATCGAGGGCGAGGCGCTCCAGCAGGAGGCCGAGCGGCTCGGCGTCTTCGTCTCGGACGAGGAGGTCGCCCGCGAGGTCGTGAAGGAGGCCGCCTTCCAGAAGGACGGCAAGTTCGAGGAGCGCACCTACGAGCGGACGCTCAAGGCCAACGGCACGAGCCGCGGCGCCTTCGAGGGCCAGCTCCGCCGGGGCCTGCAGATCCAGAAGCTCCTCGACCTCGCGTCGCGCGCCGTGGCCGTGACCGACGCCGAGGTCGAGGCGGCGTGGCGCCGGAGCGAGACGCAGGTCGACCTCACCTACGTGCGCCTCCCGACGACCGCGTTCCTCGACGACGTCGAGGTCTCCGACGGCGACCGCGACGCCTTCGTCCAGCAGAACGGCGACAAGCTGAAGGCCCGCTACGACGAGCTCTACGAGCGCCGCTTCAACCTGCCGAAGCGCTACGAGCTGTCGATGATCCTCCTGCGGACCGACCTCGCGGGCGTCGAGAAGGACGCCGTGCGCGCGAAGGCCGAGGAGCTGCGCGCGCAGATCGCCGGCGGCGGCGACTTCGCCGAGCTGGCGCGCGCCTACAGCGAGGATCTCACGGCCACCAACGGCGGCGAGCTCGGGCTCGTGGCCGCCGGGCAGCTCGATCCCGTGCTGGTCTCGGCGGCGGACGAGTCCGGCGCGAACAGCGTCACGAAGGTGGTGGAGACGGGCCGCGGCTTCCAGATCCTGAAGGTCGGCAAGGTCGAGGACGCGCGCGTCGTGCCCTTCGACGAGGCGAAGAACGAGCTCGCGCTCTCGATGATCCGCGAGGAGCGCGCGCCCCGCGTCGTCGGCGAGTACGCCGCGAAGATCGTCGAGGCGTGGAAGGCGAAGGGCGAGCCCCCGCGCGAGCTCACGGAGCCGAAGTCCCTGCCGATCGACTCGACGGGGCCGTTCTCGATGGCCGAGGAGACGCTCCCGCGCATCGGCGACAGCCCCGAGCTCGAGGCCATGCTGGCGACCTCGCCCGTGGGCCAGGTCATCCCGGTCCCGTTCGTGGTGAAGGGCACCACCTACGTGGTCGCGTTGACCTCGCGCACCGAGCCCGACCCTTCGGGGTTCGAGGCGCAGAAGGCGATGCTCCGCGCCCAGCTCACGGCGCAGCGGCAGGCCGAGTGGGTCGAGACGTGGCGGGCGAGCGTGGTGGCGCGCGCGAAGATCGAGCGCGCCGCGAGCCTGTAGCGGCCGCTCGTTCGACGAGGGGAGGCGCTTCGCGTCTTCGCGGTCCGTCCCTTCCCATCCTTCAAGTGGTGTGGTACTACATCTCTTGACACGGCAAGACCCCGCCTCGCGGGCGACGGCCACCACGCTTCGGAGGACGGGCAGGTTCGCGCGTACGCAGACCCGGTAGTCGTAGCCCACCATTGCTGATGCTCGCGGCGCGGTCGGAGTGAATGGGGCGAACGCCCACCCGCTGCCGCTCTCGCTGTTCGCCCCCCGCGACCTGCCCGTCCTCTTCCCCTCCATGCCCCGCGAAGCCGAAGACAACGAGCTCCCCGACCTCCAGCGCCCCGGGATCGGGCCGGTCGGGCCGGCGATCGCCCGCGCGGTCGGCGACGCCGCGCTCTCGCTGACGTACCGGCTCGTCCAGGCGCGCTCGCGCGACCCCTTCACCGCGCCCGCCGAGTCGGCCCCGACGCGCCTCTACTACACGAGCGACGACGGCTGGCGCGCGCCGCTCTTCCGTTTCGACCCCGCGCCCGGCGGCGCGGGCGAGCCCGTGCTCCTCGCGCACGGCCTCGGCGGCTCGTCGCGCGACTGGTCGATCGAGCCCGCGCGTTGCCTCGCGCACGCCTTGTCCGCCGCGGGGTTCTCCGTCTACGCGCTCGAGCACCGCGGCGACCGCAGCGCGCTCCCCCCCGAGCACGCCCGCCCCTTCAGCGTCGACGACGTCGCCACCCGCGATCTCGGCGCCGCCGTCGACGCCGTCCGCGCGCAGACCGGCTTCGACCGCGTGTTGCTCGTCGGCCACGGGCTCGGCGGGCAGGTGATCTACCTGCGCCTCGCGCTCGACGGCGACGAGGGCATCGCCGGCGTCGTGACGATGGGCGCGCCGGTGCGCTTCTCCGCGCCCGCGAGCGCGACGCGGCAGGCGGCGCTCGCCGCGATGCTCCTGCCGGCGGGCTGGGTGCTCCCGGGTCGCCGCGCGCAGCAGCTGGCCTCGCCGTTCGTCGCCTCGGGCGAGGACGTGGCCTCGCCCGGCACGACCGGCCCCGCGGCGCGCGCGCGCCTGCGCTACGCCTCGGGGGACCTGCACGGCGGCGTCGTGAAGCAGGCGATGCGCTGGATCGCGACGGGCCACCTCACCGACGCGACGGGGCGCCTCGACGTCGTCGCCGCGCTGAGCTCGTTCGGGCCCCGCCGACGCGCCGGCGGGG
>JBMOQZ010000009.1:0-4401 GCA_049322475.1 Myxococcota bacterium | reverse complement strand
CGCGAGCGCCCGGCGCGGCGTGTCGCCCACGCCGACCACGTTGGCGCCGACCTCCGCGAGGCCACGCGTGAAGTCCTGCATCTCGAGCGGGTCGTTGGGCGAAAGAAAGAGGACGTTCATGGCCGCGGCCTCTATGACCGCCGCCGCCTCCGCGCCACGGCCGCGAGGCCGAGGGCCGCGATCCACGCCGGCGCCGGCGCGCCCGCGCAGCCGCACCCGGCCGGCTCCTCCTCCTTCGCGGGGTCTTCGTCGGCGTCCGCCGGCGAGCCCGTGTCGTCCGCCGGCGACTCCTCCGCGGCGCACGCCTCGGGCGTCCCCGGCCAGCACGGCGAGGTGTTCTCGCCGAGCGAGGTGTCGAGCTCCGCGAGGAACTGGACGTCCTCCTCCCAGCCGTCCTCCCACGAAACGCGCAGCGCCTCGATCTCGGCGAGCACGGCGTCGTCGAGCACGTCGTCCTCCTGCACGAGGATGATCATCCCCATGCGGAAGGACTTGGGGCTGTCGTCCACGCTCGGCGAGCGCTCGCCCTCCGCGGCGATCACGTCGTCGAGCGTGAAGGTGACGGGCGTGGCCTCCACCGTCACGTTGGGCGTCGTGCGCTCGGTGTCCGCGAGGTAGATGGGCGTGTCCTCGGCGGCGTAGGGCGTGGAGCCCGTGACCTGCAGGACCACCTGCTCGCCGACCTCCTCGGGCCCCACGAGGCCCATGAGGTAGAGGTCGAGGTCGCTGAACGTGGAGCCGCTGTTCTTGTCGGTGGTGAAGGTGCCGTCGCCGTTGTCGACCCAGTCGTTGCCTTCCATCGGAGAGTTGGGTGTGTCGAGCCAGAACGACCAGTGGGCGACGTCGCGCCCGAGCAGCTCGTCCTCGTCGAGGCTCTGGTGGTCGACGTTCACGAAGGAGCCCCAGCGGTGCATGAACTCCTGGCCGAACACGTAGCGGCTCTGCGGCTCGTTCGCGGTCCAGATGCCGTAGTAGTTCATGAAGATCATGCCCTCGACCTGGGAGTCCTCGGTGGTGTCCCAGAGCTCGGGGCCGTACATGTCGTAGCCGATGCCGCGCACGTCGTTGGCCATCGGCGAGTAGAAGGCGACGAAGAAGCCGTAGTCCCGCACCATCAGGATGGTGAGGTACTGGTACTCGTCGCCGTTGTGCTCGTAGAAGGCGTCGTAGATCGAGCCCAGGACCCAGTTCAGGTCGAGCTGCTGCTCGATCACCTCGGCGAACCACTCGCCGTCGTCGTCCCAGAGCACGGTGAACTCGCCCGCGTGGTACTTCTCGAGGTACTGCCCCCCGCGCGGGAGCGGCAGCTGGGGCCGGAAGACGTGCTCCGCCGGCGGCTGGAAGGGCGAGACCGCGGGGGCGGCGAGGGCCGAGGCGAGCACGAGGAACATCGGGGCTCCGAGGGGCGGGGCAGGGTAGCCCCGGCATGCGCGGTGGCGCAACCGGGGATAACCCCCGGCCGATGCGCACCGTGCTCTTCGTCGCGCCGTTCCTGATGGACGCGACGCTCAAGTTCGTCCAGGCCTCCCACTCGCTGCCCGGCGTCCGCCTCGTCGTCATCACGCAGGACGGCCCGGAGCGCCTGCCGCAGGGCGCGTGGCACTGGAAGGTCGACGACGCCACCCGCACCGACCGCATCGTGGACGCCGCGCGCGCGATCATGGCGCGCACGGGCGGCGCCCACTGCATCACGGGCATCCTCGAGAACATCCAGGTCCAGCTCGCCGAGGCGCGCGTCGCGCTCGGCGTGCCCGGCATGGACCCCGACACGGCCAACAACTTCCGCGACAAGGGCGTGATGAAGTCGAAGCTGCGCGCGGCGGGCATCCCGTGCGCGCGGCACACCCGGCTCCACTCCAACGACGACGCCTGGGCCTTCGTGCGCGAGGTCGGCTTCCCCATCGTGCTCAAGCCGCCCGCGGGCGCCGGGTGCCGCTCCACCTACCAGATCAACGGCGCCGAGGACCTCACCGCCGCGCTCGCCGAGGCGAAGCCCTCGCCGGCGCGCGAGGTGCTCGCGGAGGAGTTCGTCCGGGGCGAGGAGCACAGCTTCGACACGATCACCATCGACGGGAAGGTCGTGTTCCACAACATCGGCCGCTACTTCCCGGGCCCGCTCGAGGTCATGCGCAACGAGTGGATCCAGTGGTGTGTCATCCTCCCGCGCGAGATCGACGGGCCCGAGTTCGACGCCGTGCGGAAGATCGGGCCCGCGGCCAACGCCGCGCTGGGCCTGCGCACCGCGTTCACGCACATGGAGTGGTTCCGCCGCAAGGACGGATCGCCCTTCGTGAGCGAGATCGGCGCGCGCCCTCCCGGCGCCCAATTCGTGTCACTGATGAGCTGGTCGTACGACCGCAGCCTGTACCACGCGTGGGCGCAGATGGTGGTGGAGGGCCGGGTCGACGGGCCCTTCCAGCGCAAGTACAGCGCCGGCGTCGCGTTCCTCCGCGGGGCCGGCGACGGCCGCGTCGCCGCCGTCGAGAACCTCGACCTCGCCCAGCAGAAGGTGGGGCACCTCGTCGTCGAGGCGCAGCTCCCTGTCGTCGGCCGGCCGAAGGCCTCCGGCTACGAGGGCGAGGGCTTCGTCATCGTCCGCCACCCCGACACCCGCGTCGTGCAGCAGGCGCTCACGACCCTCATCGAGACCGTCAAGGTCCGCTACGCATAGGAGCCGCCGATGCACGTCCTCTTCCTGGCGCCCCACTTCCCGGCCAACCAGCGCCAGTTCGTCCGCGCGCTCCACGCCGTCGGCGCCCGCGTGACCGGCATCGGCGACGCCCCGCTCGATCAGCTCGACGGCGAGATCAAGAGCTGGCTCCACGGCTACGAGTACGTGCCCAACGTCACCGACGAGGGCGCGGTGCTCGCCGCCGTGCGCCGCGTGCAGAAGCGCGAGTGGGTGGATCGCCTCGAGGCCACGATCGAGGCGCACATGTACACGGCCGCGAAGGTGCGCGAGCTGACGAGCATCCCGGGCCTCTCGTACGAGCAGGTGACGCTCTGTCGCGACAAGTTCGTGATGAAGCAGTACCTCCGCAAGCACGGCATCCCCTGCGCGCGCAACGCGGCCGTGTCGTCGATCGAGGACGCGCGCCGCTTCGTCGAGGAGGTCGGCTTCCCCGTCATCCTCAAGCCGCGCGACGGCGCCGGCGCCGCCGGCACGCACAAGTGCGACGACTGGGAGGGGCTCAAGCGCGCCCTCGCCGAGGAGGGCCTCGGGCACCCTCGCGCGAACCTCGCGCTGGAGGAGTTCATCAGCGGGCACGAGGGCTTCTACGACACGCTCACGGTCAACGGGCAGGTCGTGTTCGAGTCGGTCTCGCACTACTACCCCAACGTGCTCGACGCGATGCGCAACCGCTGGATCACGCCCTACATCGTGGTCACCAACCGCATCGACGCCCCCGGCTACGACGAGCTCAAGGTGTTCGGCCGCAAGGTGATCGGCGAGCTCGGCCTCGGCACCACGCCCACGCACATGGAGTGGTTCTACGGGCCGAAGGGCCTGTCGTTCAGCGAGATCGGCGCGCGCCCGCCGGGCGTTCGCTTCTGGGACCTCTACTGCTGGGCGAACGACTTCGACCTCTACGGCGAGTGGGCCCGCGCGCTGGTCCACGGCGAGTGCCACCCCCGCCCCTCGCGCCGCTACAGCGCCGCGCTCATCTCGCTCCGGCCCAGCCAGGACGGCCGGATCACCGGCTACTCCGGGCTCGACGAGGTCCAGCGCGCGTGTGGCCAGTGGATCGGCGAGGTGCACCTCCCCGCGATCGGCGCGCGCACCGCCGAGGTGGGCGCCGGCTACATGGGCCACGGCTGGATGCACGTGCGGCACCCCGACTACGACGAGTGCCGGAAGATCTGCGACTTCATCGGGCAGACCGCCAAGATCTGGGCGGCGTAGAGCGCCCTCCCGACAGGTATACTCCCCTTCATGCTCCTGCTCGTGGCCTGCGCAGCCCCCGAGCCCGAGACCCCGTGCGAGGCCGCGGACTGGTTCGCCGACGCCGACGGCGACGGCTTCGGCGACGCGGCGCGCCCGACGTCGGCCTGCGAGCGCCCGCGCGCCCACGTCGCCGACGCCACCGACTGCGACGACGCCCGCGCCGACGTCTCCCCCGCGGGGGTCGAGGCGTGCGACGGCGTCGACCAGGACTGCGACGGCGAGGCCGACGAGGGGCTCTTCGAGGACCGCTACGCCGACGCGGACGGCGACGGGTGGGGAGACGAGCCGGTCACCGTATGCGACGGCTCCGGCGCTCCCTCCGGCGGGGACTGCGACGACGACGACGCCACCGTGTCCCCGGGCGCGCAGGAGGTCTGGTACGACGGCGTCGACCAGGACTGCGACGGCCGCGACGACGACGCCGACGACGACGGTTGGGGCGTCGCCGACGACTG
>JBMOQZ010000008.1:0-41155 GCA_049322475.1 Myxococcota bacterium | reverse complement strand
GAGTCGGGGCTCGGGCGAGGCGCGGGCCGCGGGAGCTCCGGGCGGGGGGTGGCGGTGGGCGTCGCCGGGGGCGGGGGCGGCGACGCGCCATTCCCCGGCGCGGCGGAGGGCACCTCCGTCCGCGAGGGGAACGGGCCCGTCGGCGGAGGGAGCTCGGACTCGGCGGTGTCCTCCGGGTCGAGCGAGATCTCGCTCTTCTCCTCCTCGTCGAGGTCGAGGTCGTCGTCGACGGGGGCCATCGGGGCCTCGAGCATGAGCAGGAAGTCCCCCACCTGCACGCGCGAGCCCGGCGGCATCGGCACCACCGCCACGCGCCGCCCGTCCGCGTCGATGAGCCCGTTGTGCGACTCGAGGTCGCGCGCGACGACGCGCTCGCCCTCGACCTGGATCACCGCGTGGCGTCGCGACACCCGGCGGCTCGGCAGCACGATCGCGCAGTCCGTGCCCCGCCCGACGACGTTCGCGCCGGGCCGCAGGTCGAACGGCCCCACGCGCTGGGGCCCGCGGACGACGAGGAGCCGCATGGGCGACATCCTACCAGCCGCCGATGTCCAGCACCCCGCGCACCGCCTCGCTCCCGACCCGGAGCCCCGTGAACAGCTCGAAGGACAGCGCCCCCTGGTGGAGCAGCATGCCGATGCCGCGCTGGATCCGCACGCCGCGGCGCGCGCAGGTGGCGAGCTGGGGCGGATCGGCCATCCAGTAGTTCGCGTCGGTCCACACCGCGCCGGGCCGCAGCCCCTCGATGGAGAGCCCCGCCACCATCGGCGCGGCGCCGCCCGACGTGCAGTTCACCACGAGGTCGTGGGGCGCGCCGTCGAACGCGGCGAGCGGCGCGGCGGTGATCGCCACGCCGGGGAAGCGCGGCGCGAGCGCGGCGACCGCGGCCTCCGCGCGCGCGAGCGTCCGGTTGTAGAGGCGCACGGCGCGGGCCCCCTCGCCGGCGAGCGCGGCGGCGACGGCGCGGCCGGTCCCTCCGGCGCCGAGCACCGCGCAGTCTCGCCCCGCGGGCCGGACGTCCAGCTCCTCGGCGAGGGCGCGGACGTAGCCCTCGCCGTCGGTGTTGTGGCCCACGAGCGACTCGCCCTCGCGGAGCACCACGTTGACGGCGCCGGCGAGCGCCGCGGCGGGCGAGAGGCGGTCGAGGCCCGGGAGGACCCGCTCCTTGAACGGGACCGTCAGGTTCACGCCGGCGAGCGCGAGGCTCCGCACGGCGGCGGCCACGTCGCCCGCATGGTCCGGCGACACGTCGAAGGTCACGTAGACGGCGTCGACGCCGAGCCGCCGGAAGAGCTCGTTGTGCATCGCGGGCGAGAGGCTGTGCCGGACGGGGTGGCCGACCAGCCCGAACACGCGCGTGTGCCCGGTGATCACGGCAGCGCCTCGGCCGCCGCGACGTCGCGCGCGATCTGCTCCTTCAGCTCGGCGAGCGAGGCGAACTTCCGCTCGTCGCGCAGGCGGGCCACGACGCGCAGGCGCAGCTCGCGTCCGTAGAGGTCGCCGTCGAAGCCGAGCAGGTGGGTCTCGATCGTCCGCCGCGCCCCGTCCACGGTCGGCCGCAGCCCGACGTTCGTGACGCCGCGCCGCTCCTCGCCGCCGTCCACGATCGCGCCCACGGCGTACACGCCGTCCGCGGGCACGAGCTCCACCTCGTTCTCGAGGTTCGCCGTCGGGAAGCCGATCGTCCGGCCGCGGTGGTCGCCGTGGACCACGGTGCCGACGAGCTCGTGGGGGCGCCCGAGCAACGCGGCCGCGCCCTCGACGTCGCCGGCGAGCACGAGGCGCCGGATGCGCGACGACGACACCGGCACGCCGCCCTCCTCGAACGGCGCCACCACGTGGACCTCGAGGTCCGGGAGCCACGCGCGCAGCTTCGCGACGTCGCCCTCGCGCCCCATCCCGAAGCGGAAGTCGTACCCGACGACGACCGCGCCCGCGCGCAGCCGCTTCGCGAGCACCTCCTCGGCGAACCACCGCGCCGAGTGCGCCGCCCACGCCTTCGTGAACGGCTCGACCACGACCTCGTCCGCCCCGGCCTCGCCGAGGCGCGTCACGCGGTCCCGCAGCGTCGTGATGCGCGCCTGATGCCGTGCCGGCGCCACCACCGCCGTGGGCGCCGGGTCGAACGTGTACGCGCACACCCGCCCGAAGGCCTTCGCCGCCGCCAGCACGGCCCGGTGCCCCGCGTGCACGCCGTCGAAGTTCCCGATCGCCACGGCGCTGCCGGAGCCGGCGTACGAGGCGGAGCCGATGGCGACGGAGGGCATGGGGGCGCGGCCCTATTCCGAGGAGGGGCGGCATGCCATCGGCGGGCTTCGGGCTTCAGGCTCGGCCACCCCCTCTTGCCGATCGCAGCCACCCCCCGCCCGCCCGCCACCGACGCATCCCGAAGGCACCGAGCCCGGCCGAAGCCCGAAGCCCGAAGCCCGAAGCCCGAAGCCCGTAGCCTCTTCCGGCACCCATGCAGCCCCTCCAAACGCATGCTACCGTCCGCCCCATGCGCCACCACTCCGTACGGTCCGTCGCGCTCCTCGCGCTTGCTTCCTGCGGCAATCAGACGCTTCCGACTCCCGACACGGGCGACTCCTCGGTGCCGGCCGACTGGTCCGCGGAGATCTCGCGCCGCATCGACGCCGAGGCGCACGCCTTCCGCGCGGTCGAGGACGGCTGGCTCGCCGTCCACCCGCTCATGGGGCTCGACGTACGCGTCGGGGCCGACGGCGTCGTGCTCGCCGCCGGCGACGACCGCGTGATCCTGCGTTCGGACGTCCGCGCGCGGCCCTCGCCCGGCGAGTGCGTCGCGACCGGCGAGGTCGACGCCCGCGGCGACTGCGTGCCCCGCATCGAGCTCGCCGGCGACGGCCTGCGCGAGTGGTGGGCGAGCACCCCCGACGGCGTGCAGGTGGGCTGGGACGTCGACGCGCCCGTGTCCGACGACGGCGTGCTCGCCATCGCCGTGGAGGTCGCCGGCGCCGATCCCGTCGCGCTCGGCGACGCGGTGGTGCTGCGCGCGCCCGGCCGCGACTTCGGCTTCGCGGGCCTGTTCGCCTGGGACGCCGACGGGCGCGCGCTCGACGCGTGGTTCGACGTCGAGGGCGACCGCGTGGTCGTGCGCGTCGACGTCGCCGACGCGGTCTGGCCCGTCCACGTCGACCCCGTCACCTTCACCGCCGGCTGGACGGCGTCGGGCAGCAGCGGCGCCAACCTCGGCCGCGCCGTCGCCGGCATCGGCGACGTCAACTTCGACGGCTACGACGACGTGGCGGTCGGCGCGCCCGCGTACAGCTCCAGCACCGGCCGGGTCTACGTCTACCACGGCTCGCGCACGGGCCTGTCCACCTCGGCGAGCACCACGCTGACGGGCCCCGCGTCGAGCGCCTACTTCGGCCGCGCGGTCGAGGGCGCGGGCGACGTCAACGGCGACGGATTCGAGGACCTGCTCGTCGGCGCCGACGGCGTGAGCTCCAGCGCCGGCGCCGCCTACGTCTACTACGGCTCCGCCACGGGCGTGGCGAGCTCCGCGAGCGTGACGCTGTCGGGCTCGTCGGCGTCGAGCTACTTCGGCTACGCCGTCGCGGGCGCGGGCGACGTGAACGGCGACGGCTACAAGGACGTCGTGGTCGGCGCCTACGGGGCCGGCGGCAGCACCATCGGCGAGGCCTACGTCTTCCACGGCGGCTTCCTGGGCCTGTCCACCGCCGCCTCCACCACGATGACCGGCCCCGGCGCGCTCGCGTCCTTCGGCATCGACGTCGACGGCGCCGGCGACGTGAACGGCGACGGCTACGACGACGTGATCGTCGGCGGCAGCTCCTACAACAGCGGCCGCGGCCACGTCGAGATCCACCTCGGCTCCTCGTCCGGCGTCTCCTCCACCGCGGACCGCACGCTGACCGGCGACGCCGCGCTCGAGTACTTCGGGGCCTCCGTTTCGGCCGCCGGCGACGTCGACAGCGACGGCTACGCCGACGTCATCGTCGGGTCGTGGGGCGACTCCTCCTACGTCGGGCGCGCCCAGGTCTTCCATGGATCGGCGTCCGGCGTCGCCGCCACCGCCACCACCGAGGTGGCCGCCCCCGCGACCGCCTACTTCGGCTACTCCGTCGCGGGCGCGGGCGACGTCGATCTGGACGGCTACGACGACGTCGTCGTCGGCGGCTACCTCTACAGCTCGAGCGCGGGCCTCGTCCGCACCTACCCGGGCTCGGCCACCGGCGTCTCGTCGAGCTACCACGGCACGGTCACGGGCTCCGGGACGATGTGCCTCGGGTTCGCCGTGGCCGGCGCGGGCGACGTCAACGGCGACAGCCGCGGCGACGTGATCGCGGGCGGCTACTGCTACGGCAGCGGCAACGGCTACGCGGCGGTGTACTACGGCCTCACCGACGCCGACGGCGACGGCTACTACGTCGGCGGCGGCGTGTCGTCGTCCTCGGCCGACTGCGACGACGACGACGCCACGGTCAACCCGGGCGCGACCGAGATCCCCGACGACGCCGTCGACAACAACTGCAACAACTACGAGAGCTGCTACGACGACGACGACAACGACGGCTACCTCGACACCTCGAACGACACGCGCAACTCCAGCGACCTCGACTGCGACGACAGCTACGAGGGCCACTCCACGGATCCGACCACGGACTGCGACGACAACGACTCGGGCGACTACCCCGGCGCCACCGAGACCAGCGCCAACGGCGACGACGAGGACTGCGACGGCACCGAGGTCTGCTACTACGACGAGGACAACGACGGGTACCTGCTCGAGACGCCCACGACGGTCACGTCGAGCGACACCGACTGCAGCGACTCCTACGAGGGCCGCACCGGCGACCCCCTGACCGACTGCGACGACACGTCGTCGAGCATCCGCCCCGGCGCGTCGGAGACCGTCGCCGACGGCATCGACCAGAACTGCGACGACTACGAGAACTGCTACGACGACGACGACGACGACGGCTACCTCGACCGCAACAACGACACGCGCCAGTCCAGCGACCTGGACTGTGACGATCCGTACGAGGGCACCTCCAGCGACCTCACCACCGACTGCGACGACAACAGCGCCAGCGACTACCCGGGCGCCACCGAGATCCCCGGCAACGGCGACGACGAGGACTGCGACGGCAGCGAGGTCTGCTACGACGACGACGACAACGACGGCTACCTCGACACGTCCGGCGACACGCGCACGACCAGCGATCCGGACTGCAACGACGCCTACGAGGGCACGTCCTCCGACCTCACGACCGACTGCGACGACACGGACTCGGCCGTTCGCCCCGGCGTGAGCGAGGTCTCCGGCGACGGCGAGGACCAGAACTGCGACGGGCTCGAGGTCTGCCTCGCCGACGACGACGACGACGGCTACCTCGACGGCTCCGGCGGCACGGTGGCGTCGACCGACGGCGACTGCGACGACGTGGGCGAGGGCGTGTCGTCCGACCCCGACGACGACTGCGACGACGCCGACGCCGGTGCCTACCCCGGCGCGAGCGAGACCGTCGGCGACGAGATCGACCAGGACTGCGACGACGCCGAGGTCTGCTACGCCGACGCCGACGCCGACGGGTACTCCGGCGGCGCGACCGTGGCCTCGACCGACGCCGACTGCGACGACGCCGGCGAGGTCACCGCCGCCGCGTACGCCCTCGACGCCGACTGCGACGACTCCACCGCCACGGTCAGCCCCGGCGTCGCCGAGGTGTGCGACGCCGCCGACGTCGACGAGGACTGCGACGGCGAGGCCGACGACGCCGACGCCGGCGTCACCGCGTCCACGACGACCACCTTCTGGCCGGACGGGGACGGCGACGGCTACGGCGCCGGCACCGCGGTGTCCGCCTGCGACGCGCCCGCCGGCTACGCCGCCGTCGACGGCGACTGCGACGACACGCGCGACGACGTGAACCCGGGCGCCGCCGAGACGACCGGCACGGGCGTCGACGAGGACTGCGACGGCGGCGAGGTCTGCCACGCCGACGCCGACGCCGACGGCTACGGCGCCACCGCCACGACCGCGTCCGCGGACGAGGACTGCGCCGACGCCGGCGAGGCCACCGCGGCCGCGTTCGCGCTCGGCGCCGACTGCGACGACGGCGACGCCGCCGTCCACCCCGCCGCCACCGAGGTGTGCGACGCAGCCGACGTCGACGAGGACTGCGACGGCGCCGCCGACGACGCCGACGCCGACGTCGACGGGGACACCACCACCCCCTGGTACGCCGACGACGACGGCGATGCCTTTGGCGACGAGGCCCGCGTCACCGACGCCTGCGACGTCCCCGACGACCACGTCGCCGTCGCGGGCGACTGCGACGATGCCGACGACGCCGTCTCGCCCGACGCCGCCGAGGTCCCCGGCGACGCCTTCGACCAGGACTGCGACGGCGCCGAGGAGTGCTACGTCGACGCCGACAACGACGGCTGGGCCGTCGCCGACGTGGTCGCCAGCGAGGACGTCGCGTGCGACGGCCCGGGCGAGGCCACCGCCGAGGAATTCGCCGAGGGCGAGGACTGCATCGACGCCGACTCCGACATCCACCCCGGCGCCCTCGAGATCTGCGACGAGATCGACGCCGACGAGGACTGCGACGGCCTCTCCGACGACGACGACGACAGCGCGACCGGGCAGTTCGACGCGTACCTCGACGCCGACCAGGACGGCTACGGCGTCGACGACCAGTCCGTCGTCGTCTGCGACCCCGACGCGATCTACGCCCTCGTCGACGGCGACTGCGACGACGACGACCCGGCCGTGAACCCCGCCGCCACCGAGGTCTGCAACGAGGTCGACGACGACTGCGACGGCGACCCCGACGGCGACGCCGTCGACGCCGAGACCTGGTACCCCGACGGCGACGGCGACGGGTACGGCAGCTCCCAGGGCGTCGTGTCCTGCGAGGGCCCCGACGCCTACGTCTCCCGCGACGGCGACTGCGACGACGAGCACGACGCCGTGAACCCGGACGCCATCGAGGCGTGCAACGACCTCGACGACGACTGCGACGGCACCGTCGACCCCGAGGACCTCTGCGGCGACGTGGTCAAGTCCGACGGCGGCTGCGGCAACTGCTCCACGACGCCCGCCGGGCCCCTGCCGGCGCTCGCGGGCGTCGCGCTCGCGATCGCGGCGGCTTCACGACGCCGTCGGTAGGACACCCGGCCTTCGGGGAGAGGGGCATGGCAATCACGCCGGCATGCTCCCCTCGCCCCGCGAAGCGGGGAGAGGGGTTGGGGGTGAGGGGCGCTGAAATGACGGCTCAGTGCGCCGGCGGCCATTCCAGAGTCGGCTTCCCGAAGTAGTACCCCTGCAAGAGGTGCGCGCCCGTCATCTGCAGCGCCGCCGTCTCCTCGGCCGTCTCGACGCCCTCCGCCACGAGCTTGGCGCCGGTGGCGTTGGCGAAGTTGACGAGGAGGTCGACCAGCCGCTGCTTTCGCGGCTCGAGGTGCACGTTGCGCACGATGCTCATGTCGACCTTGATGTACGCGGGCTTCAGCTCCGCGAGCAGGGAGAGGCCGCTGTAGCCGCTGCCCAGATCGTCGACGGCGAAATTGAACCCGGCCCCGTCGAGCGCCTGGATCGCGGTCGCCCAGTGGGGGATGTCGTGGAGGCTGGCGCGCTCGGTGATCTCGAACACGACGCGCCGCGCGTGGGGGTAGAGCGGGGCGAAGCGCTGGAAGAAGCTCGCGTCCGAGAACTGCGCGGGGTGCACGTTCACGAAGATCGGCACCTGCGGCGGCAGGATCTCCGCCCAGCGCGCGGCGAGTTGGTTGACCGCCTCGCCGAGGTCGTTGACCCGGTTGGCGCGCTCCGCGGCTCGCAGGAGCGGCAGCGGCCCGTTCGCGATGGGGTGGCGGCTGCGGAGGAGGCACTCCACGGCGAAGAGCTCGTGCGTGTCGGCGCGCACGATGGGCTGCACCGCGAGGCGGATGAGCTCGCCGTCGACGGCCTCCTGGAAGATCCGCTCCGCGTTCACGGCCTCGCGCTGGTTCTCCACGACGGCGGCCATGCGCCGTTGCGCCGCCAGCACCTCGAGCGTGAGGTCCTCCAGATCGTGCGACTGGAAGGGCTTCGGCAGCACCTTGAGCACCTCGCCCTCGTTCACGGCGTCGACCACCACGGGGAAGTCGCTCCGGCCGGTCATCAGGACCCGCACGCAGCCGGGCTGCAGCTCGCGGAGGCGGCGCAACACGTTGAGGCCGTCGGGTCCGCCCGGCATCTCGAAGTCGACCAGCGCGACGTCGTAGGCCTGGTCCTTCGCGAGGCGGAGGGCCGACTGCCCGTCGCCCGCCTCGTCGGCGGCGTGGCCGAGGCGGTTCATCACGCGGAGGATCGCCTTGCGTACGAGCGGCTCGTCGTCGACCGCGAGGATGCGTGGCATGGTGGCTCTCCCTTCTCGAGACTATCGGTCAGCCGAGTCCCGGCTTTAGGTCAAAAGTTGAGGCGGGCGACCGCGCGCTCGCCGGCTTAGACTCGGCGACCCCCGATCGCCCCGTTCAGGAGGAGGACCCGGTGCGCATCCTCGTCGCCGACAAGCTTGCCCCGTTCGTCGCCGGTCGTCTCCAGGACGGCGGGGCGCACGTAACGGTGGACACCACCGCGAAGGACGCCGCCTTGACGGCGCGCGTCGCCGACCTCGACCCCGACGTGCTCATCGTCCGCTCCACGAAGGTGACGGCCGCGGACGTGGAGGCGGGCCGCAACCTCGCGCTGATCATCCGCGCGGGCGCGGGCGTCAACACGATCGACCTCGCCTCGGCCAGCCGACGTGGCGTGTACGTCGCCAACTGCCCCGGCAAGAACGCGGTCGCCGTCGCCGAGCTCGCGATCGGGCACCTGATCAACCTCGACCGCCGCATCGCCGACAACGTCGCCGCGCTGCGCGCCCACAAGTGGGACAAGAAGACCTTCGGGGTGGCCCGGGGCCTGCGCGGGCGCACGCTCGCGGTGCTCGGCTGCGGGCAGATCGGCCGGGAGACCATCTCGCGCGCGAAGGCCCTCGGCATGCGCGTGGTGGCGTGGTCGCGCTCGCTGACCGACGCCGAGGCCCAGGCGATGGGGGTCATCCGCGCGGCCACGCCCGAGTGGGCGGTGAAGGACGCCGACGCCGTCAGCGTGCACCTCGCCCTCGCGAAGGAGACGCGCGGCCGCATCGGCGAGAGCGTGTTCGGGGCCATGAAGCCCGGCGCGTACTTCATCAACACCGCGCGCGCCGAGGTGGTCGACCACGACGCGCTCCTGCGCGCGATCCGCGGCAAGGGCGTCCGCGCGGGCCTCGACGTGTTCGCCAACGAGCCCGCGGGCGCCACCGGCGAGTACGCCGACCCCATCGTGGACGAGCCGAACGTCTACGGCACGCACCACATCGGCGCCTCCACCGACGAGGCCGAGGAGGCGGTCGGCGAGGAGGTGGTGCGCATCGTCGCCGCCTTCCGCGCGGGCGCCCCCATCCCCAACTGCGTCAACCTCGCCACGCGTACGCCGGCCACGCACCTCCTCGTGGTCCGTCACGCCGATCGCGTCGGCGTGCTCGCCGGCATCCTCGCCGTGCTGCGCGAGGCCGGCATCAACATCGAGGACATGCAGAACGTCGTGTTCTCGGGCGGCGAGTCCGCGGTCGCCCGCATCGGCATCGTGGGCGCGGTGCCGCAGGACGCGCTCCTGCGCATGGGCGCCGACGCCAACATCTTCTCCGTCTCCCAGGTCCCGGTGAACCCATGAGCTCCTACGGTCGAATCCACAACTTCGGCGCCGGCCCCGCGGTGTTGCCCCTCTCCGTCGTCGAGGAGGTCCGCGACGCCCTGCCGAACCTCAACGGCAGCGGCATCGGCCTCTGCGAGATCAGCCACCGCAGCAAGACCTTCCAGGCGGTGGTCGACGGCGCGGTCGCCCGCGTGAAGCGCGTGCTCTCCGTGCCGGACGACTACCAGGTGCTCTTCCTGCAGGGCGGGGCCTCGCTCCAGTTCTACATGACCGCGCTGAACCTGCTCCGCCCCGGCGAAGCCGCCGACTACCTCGTCACCGGGACGTGGTCGCAGAAGGCCATCAAGGAGGCGAAGCGCATCGGCGACGCGAAGGCCGCCTGGGACGACGCCGCCAACAACTTCAAGCGCGTCCCGAACGACGGCGAGTACAAGGTCCGCGACAACGCCGTGTACCTCCACTACACGACGAACAACACCATCTACGGCACCGAGTACCACCACCTGCCGGACAGCGGCGGCAAGCCCCGCGTGGTCGACACCAGCTCCGACGTCGCCGGCGTGCCCTTCGACATGTCGAAGCACGACCTGATGTACGCGGGCGCGCAGAAGAACCTCGGGCCCAGCGGGCTCACGCTGGTCATCCTCTCGCCCTGGGCGCTCTCGCGCGTGCCGGAGGGGCTGCCCGCGATGCTCGACTACAAGGTGCACGTCAAGGACGGCTCGCTCTACAACACGCCCAACTGCTTCGGCATCTACATGCTCGAGCGCGTCTTCGCGTGGATGGAGCAGAACGGCGGCCTCGACGGCGCGATCGCCCGAAACCGCGAGAAGGCGGGCCTGCTCTACGGCGAGCTCGACCGCACCGGGTTCTGGCGGCCCCACGCCAGCAAGGAGTGCCGCAGCGTCATGAACGTGACGTGGCGCCTCCCGAGCGAGGAGCTCGAGGAGCTGTTCGTCAAGGAGGCCAAGGCCGCGGGGCTCGACGGGCTCAAGGGCCATCGGTCGGTGGGCGGCATCCGCGCCAGCCTCTACAACGCGTTGCCGCTCCAGAGCGTGCAGGCGCTCGTGGGCTTCATGCGTGACTTCGAGGCGAAGCGGGGTTAAGCCGGATCAGGAAGGAGAAAGCATGGCTTCCCACGACGGGCACGACCACGAGGACGAGGATCTCGACGACGACGACATCGTCACGTTGTCCGACGCCGAGGGGAACGAGACCGACTTCCAGTTCCTCGGCGTGGTCGAGGTCGAGGGCGAGGACTACGCGCTCCTGACCCCCGCGAACGACGAGGAAGCCACCGAGACCGAGATCTTCATCTTCCGCTACGAGCAGGACGAGGACGGCGGCGAGATCTTCTCCGACGTCGAGGACGAGGAGACCTTCCAGAAAGTCCGCGCCCAGGCCGAGGCCCTGTTCGCCTCGCTGGAAGAGGGCGACGAGGAAGAGGAGCTGGACGCGTAGGCGGCACCTGCCCGTGCGACGGCGCCCCCACGCGGGGGCGCGCGTGTTTTTGCCAGCTTGACACGTCCCCGAAAACCCGTACCCTGCGCGCCCGAACGGGAGGTCGTCATGGTGGTCCGCATCCTCGTGCTCGCCGCGCTCGCCGCCTGCAGCCAGAACCTCGGCGGCGACGACAAGGGCCCCAACGGCGCCGACACCGACGCGGACACCGACACCGACACCTCCACCTTCCCGCCCCCCGACGACGACGGCGACGGCTACGGCGCCGACGAGGACTGCGACGACGCAGACACCACCGTGTACCCGGGCGCGGTCGAGCTCTGCGACGGCAAGGACAACGACTGCGACGGCCGGGACGACCTCGACGACGACCTCGACGCCGACAACGTCGCCGACTGCGAGGACTGGTGTCCGGTGTACGCGGCGCCCGGCGCCTCGGGCGACGGCCGCGCCACCGACCCGCTCGGCACCATCCAGGAGGCGGTCGACCTCGCCGGCGAGACCGCCTGCTACGAGGTCCGGGCGTTCCAGGGCACCTACTACGAGAACGTGAACTGGAACGGCTGGCCCGTGAACGCCGAGAGCCTCGCGGGGCCCTTGAGCACGATCATCGACGGCGGCTCCGTCGACAGCGTGGTGGCCTTCGAGTCCGGCGAGGTCGGGAGCGCCCGCATCTGGGGCTTCACGATCACCCACGGCGGCGGCAGCACGGGCGCGGGCATCCGCATCACCGACAGCTCGCCCGTGATCGAGGGCAACATCGTCACCGACAACGCCACGACCGAGGGCCTCGGCGTGGGCGGCGGCATCTCGACGTACAACGGCTCGCCCGAGATCCTCGACAACCAGATCTCCTTCAACGACGCCTGCTACGGCGGCGCCGAGAACGGCTGCGACGGCGGCGCCATCCGGATCCGCGGCGGCTCGCCCGTGATCACCGGCAACGAGATGTTCGCCAACAGCGCCGGCGACGGCGGCGCCATCTGGACCGCCTACGCGGACGCGCTCATCAGCGACAACCTCATCGCCGGCAACTGGGCGGACGACGTGCCGGACGCGGGCGAGGAGGAGAAGGACGGCCAGGGCGGCGGCATCAACGTGCAGGTCGCCGGTCCGAACGGCCCCTGGATCGTCGGCAACGTCATCGTCGACAACGTCGCCAGCTGGTACGGCGGCGGCATCGTCACCTACGAGGACCAGGACGCCTACCCGTCCGCGCAGATCTACAACAACACGATCGCCTTCAACGACACGACCGACCAGCCCTACGGCGCGGGCATCTGCCAGTGGCGCCGCACCTCGCCGACGGTGTTCAACAACGTCGTGTACGGCAACCACGGCGTCGGCATGTACTCGGAGGACGGCGTCACCTTCACGTACAACCTCGTCTACGGCAACGACACCGACTGGGACGGCGCGGTGAGCGGCAACGGCAACCTCTCGAGCGACCCGCGCTTCGCCCGCGTGAGCGACGACGGCGACTGGGCCAACGACGACTGGACGCTGGCGTCCGGCTCGCCCGCGATCGACGCCGGCGACCCAACCGTCTACGACACCGACGGCTCGCGCTCGGACATGGGCGCGACGGGCGGCGAGTCCCCGTACACGCCGTAGGCCGGGCTAAACTCGCGGGCGTGTTCCTCTCGCTCGTCGCCTGCACCGACTACACCCTGAAGGGCGAGCCCGGCCCGCGCGACGTGGAGGTCACGGCCGAGGCGCTCGCGCCGGGGATGTGCGCGGGCGCGGCGACGTGGGTGGAGGTCGCCAACACGGGCGGCAAACCCCTGACGGTCCAGGCCGTCGACGTGGACCGCGACGACTGGCTCGCCGAGGTCGAGGTCCCGTTCGAGCTCGGCCCCGACGAGGTCCGGCGGATCGCGCTCGTCGCGGGGGCCGAACCCGCCACGGTCACGGTCGCGAGCGACGACGCCGACGAGCCGGTCGTGGCCGTCGCCGTCGGGAGCGAGCCCAACACGCTCCCGACCGCGATGGTGCTGACCCCGTACGACGAGGAGTCGCTCCCCGCCGACGGCGACTACGTCCTCACCGCGATCGTCTCGGACGACGACGAGCCGCCGGACACGCTCTTGCTCGCGTGGAGCTCGTCGCTGACCGGGGCGATCGCCGAGGCCACCGCCGACCCGGACGGCTTCGTGTCGACGACCTGGCCCGCGGAGGGGCGCGCCGCGGGGCCGCAGTGGATCGACCTGTTCGCCACCGACCGCTGCGGCGTGCCCGCGGGCGACGTCGCGTTCGTCTGCCAGGACGGCCCGTTCGTGATCCACCCCATCACCGAGGAGGGCTGGCGCTTCGACGGCGTGGCCACCGAGGTGGACGACACGCTCGTGCTCACCGACGGCACGGCCGACGCCGTGGGCGGCGCGTTCGACCTCGCCAGCAGCTTCGACGCGCGGCTCACGGAGGCGAGCTTCAAGTTCGCGATCGACGGCGACGGCGCCGAGGGCCTCGCGCTCACCTACCTCGACTCCGCCCGTCGCGACGGGTACGCCGGCGGCGACGGTTGCGGCCTCGGCTACGGCGGCGGCGCCGACTGCACCTCCGGCCCCGCCCTCCCCGGCTTCGCGCTGGAGATCGACACCCGCGCGGGCGAGGACGACTGCGCGATCGGCGAGCACGTGGCCTTCACCTTCGACGGCGCGATCACCGAGCCGGCGGCGTGCGCGTCGATCCCCGACGTCGAGGACGGCGAGTGGCACGCCGTGCGCCTGCGGGTGACCGACGGCGTGCTCGCCGTCGAGCTCGACGGCGTCGCGGTCCTCGACGCGCCGCTCGACGGCTACGTCGACTTCCAGGGCGTGGTCGGGTTCACGGCCACGGGCGGGGCGACCGTCCGCGTCCGCGACGTCGCGCTGACCGACTTCGTCTGCGCGTTCGACGACTACTGACAGGTGGGGCAGGGAAGCTGCAGCGAGAACGTCGCCGCCACGTCGCCCTCCGTCCACGTCCCCGCGAGCGAGCCCGTCAGCGTCATCGTCGTCGCGTCCACGAACGTGGCCTCGTCCAGCGTGAGGGTCCAGCTCCGTGGGACCGGGTCCCAGTACGAGAGCCCGCCCCCGCTCGCGTCCGTGAAGAAGAAGTCCGCGGAGTCGGGCGAGGTCCACGTCCCGGGGCGCGGGTTGATGAACGTGACGGTGAGGGTGCCCCCCTCCGTGCAGGTGAAGCTCCCGACCGTGTCGCCGACGGCGGTGCCCCAGTAGCGGTCGAAGGTCTCGGGGGGGTCGGTCTCGTCGCAGGCGAAGGCGAAGGCCGTGCCCGCATACGTGCCGGCGACGTCGACGTTGCCGGGCAGCGGCGGGTCGCCCGAGTCGGTGTCGGTGTCGGTGTCGGTGTTTGCGTCCGCGTCGGTGTCGGCGTCGGTGTCGGTGTCGGCGTCGCCGTCGGGCTTGCCGGTGTCGGGCGCGGCGGCGGTGCAGGCGAGGAGGGCGAGCAGCATGGGGGCAGCGTAGCGCCACGCCCGCGCCGGCACGAACAATCGACGTTCGACCTATTCCAACCCCTGTCAAGGAGTTGTAAACTGCCCTCAGGCTCGGAGGCCTGGATGTCGACGTTGGAAGACGCGAAGTCGGTCGGGCTCCCCTACCGTGCGGAGCCCGCGAAGCCGCTCGAGATGAGCGACCTGGAGGAGTTCCACGCCCGCCACGCCCACGACACGTGGTGGGCGCGCGTGGCGCTGCTCACGCTCATCTTCGGCATGCTGGGCGTCAACCTGTGGATGACGAAGCGCAGCTACGACGCGCTGATGGCCGACGTCGACGCGTCGCGCATGGCGATGTCCGAGCTGCACGAGCAGACGACGACCCGGCTGGATGCGCTCGAGGCTCGCCTCGTCGCGATCGAGGGGCGGCTCGCGGCGCAGCAGCCGGTGGCGGCGGCGCCGTAGGAGCGTGGACTACTCGCAGGCGCCGCGGACGCCCCCGTAGGTCCGGGCGCGTGGTAATTGCGGGCGTGCTCCCCCTCCTCGCCGCGTTCGCCGCCGAGCCCGCCTGCGAAGGCGCGCGCGCTTGCCTCGAGGAGGGGCTCCGCCGCGAGGTCGCCCGCGAATTCATGGCCGCCGAGGCGGCGTACGTCGCGGGCTGCGCCGCCGCGTCGGGCGAGGCCTGCCGGCGCGCGTCGTGGCGCGTCGAGAACGGCCCGCTCCCGCGCGAGGCCGAGGCCCTCGCCCTCGCGCGCCGCGGGTGCGAGCTCCTCGACGCGCGGGCCTGCCTCTTCGCGGCGCGGGTGACCGGGGAGCGAGACCTGTACGCGCGGACCCTCGAGCTGGCGCGCAAGGGGTGCGCGACCGGCGCCACGCCCGACTGCGGGCTGGTGGCCATCGCCGAGGTGCCCGCCGAGGAGGCGGCGCTCGCCCGCGCGCGCCTGCTCGCCCACTTCCAGGGGCCCTGCGCCGCCGGCGAGCCCGACGCCTGCTACGCGATGGCCGAGGTCGCGACCACGCCGCAGGAGGCCGTCCCGCCGCTGAAGCGCGCCTGCGAGCTCGGGAGCTGGGTCGCCTGCCACGAGTTCAGGATCCGCACCCGCACGTTTCCGTCGGAGGTCGGCGACCGTCTCCTCGCGAACGCCGAGGCCGACTGCCTCGCCGGGGCGAGCCGGCTCTGCGAGGTCGCCGTGATCAACGGCGTCCTCCAGTACACGGACCCCCCGCGCGCGGAGCGGCTGCGCCGACGCGCCTGCGAGCTCGGGGACGCCGACGCCTGCCTCTTCGTGGACCGGGCGCGCGCGCGCGTGCTCGACGACCGCTACTGCGAGGCGGCGAGCCACGGCCCCTCCTGCGCGCGCGCGGGCGAGGCGTGGATCGAGGGGAGGGACGGCCCCGTGGACGTCGCCGTGGGGATCGCCCGGCTCGAGCGCGCCTGCGAGCTCGGCCACGCCCAGGGCTGCGCCGACCTCGCGTGGCAGCTCTCCGAGGGCGAGCGTGTCCCCGACGACCTCCCGCGCGCGAAGGCGCTGTACGCGCGCGCCTGCGACCTCGGCGCCGGCTGGGTCTGCTGGCTCGCGAAGTGACGCGGGGGCGGCTACCGTCGCGCATGCGCCTCCTCCCGCTGCTCTGTCTCCTCGCCGCCTGCCCGCTCCCCGAGGAGGACGACGAGGACGACAAGGACACCGGCGAGCCCGTCGCCACCACGGAGGACACGGCCGAGCCCGAGATTCCGCCCGACACCGGCGAGCCCGTCGATCGGGACGGCGACGGCTACCACGCCGATCAGGACTGCGACGACGAGGACCCTCGCGTGAACCCCGGCGCCACCGAGGTGTGCGACGGCGTCGACGACGACTGCGACGGGACGGTCGACGAGGGCGTGACCGTCACGTCCTTCGCCGACGCCGACGGCGACGGCTTCGGCGACCCCTCCAGCTCCGTCGAGGCCTGCGAGGTCCCCGCCGGCTACGTCCCCGCCGCGAGCGACTGCGACGACGCCGATGCCGGCGTGTACCCCGGCGCCCCCGAGCGCTGCGACGGCCGGGACGAGGACTGCGACGGCGTCGTGGACGAGGGGTGCGTCCGGTAGGTCACTTCCCGTCGCGCGCCATCGCCGTGAGCACCCGGTCGTAGGTGTTCGCGAAGCGCGTCTTGTCCTGCACTGAGAGCGGCGAGGGCCCCCCGGTGAACGTGAAGCCGCCGCGCAGCGTCTCGTTCATCTCGCGCGCGGCGAGCTTGCCGCGGATGGTGGCGGCGTCGAACTCGCCGCCGCGGAAGTCGATGCACCGCGCCCCCCGGGCGAGCGCCTCGGCCGCGAGCGGGATGTCGGCGGTGAGCACGAGGTCGCCGGGCGCGACCCGCGCCGCGATCACGTCGTCGGCCACGTCCATCCCGCGGGACACCACCAGCACGGAGACGCCCCGCTTCGGCACCACGCCGACGTTGCGGTTGGCGACGAACGTGACGGGGAACCCCACGCGCAGCGCGCCGCGCTCGATGACGTCCTTGAACGGGCAGGCGTCGGCGTCGACCCAGATGGAGGGCACGACGCTCCCTAACCGCGAAGGGGAGGCGGCCGGGCCCCCCGGGGCGGACGTCCCGCCCGCGCCAGTTCGTGGGGGCGGCGCCCGCCCCGTTCCACGGCTCCCCCCGCGGCGCGGCCCGCCGCGCCTGCGGGCCGGAACGCCTGCATCGCGGACCGAAGTCGGGGGGGTGCCATCCCACTCCCCCGACTTCGGTCCGTCGCGAGCCCCCGGGGGGCAGCCAACCACCCGCCGCCCGCGCCCCCCGCCGGCGGAGATCTCGACGGTGTGCGGGTCGCGGCGCTCCCCCCCTCGGGGTAGGCGCCTGCCTCCCGGACCGAAGTCGGGGGGGTGCCGACCCACTCCCCCGACCTCGGTCCGCGGCGAGAACCCCCGGGGCAGCCAACCACGCGCCGCCCGCGGCCGGCGCCCCGCTTACACTCCCGTCACTTCTCCCCCCTCGCGCGGCGCCGCGCCGTACAATCGCGCGCCTTGTCCCTCTCCTCTCCGGCCGAGCTGCGCTGCCCTTCCTGCGACGCGCGTTACCCCGCGCGACGCCTGCGCGCGGCGACCCGGCCGGCCTGCTTCAAGTGCCGCGTCCCCGTGGAGGGCGCCCCCGACGAGGGCGAGATCGTCTACCTCTACGCGCCCAACCCCTCGCGGGTGGCCGTCACGCCGCGGCTCAACGAGACCTGGTCGGGCGAGGGCGCCGCCGGCGAGGGGCCGCAGGCGCTCGGGACCGTGGGCCGCTACCGCATCTTCGCGGAGCTGGGGCGCGGCGGCATGGGCGTCGTCTACCGCGCCTGGGACGAGGACCTCGGCCGCTTCGTCGCGCTGAAGCTCCTCCTCGCCGGCGGGCACGCCGCCCACGCCGAGGTCGAGCGCTTCCTCCGCGAGGCCCGCTCCGCCGCGCGGCTCACCCACCCGCACATCGTCCGCGTCCACGACATCGGGCGCCACGACGGGCAGGTGTTCTTCACGATGGACCTCGTCGAGGGCCCCTCGCTGCAGGACGTGGTCGACGCCCGCGGCGCCTTCCCGCCCGACGAGGCGCTCCGCGTCGCGGCCCGCATCGCCGAGGGCCTGCACCACGCCCACGCGCAGGGGCTCGTCCACCGCGACATGAAGCCCGCGAACGTGCTGCTCGAGCCCGACGGCCACCCCGTCGTGACCGACTTCGGGCTCGCGAAGGACTTCGAGGGCGGCGCCGGCCTCACCGCGACCGGCCAGCTCCTCGGCACGCCGGCGTACATGCCGCCCGAGCAGGCCGCGGGGAAGCTCGCGGAGGTCGGCCCGCGCTCCGACGTCTACGCGCTCGGCGCGGTGCTCTACGAGATGCTCGTGGGCGCGCCGCCGTACCAGGGCACGCACGCGATGGAGGTGGTGATGCAGGTGCTCGCGGAGGGGCCGCCGCCCCCGCGGGCCCGCAACCCCGACGTGCCGCTCGCCGCGCAGCTGGTCTGCCTGAAGGCGATGGAGCGCGACCCCGCGCGCCGCTATCCGAGCGCCGCCGCCCTCGCCGAGGACCTCGAGCGCGCGCGCCGCGGCGAGCCCGTGGAGGCCCGGCCCCCCAGCCGCTTCGACCGCCTCGCCCACTGGCTGAACGTCCATCGCCGTCCCGTGGCCGCCGCGGCGGCGACCCTCGCCGTCGTCGGCGCGCTCGCGCTCGGAGCGGTCGTGTGGCGTTCGGGGAAGGCGGACGAGGCGGCTCGGGCGCGCGAGGCCCGTGCCGAAGAGCGCCGCGCGGGCATGGAAGCGCGGATCGACGCGCTCGTGGCCGCGGGCCGTGCCGAGGAGGCCGAGCAGGCCTTCGAGAGCTTCGTGGCCGTCGACGAGCACGCCGGCACCCGCGCGCTCACGCTCGCCTGGCTCGCCCGCGCCGCCCGCATGCGCGACGCCGGCCGCCCCGACGACGCGCTCGCCGCCTTCGCCACCGCCTACTCGAGCTCCGGCGACGGCGACGAGCAGGGGCTCGCGCTCCTCGGCATCGCCTCGTCGTTCCGGGAGGAGGGGCGCTGGGACCGCATGGCGGTCGTGCTCGACACGCTCGCGCTCCGCCGGCCCGCGCTCGCCGCCACGCCCGAGGTCGCCGCGATGCGGGTGGAGGCCGCGCTCGCCCGCCGCGACCTCGCGGGCGCCCGCGCCGCGGCCGCGGGGACGAGCGACCCGGCCTGGCCCGCCGCCGCCGCCCTCGCCGCGGCCACCCCCACGCCCTGGAAGCGGATGTCGGCGGTCCCCGACGGCGACCGCGTGTTGATCTGGGGCGACGACGTCCCCGAGGTGGTGATCGCGGCGCCCCGCCCCGACCTGCCCCGCCGGGCCGCCTTCACGCTCGACCTCGGGCCGCCGAGCCTGCTCGCCCCCTTCCCGGACCTCGGCGTCCTGCTGGCCTGGCACACGCGCGCGCCGGGGGGCGCCACGGCGACGTTGTACCGGGCCGGCGACCCCCAGCCGCTCCTGCGCTGGGCCGAGAACACGCTGCACGCCACGCTCTCCGCCGACGTGGACCGCGACGGCGTCGAGGAGATCTACGTCGGGACCGGCGCGTTCGGCCGGCACCTCTGGCGCGTCGACGGGGACAGGCTCTCCGTGGCCGACCCCGGCACCGACGCCATCCACTCCGACGTCACCGGGCTCGCCGCGGGGGACTTCGACGGCGACGGCGCGCCCGAGCTCGCCGCGGCGGTGGGCCCCTGGTCCGCGTTCGACGTGCGCGTGTTCGACGCGGCGCCCGGCGGCATCACCCGCGTCGCCCGCCGGCGCATGGGCTACGTGCCGCGCCTCGCCGTCCTCCCCGACCCGGGCGGCGCCGGCGATCTCCTCGCCGTCGCGAAGGCCGACCGCTTCCCCAGCCGCGTGATCTTCCCCGCGGACGCGCCCTACGGCGAGCCCGCCGGCGTCTACCTGATGCGCGTGGAGGACGACAAGCTCGCGCGCGTCGCCTGGCTGCCCATGCCCGCGGCCGCGCGCGATCACGCGCTCCGAACCCTGATGGCTGCCGACGTGGACGGCGACGGCCGGCACGACCTCGTGGCCGACACCTCGGGCGCGCGAGCCGGGGAAGGCGCGCTGATCGCCTGGCGTCAGGCGGACGCCGGCGACTTCGCGCCGGTCGTCCTCGGCGGCATCACGCTGCTGGCGACCGCCGAGCTCGACGGCGACGCCGCCACGGAGCTGATCGTCCAGCTCGAGGAGCTCGACCGGGCCGTGTGGACGCTCGGCGCCGGCGACACGGAGCTGCCCCTGCTCGCGACGCGGACGAGCGCCCCCGTCGGCGAGGGCGCCCCCCCCTACGGCGTGGACGCCGCGCTCGCCCGCGTGTGGGCGCGCGCCGAGGACCTCGCCGCGATGGGCCTCGGCGGGCGGGCGGTCGACGCGCTGCTGGGGCTGGCCACGCTCGCCGGCGATCCCGTGGTCGAGGCGCGCGCGAACCTGCGCGCCGCGGAGCTGCGCGAGTCCGAGGGCGACGTCGCCGGCGCCGCGTCGCTCTACGAGGCGGCCGCGCGCGACCCCGACCTCGCCGAGGTCGCCACCGCCAGCGCGATCCGTTGCCACCTCGCCGCGCACGCCTGGGACGAGGCCCGGCGCCTCGGCGGCGACCACCCGCTCCTCGCCGCGATCGCCGCGACCCCCCCGGGCCCCGTGCTCACGTTCGACGCCCCCCTGCACGCCGCGTGGTCGGTGGACGACCCGATCGCGTTGACCCGCGCGGACGGGGTGCTGCGCGTCGACAGCTTCGGCGACCAGGGCCCCATCGCGACGCTCCCGCTCACGCGCGCCGGGCCGCGGCTGCGCGTCGAGGTGGACCTCGAGGTCGACCGCGCCGAGCTGGGCACGAGCCTGCTCGTGTCGGCGCGTCCGCGCGGCGGTCCGCCGGAGGCCGAGCACGTCGGGTTCGCCGTCCACGGGATGGGCGGCGGGGCGATGTGGTCGCGGCAGGTGGGGTGCCTCTTCCCAGGGCACGTCGAGATCGTGGGGCCGACGATCGCGGTCGCGTCGCCCACGGAGGCGCTCGCGGCGCGGGCCGTGGTGGAGTGGGTGCCCGCCCAGCGCGAGGCCTGGTGTCGCGTCGAAGACGCGCGCGGCGTCGCGATCGTGGAGGAGCGGGTGGAGGTCGCCGGCGAGCCCTCCGGCGCCGACTGGGAGCTGGCGATCGAGTCGCGCCCGGACCGGGGCGTGGACGGCGCGATGTGGACGTCGGTCCGCATGCGGCGCCTCGCCATCGAGGGCGCCGTCGTGGGCGCGCCCGTCGCCGAGGCCGGGCCGCGGCTGCTCGCCGACGGCGACGACGCCGGCGCCCTCGCGCAGATCGCGCCCACGTCGCCGCTGCGCAGGGTGTGGCGCGCGCTGGCGTGGGAGCGGCTCGGGCGCGCGGCCGACGCCGCGAGCGAGCTGCGGGAGGGGCTCGTCGGGTTCGGGCCCGGGGTCCGCCGCGTCGCCTCGCCCGAGGTGCTCGCCGCCGCGCACCTCGCGCGCATCCGGCCCACGACCTTCGGGCCGCTGGCCCGCCGCGCGCTCGGCGACCGCTGGTTCGACCTCTACTGGTACGCGATGGCCGACCCCATCTGGAACTACCGCCTGGAGCCCGATCTCCAGCGCTCGCTCCTCGCCGACCTCGGCGGCGTCGAGGCGAGCGCGGGCACGGGCGACGCCGCGAGGCACCGGTACGCGCTGCTCACGTGGCGGGGGCTCGCGCGCTGGCGCCTCCTCGGCGACGCGGAGTCCGCCCGCGCGGACCTGCGCCGGGCGCTGGCGTGGTCGGCGTCGTTGCCCGACGGCGACGACTCGGTGAACGTCGCCACGCTGCGGCGCGACGCGTGGCTCGAGCTCGCGTCGATCGAGGTGGCGACCGGCCGGGACGACGCGGCCCTCGCCGCGGCGAGGCGGGCGATCGCGCTGGCGCCGGCGCCGGAGCTGGCGATCGATCTGTTGCGACGGGACCCGCGCATCGCCGCGAAGGGTGGGGAGCCGGGGTGGGGGGAGCTGTTGAGGTGAGGGGAGGGTGCCTGCGTCCGCTTCGCGAGGGTCGCCGCGCCGGGCGCGCCAACAACCTCATGGATACGTTCGCTGCATGTCGCTCGGCGTCCGCGCCTACCTCGACCCGCGCCGATGGGAGGCGCTCGGAAGGCACGACGAGGCCTCGTGGGCCGAGCAGGTGCGCGCGGAGTCGCCGACCGAGCGGTTCACCGCGCCGGAGCAGTGGGCGCTCACGACGCGCTCGCGCTCGCCCGAGGAGGACCGGGAGGACGTCGCCCGGCACGTGCGCGTCGCGGCGATGCTGGCGCGTGTCCGGGCCCGTTGACGCCCTCGCGGCGTTCTCGCGAGCAGCGCGGGGGCGACGCTGGTACCTCTTCGGCGCGCGGGCCGTCGCCCTCCTCGGCCGTGACCGCGCGACGCGCGACGTCGACGTGACCGTCTCCGTGGAGGAGGCCGAGCTCCCGGGCTTCCTCCGGGCCCTCGAGGCCGAGGGCTTCCGAAGCCGGGCGGGAGACCTCCTCTCCCTCGCGCGAGCCACCTTCGTCCTCCCGGTGACCCACACGCCGACCGGGACGCCGGTGGACGTGGTGCTCGCGCGCACGGGGCTCGAGGCTCGCTTCTTCGGCCGCACTGTGTCCAGGCGGATCGGTTCGCTCGACGTGGCCGTGCTCTCGCCGGAGGACCTCGTCGTCACCAAGCTCCTCGCGGCTCGCCCCCTCGATCTGGAGGATGCCCGCAGCGTCGTCGTCGCGCAGGGGGATCGACTCGATCGCGCCTACGTCCGCGCGACCCTGGCCGAGATCGAGGCCGAGCTCGACGCATCCGGGCTCGTGGCGGCGTTCGAGGGGTTCGCGAGGCGGTAGGACGCCTCCCGATCGGGTGCTGTCCCCGATCGTTGACGAACGGCGACGTCGAGGGTTGACGCCCGGAGTCGGCGCACCGCGTCGTCCGCGAGCTTGCGGCGCCCGAGCGCCGGTGGCACGCCCGTTGCTGGAAGTGGCGACGTCGCCCGCTTCCACAGCCGAGGTCTCCATGCTCCCGACGCGCCTCTGCCTCCTCGTGTCGACCGCGCTCCTGTTCGTCTCGCCCTCGGCCGCGTGCGCCGAGACCGGCACCGCGAGCGTGACGACGGAGGTCTACGGGTACGTGGGCGCGGACGGCGTCACCGACTGGTTCGTGGATCCGACGCCCGCCGGCGTCACGATCACGCGCATCGACGTCACGACCGAGACGCGCCCGAGGTGGACGACGGAGGCCTACGGCGACGAGTGGTTCACGCTGGAGGGGACCGTCATCGGCGAGGTGATCACGCCCGGCGGCGAGGAGTGGGTCCCCCAGTCGTTCACCTACACGATGGGCGACCCCGGCCTGCACGACACCCCCGCGCTGACGTTCGTGAAGGACGGCGAGAACGCGCTCCACGTCGCGAGCTACTGGAACGCGGTGGACGTCGGGGAGGTCACGCTGACGTTCACCTACGAGGGCGAGTCCGGCGACACCGCGGGCGACACCGCCGGCGACACCGCCGCCGACACCGCTGGCGACCCACCTGCACCAGGCGAGCTGACCTGCGGCTGCGCCGCCGAACCCGCCGGCGGGACGGTCCCGCTCGTGCTCGCGGCGGGGCTCGTGTTGGTCGGCTTGCGGGGGAGGCGGGAGCCGGGTCGGTAGACATCGCGCTCGCGCCGATGGTGGCCGACGGACCGCCCCGACCCGCGAGTCGGAGTGCCGCGCCGCCCGCGCGCATCGGGACCGCGCGGCCCTCGCTGCCCCGGGACGCGCAACAACTCGCCGGGTGAGCCGGCACCCTCGGAGTTGTTGCGCCTCGGAGGGCCGGGGCGGCAGGTGCGCGCCCCGTCCGAAGGGTACGTTCCCGCATGATCGCTCTCCTGCTCGCCTGCGTCGAGGAGCCCCCCGAGGCCGAAGCCCCCTCCGCCTGGTACGCGCCGGACGCGGCGGGACCGTGGATCGCCGGCACCGAAGACGACGTGTTCGCCGGCCCCGGCGACGCCACGCAGCCCGTGCAGGTGTGGTTCCCGGCGAGCGAGGCGGGCGACGATCCCTACGCGTACGGCGACGGCCTGCTCGAGGGCACCGCCCGCGAGGACGCGGTGCCCGACTGTGCCGAGGCGCGCCCGGTGCTCGTGTTCTCGCACGGCAACGGCGCGATGGGCTGGCAGTCCATCTTCCTCACCGAGCACCTCGCCACCCACGGGTGGGTGGTCGTCGCGCCGGACCACGTCGGCAACACGATCTGGGACAGCGGCGCGCCGCTCGGGGACATGGCGCTGCGCCGGCCGCTGGACGTCGCCGCGGCCTTCGACTGGCTCGCGGAGACCGACGCGGACGGGCTCCTCGCGGGCTGCGTCGATCCCGACGCCGGCTACGCGGTCGCCGGGCACTCGTTCGGCGGGTACACGACGGTGGCTGTGGCCGGCGCGACGCTCGACGCCGGCGCCTCCGCCGCCTGGTGCGCCGAGCACGACGACTGGCTCTGCGAGGAGTTCGCCGACGCGATGACGGCCGCGGGCGAGACCGCCGTGTCGCTCGGCGATCCGCGGGCCTGGGCGGCGGTGCCGATGGCGCCGGCGGGCCACGAGGTGCTCGTCGGGGGGCTCGCCGACGTGGCGATCCCCATGCTGGTGCTCGGCGGCTCGCTCGACACCATGACGCCCGTGGCCACGCAGGCCGGCGCCATCTACGGCGGGCTCGCCGTCGCCCCACGCGCGCTCGGCACCGTCGACGGCGCCGGCCACTTCGCGTTCAGCGACGCGTGCGCGATCGTGTCGACGTACGAGGACTGCCATCCGCCCTATCGGCCGGACGCGGAGACGCACCCGGTGATCTCCACGGCGGTGACGGCGTTCCTGCGGTGGGTCGCCGGCGACACGGACGCCGCCGCGTGGCTGCCCGATCCCGACGAGGAGATCCTCGCCTGGGAGGAGGTCGAGTGAGCCTGCGCCCGCCGGCCCGTGCGAGCGCGCCGGCGGTCAGTCCCCCACCGCCGCCCCCCGCCACCGCTTCACCAGCTCCGCCACCGACACCGCGCCGCCCTCCGTGCTCTTCTCGGCCACGGCGTACGCGGCGGCGGCGCTCGCCTTCAGGCCCCACTCCTCCGCGATCCGCGCCCGCACGAGCTCCCACGCGGGCACCATCGTGGGGGAGTGGCCGGTGTTGCGCCACTCTCGCCACAGGGTCCACGCCTCGTCGGTCGCGCCCGTCGCGACGAGCAAGGTGGCGAGCGTGTTGCGGCTCGGCCCGCCGTCCTCCGCGCCGTGGCCGCGGACGGCCTTGCGGGCGAGGTCGAGCGCCTCGGCCTCGTGGCCCGGCACGTACAGCGACAGCCACGCGGCGTTGTTCTTCAGCCCCGCGATCTGCGGGTGGTTCGGGCACGACGCCATCGCCTTCGTCACCCGCTTCCAGTCGAGCGCGGCGAGCCCGATGGCGGAGTCGCCGTAGCAGCGCTGGTCCGCGTCGGTCATCCCCGCGAGGACCTCCTCGGCGCGGGCGAAGTCGCCGGCGTCGACGTACGCGCCGAGCCGCAGCGTGACCTTGAGGTCGCCGGCGTCCTCGACGAGCTCGACGAGGTCGGCGAGCTCCGCCGAGCGCCCCGAATACGTCAGCGCCCGCGCCACCGCCGCGTAGCGCAGCGCCTCCTTGCCGGGGATCGAGTTGTGCACGAGCCAGTCGATCGCGCCGGCGTCCTCGCACGTCGCGCCGAGCAGCGCCGCGCGCGCGGCCACCGTGCGCGGCTCCGCGGGCAGCGCGCGGAAGAGCGAGGTCTCCCGGTCCTTCCCGGTGTGGGCGTCGGCCCACCGCATCCACGTCTCCGCGCCCGCGAGGTCGCCGCGCTCCGCCCGGGCGAGCGCCTCGACGCCCGGCAGGCACGCGGCGGTGAGGCCGCCGCGCAGCCGCACCGCCCCGCGCTCCCAGACGGCGTAGAGCGGGATCTCGCCGAACGGCGAGTCCATCACCACCAGCCAGCCGCGTTTGCGATCGCCCTCCACCCGCGCCGGCGCGTCCGCCATCATCGTGACGCCGGTGAGGCCGAGGTCGAACGGGTCCTCGCCCCGGTAGGCGGCGTAGGTGGCCTCGAGCGTGAGGCGCTCGCCCGCGTCGCGGCTCGTCACCTCCTCCCAGGCCTCCTCGTCGCCGGCCACGAGCGCGGCGACCACGCGCGCGGGCAGGTGCGCCGGGTTCTTCCGGTCGAGGTGCGCCGGATCGACCGCCGGCTTCGCCCGCCGCGGGACCTCGGTGCCGCCCATCGCGCGGATGCGGTCGAACGCGTCGGCGCGCCCGCCCGACAGGATGAGGTCGACGCCGGCCATGCGCTGCTTGTCGTCCGCGGCCGCGAAGCGCTGCACGAGCGTGGCGTCGTCCTCGAGGATCAGCGAGGCGCCGAGCAGGATGCCGGGCTCCATCGTCGCGTTCGCCACGCGCGTGACGCCGTCCCAGTCGCCCGCGGCGGCGTGGGCGGCGGCGAGCCTCCGGGCGTACACGACGTTGGGCCGCCGCACGTAGAGGTGCTGCCACGCCTCTTTCGCGAGCGCGACGTCGCTCCCCGGCCCCCACCGCAGGTTCCACGCCCCGAAGGTCGCGACCTCGGCGAGGTGGAGCCACCAGTCGTCGCGGTCCGGCCGGGCCTTCACGCCGGCGAGCAGCGCGGCGAGCACCTCGGCGTGCCGCTCGCGCAAGGGCTCGCCCGAGGCGCGCAGCGCGACGGCGCGCGCGGCGAGGATCCGCGGCTCGCCGGGGTTGGGCGCCATGCCGGCGCGCGCGACCTCGAGCGCTTCTTCGGGGAACCCGAGGCCGACGAGCGCCTCGGCGTACGCGGCGACGGCGCCGGGCTCCTTGCCCTCCGCCGCGGCCGCGAGCGCGCGAAGGCCCTCGCCGGTGCGCCCCGCGGAGAAGGCCCGGCCCGCCGGCGACGCGAACGTCAGGTCGATCGGGGCGGCCACGCGCTGCACCGCCGTCCGCAGGAGCGACACCTCCGACGCGGTGACGAGGCCGTCGCCCGAGTCGACGGTGACGGTGACGGCGAACGCGCCGGGGCCGCCCGTCACGACGCGGCGGAGCCGGAAGTCGCCCACGTCGAAGGACGCGTCGCCCGGCGGCTCGATCGGGGCGTAGCCGTCGGGGAGCGCGACCTCCAGCGTCCACTCGGCGCGGAACCGCCCCACCGGCACGTCCTGCGTGACGGGGTCGGCGCTGAAGGCCCAGGGCTCGAGCAGCCGGCGGATCCCGGCGTCGAGCAGGAGCGTGCGCTGGCCCGGCCGCCCGGGGTCCGGCAGCCCGCCGAGGATGCCGCACGTCCCGCGCGCGTCGGTGGCCTCGCGTCGGCACGCCGGGGCGAGCCGCGTGGGCACCAGGCCGGTGGCGTGGAACGCGCCGGTGCCCGTCACCTCGAGCCGGATCACGGGCGAGCCCGCGTCGTCGAAGGTCGTGCGCTCGCGGATGGTCATCGTGGAGGGCGCCGCGGCGGGCAGCCACTCGCCGACGTGCCGGGCGCCCGTCTGCAGGAGCCGCCGGTCGAGCACGTCCGCGTTCGGGAGCACCTCCTTCCAGGGGTCGACGGACACGTCCTCGATCCAGTCGCCCGCGCGGACGACGACGTGGTTCACGAGCTCGGCGCCGGCGAAGGCGGGATCGAGGTCGGGGCCGCCCACGCGCAGCAGCAGGACCTCCGCGGGGAAACCGGCCGCGCGGAGCAGGCCCACGGCGAGCGTGGCGACCTCGAGCAGATCGCCGTCCCGCGTGGTCCAGACCTCCATCGCGCGGCGCGGCGCGGGCTTCGCCCGGATGAACCGCGTGCGGACGCGGGCCATCTCGCCGAAGATCGCGGCGACGGCGTCGTCGCCCTTCGCGTCGCCGACGATGCCCTTCGCGACCTCGACCAGCGCGGGGTCCGCCACGGCCGCGTCGACGCGCTCGGCGTACTCGCCGGCGACCGCCGTCCACGTCGCGCCGGTCGCGTACTCCAGCGCGGGGGGAGGGGACCTCGGCGCGGGCGGGGCGAGCAGCGTCACGCGCGAGGCGCCCCCGGCGAGCTTCGTCGTCGCGCTCTCTCCGCCGAGGGCCCGCGTCTTCAGGGCCTTCGCGGGGGCCTCCACCGAGACGAGGTCGTAGCCGTCGGCGAGCCCGCTGGCGTACAGCCGGCCGGCGGGGGGCAGCCCCAGCGGCGAGATCGGGCGCCGCACCTCGACGTCCTCGACGATCGCGCCCGGCTCCAGCCCCGGCCGCGGCGCGCGCATCACCGGGCCGTCGGCGTCCTCGCTCACGACGAGCAGGTTCGCGTCGAGGCGCGCCACCTGCCCGCCGGCGCCCACCACGCGGACGTCCACCGTGGGCTTCGCCTCGGCCTCGGGGTCCCAGCGCACGTCGACCGACGTGTAGTCGCGGACCGCCTTCGCCGACTCGATGCGGTAGACGCGCCGGACGGTGCGCTCGACGTTGCCGGCCTCGTCGACGCGGTCGCGCGTCTCCCGCCAGAGCCAGCGCACGCCGTCGCCCGCCACGCCGGGGGCGCCGGCGGCGGCCGCGCGGAAGGGCTCGACCGGCGAGGTCAGCGGCGCGAGGTCGGCGAAGCGGGGCTCGGCGGCGAGCGCGACGCAGAACGACAACACGGTCATTTCGACTCCAGCGCGGCGAGGCGCGCACGGGCGAGCACGACGGTCCCCAGCGGGTCGACCTGGTCGCGCGGGTCGGGGACGCTCGCCGTCCGGTACTCGGCGCGCGCCACGTCGAGGAGGCCCCACGCCTCGGCGAGGCGGCCCCGGTAGTAGCCCCACTCGCTCTCCGAGCGCGTCCACACCGGGCGCGTCCCGAGCGCGTCGGCGAGCGACTTGCGCGCGCCGGCGACGTCGCCCGCGACGAGGTCGGCGAGCACGCCCACGCGGGCGAGGTCGTAGCCGTAGCGGCGGCCGGTGGGGTCCTCGAGGCGCCGCGCGAGGTCCATGTACCGCTTCACCACGTCCGGGTCGGCGCTCCGGCCGAGGAACACCCACGCGATGCGGCGCGCGTCCTCCGACGAGAGCGACCCGTCCGGGATCGTGGCGAGCGCGGCCCGCGCGGCGTCGAGGTCGCCGAGGCGGCCGTTCGTGCGCACGAGCTCGACCTTCGGCGCCACGTCGTCCGGCGGCGCCGCGGCCTGCCAGCGCTGGACGGCGGCGAGCGCGCCCTTCCAGTCGCCCACGGCCTGCTGCGTGCGGGCGGCGTACTCGAGCACCTCGGGGTCGCCGGCCCCGGCGGCGAGCAGCGCGGGCAGGACGGCGAGGGCGTCGCGGTCGCGGTCGAGCAGGAGCAGGCCGCCGATGCGGGCGCGGGCGATCGCGACCCCCGCCGGGCCGTCGAAGCGGGCCTTCGCGAGCACGGCCTCCGCCGCCTTCGCGCGGGCCTTCGTCCGGGAGGCGAGCACGCTCGCGGCGACGCGGAGCCTCGTCGGGTCGGCGCCGTCGCCGACGATCGCGTCGTGCTCGGCGAGGCGGGCCTTCGCGTCGGAGCCGTCGGCGATCGCGTCGCGCGCCCACCCGAGCCACCGCCTCGCCGCGGCGAGGTCCTTCTGGTCGAGCCGCGCGAGGGCCTCCTCCGCGTACTCGCTCGGGCGGCCCTCGCCCCGGACGAGGAGGCGGCCCTGGCGCACGACGAGCGCGAGCGGGACGGACGCCTCGCCGGCGCGGGCGAAGCGCACGCGGTACCCGCCGGCGGCGTCGCCCTCCACGCCCACGACCTCCATCTCCGCGGCCTCGTCGCCGCCGAGGCCGGGGAGGAGCGAGCGGCGCTGGTCGGTGTCGCGGACGCGCTCGCGGAGCCAGCCGACGAGCGTCAGGTCGTCGCCCGGCTCGAGGTACTCGGGGGTGTAGATCCGGTCGGCGGGCGTCATCCCGTAGGCGTGGCGGACCATGCGCAGCCAGACGTCCTCGACGGCGTCCTCGCGCACCGGCCGCTCCTCGAAGCGCCCGCGCCCGGCGGGCGGCAGGAGCGTCGCGTCGATCTGCGCGCGCATCGCGGGGTCGGTCGCGGCGAAGAGCGCGCGGGCCACCTCGTAGCGGCGCACCTGCAAGAGCCAGCGGAGGACGTCCTCGTAGAGCGCGGGGTCGGCGATCGCCGGCCAGGGCACCGTGGGGTCGGCGACGTGGCGCAGCGCGGCGACCACGGGGAGGGCGGGCCGCTCGTTGGAGAGCGCCGCGAGGCGGTCGGCCTCGGCCCACTCCCCCGCGAGCGCGGCGCCGACGGCGGCGTCGACGGCGTCGCGCTCGCCGGCCTCGTGGAGCGCGAGCGCCCAGGCGCGCTGCTCCGGCGAGAAGGTCGCCGCGGCGGGGCGGTCGACGCCGGCGTCCTCGAGGGCGGCGAGCACGTTGAGCGTCAGCGAGAGGTGGGGGTCGGCCTCGCGCGCGTGCAGGAGCCACCGCCGGGCCGTCGCGCGGTCGGCGGTCGCGCCGAGGTAGGCGCCGTCGACGTCCTCGAGCACGGCGAGCGCGGCGACGGTCAGCACCTCGGGATCGTCCGGGGCGTCCTTCACGGCGCGCGCGGCCTCGGCGCGGCCCGCGGCGACGAACCCGTGCAGCGAGAGGAAGTCGGCGTAGCGGGCGCGGGCGAGCGCGTCGCGCGGGGCCTCGGCGAGCCGCTCGGCGAACAGCCGGGCGACGGTGGCGCTGTCGCCCTTCTCCCAGGCGGCGCCGACCGGGTCGGCGAACGCGATCTCGCCCGACCACGCCGAGATCGCGTCGCGGAACGCCGCGTACTCGGCCTCCTTGCCGGCGGGCGGACGCGCGTCCGCCCGGAGCGACATGCGCACCTCGACGCTGTGGTCGGGGGCGGCGACGGCCTCGACCGTGGCCGCGAGGCCCGGGCCGTCGACCTTCCAGGCCTCCGGCAGCGACTGCGGCGTCCAGCCGGGGAGCGGCACGATCGTCCACGTCAGGTCGACGACGCGCGGAAAGGGCGGGACGGCGACGCCGCCGAGCGCGAGATCGGCGCCGGCCTCCTCGGGGAGCGAGCCGAGCAGGGCGCCGGCGACCACCGGGACCTTCGCCGTCCAGAGCCCGCCGTGGTGCCACGCGCTCCGATCCACGTGCCAGGTGAGGCGGACCGGCGCGTCCCCCGGCGCGACGCCGCCGGTCTCGAGGTCGTCGATCCGCTGCGAGCCGACCACCCCGGACGCGAGCTGCCGGAGGCCCTCGTCGCTGCCGTCGAGCGCGAGGTACGCGCGCCACAGGCGGGCGTAGCCGCCGGACATCTCGCGGGTCTCCTCGAGGCGCGCGCCGCCGATCGCGGGGACGTGTACGACGCGGCGGATCGCGAGGCGGTTCTGCTCGGCCAAAAGCACGGGCGTGGTCGCGACGCGGCCCGCGGCGCCGGTGACGAGCACGGTGCGCCCCTGGTCCTCGACGGGGAGGTCGCTCGGGCCGCCGTGGGGGTCGGTGGGATCGAGCCAGCGGGGCGTGTCGCCGTGGACCACGACGATGGCGTGATTGAACCACTCCGTGCCGGGGAAGGCCGGGTCGGCGTCGACGCCCTCGCCGGCGTTGAGCAACACGACGTCGGCGGGGATGCCCGCGCGGCGCAGGAGCGCGACGAGCAGCACCGCCTTGCCCTTGCAGTCGGCGAAGCGGCGCTCCAGCGTGGTGGCGATGGGCGCGGGTACGAGCGAGCCGGCGCCGAGCTGCACGCCGACGTAGCGGATGGCCTGCACGCGGCGGAAGAGCTCCGCGACGAGGGCGTCGCGCTCCTTCGGGAGTTCGGCCTCGAGCGCGGAGACGTCGGCGCCGGCGGCCGCGTCGTCCACGAGCTTCCCGTAGGCGGCGGCGAGGCCCTCCCAGCTCGCGGTGGACAGGCGGAGCGAGAAGGGCGTCTCCACGGGCGTCGCGAGCGAGCGCTTCGCGCTCACCACGATCTCCCGGCGCCCGCCGCGGACGCGATCGCTCGTCTTGCCGGCCAGGCCGGTGACGCTCCACGCCAAAGGGGCGTCGGCCGGCGCGTCGATCCGCACGCGGACGTGCTCGCTCGCCATCGTGCCGTCGCCCGCCGCGAGGAGGAAGCCCTGGCCGGCCAGCGCGGGGCGGAAGCTCGACTCGTTCACGAGCTCGAGCGCCTCGCCGGCGCGGAGGTCGGGCACGGTGAGCGCGAAGCCGCGCGCGTCCGAGAACACGACGGGATCGCCCTCCGCGAGGGGGGCGTCCGGCAGCGCCGCGCTGTCCACGCGGCTCTCGGTGCCGTCGGCGTGGAGCGTGCGCGCGATCACGAGCGGGCGCTCCTCGCGCCAGGGTCGCCAGGAGAAGGTCAGCGCGCCCACCTTGCCCGCGGCGTCGTTGCGCGCGTAGAAGACGCGCCGCGTGGTGGCGCGCGCGGAGCCGTCGTCGGCGATGGTCACGCGGTACTCGGTGAGCAGCAGGACCGCCGGTGTGGTGGCCGTGCTCTTCCGGGCCGTCGCGAGCAGCGCCTTCGCCGGCGCCTCCAGCGGATCCGCGTCCTGCCACGGCCGCGCCCACGCCGTGGCGAGCAGGAACACGAGGCCGAGCATGACGTCTCCGGAGGGGTCGAGACTGTACTACGGGAGGACGCCGTGTCGCGTCGCGGTGGGACCTCCGCACCCCGGCCCCCGTGTCCCCCACTGCGACGTGATCTCGCCTACTTAGCGGTGGCACGGATCCTGCGTTCCTCGTCGCCGTGCTGCTCCTCCCCCTCGCCTGTGCCCCCGCGCCCCAGCCCGAGCTCGGCGGCGTCATGGACCGGATGCCCGACGCCGAGGCCGTCGCCGGCGACTGGACCGCCCGCGTCGACGCCGGCCGCCTCTCGCTCGCCGGGCCCGACGGCGACTTCGACCTCGGCGCCGACGTGCTCCCCGGCATGGCCTTCGCCCCCGACGGCGGCTCGCTCGTGTTCGCCCGCCACGCCGCGGACAGCCCGCTCGCCGACCTCTGGCTCGTGACCCTGCCCCCGGGCGAGCCCCGGCGGCTGACCGACGACCCGAGCTTCGAGGACCGCCCCGTCTTCTCGCCCGACGGGCGCAAGGTCGCCTACTTCTCCGGCCGCAGCGGCTTCGCCGCGCTCTGGGTCACCGACCTCGCCACCGGCGAGACCACCCAGCTCACGAACGTGGGCCTGAAGCGCCGCCCGGGCCACGCCCCGCTCGGGTTCGTCCCGCCGCCCGAAGCTGGCGCGCCGACGTGGACGGACGCGATCCGCTGGACCGCCGAGGGTGTCCCCGTGGAGGTGCGGCCGTGATCCTCCTCGCCGCGCTCGCCGACGCCCGCGACTACTCGATGCCCACGACCGACGCGGATTACGGCCACTTCTACGTGACCGCCTACCGCGACGAGGGCGGCCGCGACTGGGCCTGCGGCGGCATCTACTACTCGGGGCACCGCGGCACCGACATCGGCGTCGGCGGCTTCTCCGGCATGTACGCCGGCCGCGACATCGCCGCGGCGGCCGACGGCACCGTGGTGCAGACCAACGACGGCGAGTTCGACGAGTGCACCACCGGCGCCTGCTCCGGCGGCGGCGGCTGGGGCAACTACGTCGCGGTCCAGCACGACGACGGGGTCATCACCTACTACGCCCACATGAAGACGTGGTCGCTGACGGTGAGCGTCGGCGACCGCGTGACCTGCGGCCAGAAGATCGGCGAGGTCGGCTCCTCGGGTAGCTCCACCGGCCCCCACCTCCACTTCGAGCCCCGCTCCGGCGGCGTCGGTTTCGAGCCCTTCGCCGGCTCCTGTGGCGCGTCCACCTCGAGCTGGGCCGACCAGGGCTCGCACGGCGGGCTGCCCGGCCTCGTCTGCTCGAGCGCCGACGACGACGGCGACGGCTTCACGAGCGGCGAGGACTGCGACGACCACGACGCGTCGATCAACCCGGCGGCCGACGAGTACTGCAACGGCGACGACGACGACTGCGACGGCGACACCGACGAGGCCGACGCGGTCGACGCCCCCACGTGGTTCCGCGACGGCGACGGCGACGGCTACGGCGACCCGGACGTCTCCGAGCGCGCGTGCGACGCCCCCGCCGGCTACGTCGCCGACGACACCGACTGCATCGACACGCTCGCCCGGGCCCACCCCGGCGCCTTCGAGCTCTGCGACGCCCTCGACGACGACTGCGACGGCTCGGTGGACGAGGGCTACGACCTCGACGCCGACGGCTACCGCACCTGCGACGGCGACTGCGACGACGAGGACGCCACGCGCCACCCGTACACGCCCGAGGCCGTCAACGACGTCGACGACGACTGCGACTGGAAGGTGGACGAGGAGAGCGTGGTCTACGACGACGACGGCGACGGCTGGACCGAGACCGCCGGCGACTGCGACGACGCCGACCCCTTCACCTGGCCCGGCGCGCCCGAGGGCGCCGACGGCCTCGACGACGACTGCGACGGCGCCATCGACGAGGGCACCGACGCCGTGGACGACGACGGCGACGGCTTCTCCGAGGACGCCGGCGACTGCGACGACGCCGACCCCCAGACCTTCCCCGGGGCGGAGGAGGCCGCCGACGCGCTCGACGGCGACTGCGACGGCCGCGCGGACGACGGCACCCTCGCCGGCGACGACGACGGCGACAGCTTCTCCGAGCTCGCGGGCGACTGCGACGACGCCGACCGGCTCGCCTTCCCCGGCGCCGCCGAGATCGCCGACGGGGCAGACAACGACTGCGACGGCGTCGCCGACGACGGCACCGAGGCCTTCGACGACGACGGCGACGGCTGGACCGAGCTCGACGGCGACTGCGACGACGCCCGCGCCGCCGCCCGCCCCGGCGCCGACGAGCTCCCCGACGGCCGCGACGACGACTGCGACCACCTCGTCGACGAGGACACCCACCTCTGGGACGACGACCACGACGGCTGGACCGAGGACGACGGCGACTGCGACGACCGCGACCCCGCGACCTTCCCCGACGCGATGGAGCGCGTGGACGCCGCCGACAACGACTGCAACGCGATCGTCGACGACGGGACCGTGGTCTTCGACGACGACGGCGACGGCCTCGCCGAGGCGGACGGCGACTGCGACGACGCCCGCGCCGACGTCGCCCCGGGGCTCGCCGAGGTGGTGGACGACCGCGACAACGACTGCGACCGCCTCGCCGACGACGAGACGCCGATCTTCGACGACGACGGCGACGGCTGGACCGAGGAGCAGGGCGACTGCGACGACGGCAACGCCCATGCCCGCCCGGGCGCCGCCGAGACCGTCGACGGCCTCGACAACGACTGCGACGGCGCCGGCGAGCGCGCGGAGGGCTGGACCGCGGGGTGCTCCACCGTCGCGGGGGGAGGGGGGTGGCTCCTCGTGATGGCGGCGTCGGCGGGGGGGATGCGGCGCCGTCGGTAGGAGGGGCCGGCGAGCGTCGGACGGGCTGACGGCGGTCCGACGGCGCGGTCGGGAGCAGGAGCCCTTCACCCCCGCACACCCTCGCCCCCGCGCGCCCGAGAGGGGCGTCACTCTCCGGTGAGCGTCGCGACCAGGCAGGAGGTACCGAGCTGGTTGAGCACCTGGCGGCAGCCGTCAGGGGAGTGACGAGCCTGACGCGGTGTCGGGACGATGGCCCCGATGCCTGCCTGCGCTTCAGGGAACTCGCAACACCGCGACCTGGTATTGGGTGATCTTCTCCTCGTGCGTCATCAACGTGAGGCCCTCGCACAGCGCTTGAGCCACGAGCATCCGGTCGAAGGGATCGTAATGGTGGGGGGGGAGGACGACGGCTTCGCGCGTGTGTCGGAAGTGTACGGGGAGCTCCGTGAACCCCGCGGCCACGATGCCGTCCTCGACGGACTCGGGCAGCCGGAGCTTCCCGAGACTGACCTTGAGGCCCAATTCCCACGCCGTGGCAGCGCTCACGTAGACGGTCTCGGCCTCGGCGATCGTGCGGACCATCGCAGGCGAGAGGCGCGGGTCAGCGGTCTTCCACCAGAGGAAGACGTGGCTGTCGAGCAGGAGCCTCATTCGGGGCTGTCACCGCCGAGCATGAGCGCGGCGATCGTGGCGTCGGCTGCGTCGAAGTCCGGCGCCACCCAGACCCGGCCCTCCCAGCCACCTGGCCGACGCGAGGGCGGCGCGGCCAACGCAACCAGTCGAGCGGCTGGCTTCCCGTTACGCGCGATCACGATCTCCTCGCCCGCGGCAGCGCGTTGGACCAGCTCGGAAAGGTGGGTCTTGGCGTCGTAGATGTTCACGGGGTTCATGTCTGGAGGTTAGCGCCCCTGACCAAGCTGGTCGAGCCGACGGCTTTGTCCGAGGACCGCGGTCTTGGTGCGCAAGAAGCAGAGTCCCCCCGAACGGGACGGATCCGGAGCAGAGCCGACCTGAAGGGGACTGGAGCCCCCCGTCTGGGGGCGCGGGGCGGACGCCGTACGGACGAAGGCCGGTTTTTCGAGGGCGTGCGAGACGTCAGTCCCGCTCGGAGGGGCTCTGCTCGAAAGTCGTCTCGTTCGGCCCGGCTCTGCCCCGGGAAGCGCGCCAGCGCCCGGCCGTCGCACCCGCAGACCGTCGGCGCGGGCGCCCGCCGCCTCCGCGCGCCGGCGGAGGCGGCCGAGGCGCCGTTGTCATAGAGTGGATGCCGCTCCCGGAGGTCCGCTTGCTCGCTTCCGTGCTGCTCGCCGCCCACGCATTCGCCGCGGACTCGTGCCGGTGGCGCGGCGAGGCCGTCGACCCGTTCACCAGGAAGGATGGGCGCTACCTCGAGACGTCCATGCCGCTGGGGTCGAGGTCGGGGAGCGGCGTGGGGCTCGTCGTCCACCATGCGGCAGGAGGGTTCGTCCAGGTGGACCTCGGGTTCAGCGAGGACGGGGCGACGAACCGCAAGGTCGACGCGACGATCCAGTTCCTGCTGGACGACGGCGCCGTCGTCGCGGTCCACGTGGTGGAGCACGCGCTGCCCACGTCGAAGGTCTCCCAGATGTCCCGCGGGCTCTACACGACCCACCTGGCGAGCGGATCGCTCTCCGCGGAGGACGCGGGCAGGCTCGGCGCGGCGAGCCGGATCACCCGGGTCCGGCACGACCTGCTCCCGGGCGGCGTCGTGACGCACAGTCTCGACCCCCTGGACAGCAGGGCCCTCGTGCGGGCGTTCGCGTGCGCCACGGACCCCTGAACCCTGGGCCCGCCGACGGCTCCTCCACGAGGCGCCACCCCTCCCCGTCCCGCACCAGCCGCTCGCGCAGCCCCACGCACGCCAGCTCCGGGGGGTGGCAGTAGAGCATTTCCCCGGGCGCCCGAGCAGGACGTGCCCCGTCCAGGTGCACCCGCCGCGGCAGATCTCCGCGAGCGGCAGGTCGCGCATGTTCGGCGCGCCTCACACCTCGCCCGGGAGCGAGGCCCAGACCTTCACCGTGCCGTCCGGCCCGAGCCCGAGGGTCCAGCCGCTCGCTGGCCATCAGCGGGCACCCGCGGGCGCGCGTCCGCGCCGCCGGGCTCCCGCGGCTCGCCGCGGCGTGCCTGCTCGCGGGGTACGCGTGGCTCGCGGCGGGCGGGGTCCTCGCCCTCGCGTGCGGCCGGACGGCGCGGGGCTCGCTCACGACGCGACGGGGCACGCGGTGCTGACGGGGTTCGTCCTCTCGATGATCTTCGGGCACGCGCCCATCCTCGGGCCGGCGGTGCTGGGCGTGGCGATCCCGTACCGGCGCGCGTTGTGGGGGCCGCTCGTCGTGCGCCACGGCACCCTCCTCGCGCGGCTCGCCGGCGACCTCGCCGGGATCGCCGACCTGCGCGCGGCGGGGGTAGGCAGACCGGGGGCAGGGGTCATGGCTCGGCGGCGATCCGCGCCCGGGTGCGCACGCGCTCCCACCAGGCGACGAGGTCGGCGGAGGCGTGTTCGACTGCCTCCACAGCGCCGACGAACCGGACGTCCATGGCGCCCGCGGTCGGGTCCCAGATCACGGATGCGACCCCGCTTCCGCTCGTCGCGGCGGCCCTCGCGGCCGCGCGGTGTACCTGCGCCTCGGCCCCGGGTCCGCGAACGCCGAACAGGGTGACCCTCATGGCGGCTCTCCAGTCACCACGTCACGCGAGCCGACGGGTCGGCGCAGCATGGTGGCCCTGGCATCAGACGCAAGGCGTACGCCGCCTTGCACGCCCGCGGTCGCGACGGCGCTCGTGAAGCGGGCGTCGCTCGGCCTGTCAAGCCTGCCTTACAGCGAGCGGATCGTCCGCGAGGCATCCTCGCCCCGATGTCACAGGCGCATCCCGCCTCCGAGCGGCTCACGGAGCTGGAAGCCGCCCTCCGCCAGACCCTTCGGGAGATGCTCCCGCTCGTCGGCCTGCATGCCAGCGTGCGCCTCCTGGATTTTCACGTCGGGGCGGTCCTGCGCGAGATGACGGGGAACGGCGCGGTCTCCCAGGAGAAGGTGGCGGAGGCGCTGGGAACCTCCCGACAGACGGTCCACGCGCGGATCCGGGAGGGCGCCAGGCGTCCGGCCGTCGGCGCCGGCCAACCAAGCCTCCCGCTCGCGGTCGCCACGGTCATGAGCGCGGAGCCTCGCCCGCTGCCGCTCCTCGAGGTCGTGGAGCGGGTCCACCGCATCATGCCGAGCGAGGATCGGGGAGGGCTCGTCCGGCGGGTGAACGCCCTCCTCGCCGAGTGGGGCGAGAAGCGGCGTGTCTCCATCGTCGAGATCGAGGGTGCCTGTGCGTTTCAGCTCACCGAGACCTACGTCCTCGAGGTCTCCGCCACGACGCGTGGCGAGAACATCACGGGCATTCGCGGCGCCGTCCTGGACCACCTTCACTACCACGAGCGCACGAAGGACCTCTCCGGGATCGGCACGCGCACGCGCTTCCGTCGGACCTTCCACCTCGTCCGCGGCCTCGTCGCCCCGTTCACCGAGGATCTCCGGAGCGCCATCCGGGCCGTGGGGGACCGGTACGAAGCGCTCGCAAGGCAACGTCGCATGGAGCGGGACGCGCTCCCCGCGGAGCTCTGGTCGGACGAAGACATCGACATCGCCTGGGAGCTCATCTACGTGGGCTCGGATCTCGAATTCCGGCCCTGGAAAACTGGCCCCCCTACCAAGTGAGAGAAAAATGATCCCTGTCTTCCTAGCGTTTTTTCTGTACGTCGCCTCGGGTCCGGCGCACGCCGGAGGCGAGGAGGGAGAGAACCAGCACCGGGCTCCCCGTCCGTGTCAGGCCGGCGCGGACGGTTGATCTCGCGCCGGGACGTGCAGAGCCCCCCCGAGCGGGACGGATCCGGAGCAGAGCCGACCTGAAGGGGACTGGAGCCCCCGTCTGCGGGCGCGCGGGGCGGACGCCGAACGGACGAAGGCCGGTTTTTCGAGGGCGGGCGGGACGTCAGTCCCGCTCGGAGGGGCTCTGCTCGAAAGTCGTCTCGTTCGGCCCGGCTCTGCTCCGCCGGCGCCGCCCGATCCACACCACCGGGGAGAGCGCCAGCGCGCGGCCGTCACATCCGCAGGCCTCGGGCGTCGGCGCCGTTTCCTCCACGCACGTGACCTCGCTCTCGACGCTCGCGACGCCCGTCCCGTCCACCTGGACCACGTCGAAGCAGTCCTCGGCGGCCAGGGGGGCGAGCACCTCGACCGCGAGGGCGGGCGTGCCGGACACCGGCGTGGCCTCGTGCGTGCCGGTGGTGAACGGCACCGGGGAGTCCGTGAGGCCGGCCCACGCGTTCATCGTGACGACCGCCGTGTACGACGCGTCCGGCTCCCACCCGCCCGCGGGCTCGGACCAGAAGCTGCACGTGACGTCCAGCTCCCAGTCGCCGTCGAAGCAGGCGTGGGTCTGCTCGACGGCGACCTCCGCGCCGTCGGCGTCGAAGAAGGCCACGCCGGCGATCCCCGTGCCCCGCAGCTCCGCGCGCGCGTCGACCGGGAGCGGCGCGGCGAGGCCGGCGGTCGTGTAGTGGTAGTCGGGCGTGCACGGCGACGCCGGGGGCACGAGCGCGATCACCCGAGCATCGTACCGCGCGCTCGCGCGGTACGATCGGCCGGACCCCGGACGCCCGCTGACGCCCGACGACCCGCTCCTCGCGCTCCTCGACGCGGGCCGCATCCGCGAGGCGATCGCGCTCGCGCAGGGCGTCGCCGAGAGCCCCACGCGCGAGATCGTGCTCGCGTGGGCCGACATCGGCCCCGGGCGCCTCGAGGAGGCCCGCGCCCGCGTCCGGCCCGTGGTGGCGCGCCTCGACGCGCGCGAGGAGGAGCGCCCCCGCCTCGCCCACGCGCTGCTGTGCCTCGGCGTCGCGACCGTCTCCGGCGGCGGCGACGACCGCGGCATCGTGCAGCTCGAGCGCGCGATCGCCCTGCACGACGGGATCTGGCTCCGCGCCCAGGCCCTCCGGTACGTGGCCTGGGCGCTCGAGTCCCGCGGGGCGTGGGCCGCGGCGGCCGAGCGCTACGACGCTGCCGCGGCGCTCTACGCCCGCCTCGGCAACGCCTTCGGCGCGGGGAGCGCGGGCTACGGCGCCGCGACCGCGCTCGACCGGCTGGGGCGGCACGAGGAGGCCGAGCGGCGGCTCCGCGACGCCGTCGCGCTGTTGCGCACGGCCCCGGGCCCCGCGCTCGCCAGCGCGCTCGGGCTCCTCGCCGTGGTGGTGGCGCCCCGCGACCCGGAGGGCGCCCGCGCGCTCCTCGCCGAGGCGGAGGCGCAGGAGACGACGCAGCCGCTCCTGCACGCCGATCTCCTCATGCAGGGCGCGCACGTCGAGCGCATCTTCGGCGCTCCGGCCGCAGCGCTCGCGCGGGCCCGGCAGGCCGCCGAGCTCATGGGGCCCGCGACGGTCCCCGGCGCGGGGGTGCGCGCCGTCGCCGGGTGGGCCTCGCTCGCGCTCGGGCGGGTCGCCGACGCGCGCGCGTCCTTCGCGGAGATCGACGGCGTGGCCCTCGCGGGCATGGACCCCCACGCCGGGCTCGCTGCCGTCGCCGCCCTCGCAGGCCAGCTGGAGGAGCACGACGCGCGGATGTCGGCCTTCGCCCGCGGCGTCGCGGCCACGCGCTCGTCGCCCGTCGCGCTCGCCTGCCTCGCGATGGCGGCCGACGCGCTGGAGCCGGCCGATCCGGAGCGCGCCGCCCGTGTGTTGCGCGTCTCG
>JBMOQZ010000007.1:0-41220 GCA_049322475.1 Myxococcota bacterium | reverse complement strand
CCGCGCGCACGTCCCCGCGCTCCCCCGCCTCGCCCTCCCGCGGCGCCGCGGCGAGCGGGTCGCCGGCGAGGTCGTCGACGGGTCCTCCCACGCGCGCGGCCAGCTCCGCGCGCGCCCGGGCCGCGCCGTCGAGCGCGCGCAGCTAGGCCGCCGTCGCCCGCGCCTCGTCGAGCCAGCCGCGCCTCCAGCTCCGGGGCGTCCCCCGCCGAAAGCCGCGTCTCCGCCGCCGCCCGCACGCGCGACGCCGTCTCCCGCTCGCTCGCGGACACGACGAGGTCCGCCTCGGCCACCACCGCGCGGACGTAGGCCCTGCGCACGTCCGCCGCCGCGACGAGCCGTGCCCGCGCGAGCGTGGCCTCCGCGCCGTCGACCTCCGCCCGCGCCGCCCGCCCGGCCGCGAGCCCCTCGCCGGTCAGCGAGATCGCCTGGCTGGCCTGGAGCTCGAGGCGCGCCTCGCCGATCTTTCCGGACACCTCCGGGTTGTTCCGGAGCCACCGGCTCGCCGCGCGCTCCCCGCGCGCCGCCTCCAGACGCGCCTCGGCCTCCGCCAGCGCGGGGTCGTTCGCGAGCGCGGCCCTCACCGCCTCGTCGGGCGTGAGCGCGAGCGCCGCCGACACGAGCAGCCACATCACGCGGTCCTCCCGTACCGGCGGAACAGCACCGGCACCACGAGCATGTTCAGGACCGTGCTGGAGAGCAGCCCGCCGAGGAGCACGACGCCCATCGGCGCCTGGATCTCGTTGCCCGGCTCGTCCGCGGCCAGCACGAGCGGGATGAGCGCGAGGCCGGCGCAGAGCGCCGTCATGAGCACCGGCGCGAGCCGCTCGAGGGAGCCCTGCACGACCGCCTCCGACAGAGACCTGCCCTCCCGCATGAGCTGCTCGTAGTGGGTGATCATCAGGATGCCGTTCCGTGTCGCGATTCCGAACAGCGTGATGAAGCCGACGAGCGCGGGGATGGACAGCACCCCGCTGCCGAGCGCGATCGCGGCGACCCCACCGACCAGCGCGAGCGGCTGGTTCACGAGCGTGAGGATGGCGTTGCGCGCGGAGCCGTAGGCCACGGCGAGCAGCAGCAGGATGCCGACGCTCACGCCCACGCCGAGCACGCGGACGCAAGCGCGGGCGCCGCCGGGGCCGGCGCTGCGCGCGAGGGCGGCGGTCGGAGCGCGGGGCCGTGGGCGTGGCGCGGGGTTGGGCGTGACGGCCTTGGTTATACCAAACGTGTCTACGTTGTGGTCGCGATGGAGCGACACAAGGAACCTGGCGCCTCGATGGCCGAGCACCACGCGATGTCGCGTTGGGTGCACCCCGTGAACATGGTCCTCGGCCTCTGGCTCGCGACGAGCCCGTGGTCGCTGGGCTACACGAGCGCGGCGATGCGGTGGAGCGACGCGATCACCGGCGTGATCGTCGTCGGGCTCGCCGCGCTCGCTATCCACCGGCCCTGGGCCGGCTACGCGAACGCCTTCACGGGCCTGTGGCTGCTCTTCGCGCCGCTGGTGTTCTGGGCGCCGGATGCGGCCGCGTATGCCAACGACACGCTCGTGGGCGCGCTGGTCATCGCCTTCACGCTGCTGATCCCCCACGGGATGCCGATGGCGGGGCCCGACATCCCGCCGGGGTGGACGTACAACCCGTCGAGCTGGCCCCAGCGCGCGATCATCATCGCGCTCGGGCTCGTGGGCTTCCTCATCAGCCGCTACCTCGCCGCGTACCAGCTCGGATACGTCCCGCACGCGTGGGACCCCTTCTTCGGCGAAGGCACTGTGCGGATTCTCGACTCGGACGTCTCGAAGGCGTGGCCCATCTCCGACGCGGGCCTCGGCGCCGTCGCCTACATGGTCGAGGTCCTCATGGGCTTCATGGGCGACAAGCGACGCTGGCGGACGATGCCGTGGATGGTCACCTTCTTCGGAGTCCTCGTCATCCCGCTTGGGGCGACGAGCATCGTGCTGGTGATCCTCCAGCCGCTGATGGTCGGTGCGTGGTGCACGCTCTGCCTCGTCGCCGCGGCGGCGATGCTCGCGATGATCCCGCTGACGCTCGACGAGGTCTTCGCGATGGTGCAGTTCCTGCAGCTGAGCAGGCGGCGCGGGAAGTCGCTCTGGCGCACGTTCTGGCTCGGCGGGGACCTGCCGGAGGACGCGAAGCCCAGCCCCGGCGCGCGCGGCGACGCGTGGACGCCGGCAGGGATGACCTGGGGCGTGGGGCCGCCGTGGAGCCTCGTCGCCAGCATCGTCGTCGGCACCTGGCTCATGTTCGCGCCGGCGGTCTTCGGCACGACTGGCGCGGCGGCCGACAGTGATCACCTCGTCGGCGCGCTCGTGATCACCGTGGCGGCGATCGCGACGGCGGAGGTCGCGCGGCCCTTCCGGTACGTGAACCTGCTGTTCGGGATGTGGCTGGCCATTGGCCCGTGGCTCGTCGGTGGGTCCAGCGTTGCCGCCTCGTTCAACGACACCCTCGCGGGCGTCCTGCTGATCACACTCTCGCTGCCGCTCGGCGCCATCCGCGAGCACTACGGTCGCGCCGACCGCGCCGCGGCATGGATGCCGTTCCGGGAGGCGTGAATGGCGCGCGTGGTGGTCGTGACGGGCGCCTCCGCGGGGGTGGGGCGGGCCGTCGCGCGCATGCTCGGGGCGCACGGTGACGCCGTCGGGCTCATCGCGCGGGGGCGCGACGGGCTCGAGGAGGCGGCCCGCGAGATCGAGGCGGCTGGCGGGCGTGCGCTGGTCCTCCCGCTGGACGTGGCCGACGCCGACGCGGTCGAGGCCGCCGCCGCGCGGGTCGAGGCGGAGCTCGGGCCCATCTACGCCTGGGTGAACAACGCGACGGTGTCGGTGTTCTCGCCGATCGCACAGATGACGGCGGAGGAGTTCCGCCGCGTGACCGAGGTGACCTACCTCGGGTACGTCCATGGCACGCTCACCGCCCTACGGCGGATGCGCCCCCGCGACCGGGGCGTGATCGTGCAGGTCGGGTCCGCGCTCGCCTACCGCGGTATCCCGCTGCAGTCCGCCTACTGCGCGGCGAAGCACGCGGCCGAAGGCTTCACGGCGTCGCTCCGCTGCGAGCTCATCCACGACAGAGGCGGTGTGCGTGTCACGATGGTGGAGCTGCCCGCCATGAACACGCCGCAGTTCACCTGGTCGCGGAGCCGGATGCCGCGCAAAGCGCAGCCCGTCCCGCCGATCTTCCAGCCGGAGGTCGGGGCGGCAGCCGTCGTCCGCGCCATCCGCGAGGCGCCGCGCGAGGTCTACGTGGCACCGCCCACGTGGGTCGCGATCGTCGGAAACAAGCTCGTGCCCGGGCTGTACGACCGCATCCTCGCGCGCACCGGCTACGACGACCAGATGACGGGCGAGCCCGCTGGCGAGCGGCCGGACAATCTGTTCGCGCCGCTTCCCGGGGACCACGGCGCGCACGGGCCGTTCGACACGCGGGCGCTCGATCGCCCGTCACAGGCGGTGATCCGCACGCTCGCGGGCTGGGTGCGCGGGCTCTTCATCACCCTGGTCGCCGAGCTGCGTGCGCTGATCCGAGAGCAGGAACCGGCATAGCGGCGTGGCCGCCCGGGACACATCGTCTTCGACCTTCACCGGCCTGATCTACGTCGCGGACACCGGCACGAGCCGCATCTTCCGCGGCGATCCCTCCACCGCTGCCTACGATCGCGATCTGGTCGCCACGAACGAGCCGCTCGAGGAGTACAGCTAGTACGAGGGCGCCACCGTCGACGCGTTCGCAGTGGCGCTCACCGAGCCCGCCGGCACCGAGCCGGCGGACGGCCGGCTGTTCGTGTCGGACCGCGGGACGGGCGAGATCGTCGTGTATGATCTCGACTGGAACGAGCTCGGCCGCGTCTGGACGGGCGCCGAGGAGTTCGTGGGACTCACGAGGGGCCCGGACGGGCGCCTGTGGTACGTGGACCCGGCGGCGATCACGGTCGTGCGTGTCGATCCGAACTGAACCCCATTCACCGGAGAGAGCCATGTTCCTGAACCTGCTCCTCCTCGCCTGCGTGCCGACTCCCGAGAAGGACGGCGACGTGAGCGCGGGGGACGACACCGGCGGCGGGACCGACACCGCCCCGGTCGAGTACGAGACCTACGCGTGCGGCTGGGAGAAGCGCGATCCCGGCACGCTCGAGAGCACGGGCAACGAGGCGGGCGACGTCCTCGCCGACCTCACGCTCGTGGACCAGTGCGGGGAGTCCTTCCGCGTCTGGGACATGTACGAGGAGTACTTCATCCTGTTCGTCACCGCGGCCTGGTGAGGCCGCTGCATCAACGAGGCCGGTGGCTTCGTGGAAGAGCAGCAGGAGATCCGGGACGAGGGCATCCCGTTCAGCTTCGTGATCGCGCTTTACGGGGACGAGCGGGACGACACGCCGACGGACCCCGAGCTCGCTGTCGAGTATGCCGAGGCGATCGACACCGTGGACCACGAGTTCCCGGTCACCCTCGACATGACGGGCACCATCCGGGACCAGATCCCCTGGGCGGGCAGCCTGCCGGGCAAGTGCGCGGTGAGCCGCGAGCTGGTGATGCTCGAGTGTTGGTCGAGTGACACCAACACCAAAGGGCTCAACGCCATCCGGGACGACTGGGAGGCGAGCCGATAGTGCTGCTCGCGCTGCTGGCCGCCTGCACGGGTGAGGCGCCGGCGCCGTCGAAGGATGGCGTCCACGTCGAGACGGGCGAGACCGCCGCCGACTCGGTGGCGGCCTCGTGGCCGATCACGGTGCGTGTCACGCTGGACGGCGATCCAGTCGCCGACACGCTCGTCATGCAGGGCGGCGGCGTGTTGCGGTGGACGACGGACGCCGACGGGCTCGCGGCCGTGGAGGTGGACCCTGCCGTCGTCGGCGACCTGTACGTCGTGGCCGCGCACGCGGACGCGCGCATCGACGGCGTCGAGGTCGAGGGGCCGACGGACGACGTGCTCGAGATCCCGCTCGTGCGCTTCGACCCCTCCGACAACCCGGACTACGTCTTCGCGGACCCCGGCCCGGAGGAGCACGAGGGGACGACCACCGCGCAGTGCAGCCACTGCCACGTCACCATCCACCACGAGTGGTACGACTCGCCGCACCGGCAGGCCGCGTCGAACCCTGCGGTGCACGACGTCTACGCGGGCACGGCCGCGACGTTCTCGACGGAGGCGCTCTGCGCCGCATCGGGCGGCACATGGGGCCAGGGCATCGAGCCGGGCACAGGTGCGTCGGTCGAGCGGTGCCTGCTCGGCGAGGGCGTGCGCGCGCAGACCGACGGCGTCGGCGCCTGCGCGGACTGCCACGCGCCGGGGATCGACGGCGAGCTCGGCGGCCGCGACCTGCTCGAGGCGACCGGCATCGCCTACGACGCCGGCGTGCACTGCGACGTGTGTCACCACGTCGAGTCCGTCGACATGGCACAGGAGCCGGGCGTGGCCGGCCGCCTGCACATCGTGCGGCCGTCGGAGGATGCCGAGAACCCGGGCGTGGGCGAGTGGGACCCGCTGACCTTCGGCCCCCTGGCCGACGTGCTCAACCCGCGCATGGGCTCGGTGCACCGCGAGCACTTCCACGAGCCCGAGATCTGCGGGGGGTGCCACGAGCAATACCAGGAGGTGCTCGTCGCCGACGGCGCGGCCGACCTCTCCCGGTGGCCGGACGGGCGCCTGCCGATCCACACCACCTACTCGGAGTGGGAGGCCGGCCCGATGAACCCGGCGGCGCCCTGCCAGAGCTGCCACATGCCGCCCAAGCCGGACGTGGGCAACTCGGCGGATCTCTACAACGAGTTCGAGAACGTGCTGATCGGGGTGTCGGCCGGGTGGGAGCGCGCGCCGGGCGAGGTGCGCGCCCACGCATGGTGGGGGCCGCGCCAGCGCGAGAGCGGCATGCTCGAGGCGGCCGCGAGTGTGCACGTCGAGAAGACCGTCGCGGACGGCGTCCTCGCCGCGCGCGTCACCGTCAGGAACGTGGGCCCCGGGCACGCGATCCCCACGGGCGAACCGATGCGGTCGCTGGTCCTGCGCGTGGAGGCCACCTGCGACGGGACCCCGCTGGCGGCTACCGGCGGCGACGCCATCCCGGACTTCGGCGGCTGGCTCGACCGGAAGGACGGCGGCGAGGACTGGTCGACGTGGCCCGGCGCCGAGGTGGGCGACGTCGTGCGGGTCGTGCGCCGCACGGGCGCGTTCCACGACTACGCGGGGTTCGGCCCTTTCGGCGACGGAACCTTCCCAGCGGCGGAGAAAGGCATGCCCATCGAGGAGGTGGTGGGCGAGGCCACAGTCGTCGCCGTCGAGGGCGACGTCGTGACGCTCGACCGCGCGCTTCCGGAAGGCGACGTGGCGTACCGCGGCGAGGCCGCCTCGCTGCCGATCGACGGCGACGAGGCCCTCGCCGTCGCCGGGGCCCCCGGCTTCGCGTTCGCGCGTGTGCTCGTGGGCGCGGACGGCGCGCGCATGGTGCCGCACTTCGTCGCCGTGGACGTCGCGAGCGACAACCGGCTCCTGCCGCAGGAGTCCTGGACGAGCACCCACACGTTCGCGGCCACCTGCGCGGACCCGGAGGTGCACGCCGTGCTCGTCCACCGCGCATACCCGCTCGACCTCGCGCGCGAGCGTGGGTGGGCGCTGACCGAGTCGGTGATGACGGAGGCGAGCGAATGATCCTCTGGCTTTTCGCGTGCTCCGGGAAGAGCGACCCGGTCGTGCACGACTCCGCCGCACCCGCCGACACCGGAACGGTCGTCGAGGAGGGGCCGCCCGCCCTGCCTCAGCCTGCCGACGCCGAGGACCTCGACCCCGCCGACGGCGTCGTGCATTTCGCGCTGGAGGCGGCGCCGTTTTCGTACGAGGTGAACGGCGAGACGGTCGACGGCTACGCATACAACGGGCAGGTCCCCGGCCCGACGATCCGCGCGGAGGTCGGCGACACCGTAGTCGTCGACTTCACCAACATGCTCGCGGACACGACGACGGTGCACTGGCACGGCCTGTCCGTACCCAACGCGATGGACGGGATCACGTGGCTGGCCGACCCGCTCCTGCCGGGCGAGTCCTTCACCTACACCTTCACCGTCGACCGCGCGGGCACGTTCTGGTACCACCCCCACGTCGACGTCGATCGGCAGGTCGACCTCGGCCTGTACGGGGCCATCGTCGTAGAGGACCCGGCCGAGCCCGTCGCCGACCGCGAGCTGCTCGTGGTGTGGGACGCCTGGGCGGAGACGGGCGCCGTCGAGGACCAGGACCACGCCGCGCCAGACCCCGCCGACCTGGTCTGGACCGCGAACGGGGTCGTCGCGCCCATGCTCGAGCTCGCGGCGGGCGAGCGCGTGCGCGTACGGATGATCAACGCGGCCAACACCGCCTACCTCGACCTCCGGTGGCCCTCGATGCGGCAGGTCGCCTCGGACCAGGGCCTCCTCGCGGTGCTCGCCGAGCCGTCCTCCGTCGTGCTCGCCCCGGGCGATCGCGCGGAGTTCGAGTGGCTCGTCGACGAGGGCTTCACGGTCGAGACCGGCCTGTACACCGCCAGCGGCGGCGCCGCGTTCGGGGAGGCACGGCCGCTGCTCGACGTCGCGGTTCCCGCGCCCGGGGCCGTACCGGAGGGGCTCGCGTGGCCGTTCTCAGGCGAGTCGCCATCCGCGGACGCAGGCCAGTCCGACATCGTCTGGGTGTTCTCCGGCGGGGCCGTGGGCGAGGAGTGGCTCATCAACGGCGAGGCCTACCCCGACATCACCGTGCAGACGCTCGCGCTCGGCAGCGAGGCCGTGATCGAGGTCCGCAACCTCTCCGCTACGGAGCACCCCTTCCACCTGCACGGGCACGCGTTCGAGGTGCTCTCCGTCGACGACATGGCGCCCGCCGCCCGCACGGTCGAGGACACGCTGAACCTCGGCATCCGCCAGCGCGCGCGCCTGCGGCTCGTCGCCGACAACCCCGGCGACTGGATGGCCCACTGTCACCTGCTCCAGCACGAGGAGGGCGGGATGATGACGGTGCTGAGGGTGGAGTAGGCGTCGGCCCGCGACGAGGCCGGCCGAGCCAGGCTCGGCGGCTCGTGGGGCCCGCGCGCGCCGCCCCCGCCGCCGACGCTCACCGCGCGGCGTCCCTCGCGCCCTCCACGACAAGGTCGTCCCACAGCGTCTCGGCCGCCCACGCCGCCTCGCGGTAGAGGTCCGGGACGGCGCCATCGGGCGGCGAGAAGATGGAGAGGCCGTTGGCCCTGTTGACCCCCTCGCCGAGCGTGTAGTTGGCGATCACCACCTCGAGCGCCTTCTCTCGGACGGTCGAGGCGGCGCGGGAAGTGGGCACGTCCCGCACGCCCAGGTTGTCGATCAGATCGACCAGATCATTGTCACGCGACCACTCGCCGTCGAAGCCCTGCGCCGGCCCTGCCGCGTCGAGCACGTCGGCCGCATGCCCTGCGTCCAGCGCCGCGGCCGCGAAGCTGTCCAGGGCCTCGCTGAGCGCGGGCAGGCGCTCGAGGTCGAGCACCGACTGGGTGCTGTCCACGGACTCGTGGAACCGCAGCGCGATCGCGTCCCCGAGCGTCGCGGCGTCCATCTCCGGGTCGGCGTACAGGTCGGCGAGGGTCGCCTGGTACTGCCAGCCCGTGACGTCCTCGTAGTCCTGCGAGGCGACGTACACGCGGACGTACGGCTGCATGACCCACGCGACCTCCCACGTCTGCATGAGGCAGGCGTCGATGCCGAACAGGTCGATCGGCCGATCGAGCGCGTCCGCGGCGCCGTCGAGGGCCTCGGCGAGCTCGCCGCGCGCGACCGACAGCGAATTCCCGCTCGTGTAGTCGTAGGACACACCCTTGGTCGCCGCGGGCTCGTGCGTCAGCGTCCACCCGTCGCCGTGGTCCCAGAGGACGAGCGCGTAGCGCCTGGCCGGGTAGTTGGCCACCGACCACTCGACGAAGTCGACGACCGCCTCGGGCTCGCCCGAGTCGACGTCCCCGAGGTCCTCGAGCACGGGCGAGTCGATGGCGAAGGGGTCCACGTCCGCCTCCACGCGGTACCGCCGCGTGCCCACCCAGTCGCCCGCCGAGGTGTCGTACTCGGCGCTGCGGTCGAACTGCACGAGGACGTGGACCCGGTCGCTGTTCCCGGCCGCCTCCATCTCGTACATGTCGAGGATCGCCCACCGCTCGAGGTCGTTGTCTCCGTTCAGAAAGACCATGACGGTCCACTCGACCGGGCCGTCCTCCGCCTCGCCTTCCTCGCCACCGGCGTCCGGACCTTCTTCCGGACCCGTGGAGTCATCGGACCCGTGCGCGCGCTGGCCCGGTGGTTCCCCGACCTCCGGGAGGGCCGGCCCGCAGGCCAACAGCCACCATGTCATGTTGGCAAGGTAGGGACCGATCGGGCTTGCGTGTCACACAAAAACGATGCGATACACAAGTGTGTGCTCTACGGGGGCGCGCTCGCCTGCCCGTGGACCGGTCGCATTCGCTGCCGCTCGCGCACGCGGGCCGCCCCGTGTACGCTCCCCGGGCTTCGAGGTCCGTCATGATCCACGTCCTCTACGAGAACGCCGATTGGCTCCCGCCGCTCACCCGCGCGCTCGAGGCACGCGGCCTCCCGTACGCCCTGCACTTCTGCGACGGCGGCTGGTTCGACGTCCAGGCCTCACCGCCCGAGGGCGTGTGGATCAACCGCATGAGCCCGTCCGCCCACACGCGCGACCACGGGGACGGCGTCGTCTACATGCGCGAGTTCCTCGCCGTGCTCGAGGCCGCGGGGCGCCGGGTCATCAACGGCTCGGCCGCCTATGCGCTGGAGGTCAGCAAGGTGCGCCAGCACGCCGCGCTGGAGGCCTTCGGCATCCTCACGCCGCGCACGGTCGCGGTCGCTGGGACGCGCGGGCTCAAGGAGGCCGCGCAGGGCATGGCGGCGCCGTTCATCACCAAGCACAACCAGGGCGGCAAGGGCCTCGGCGTGCAGCTCTTCCGCGACGTCGACGCCTTCGACGCCTACGTCGACGGGCCCGCGTTCGAGCCCGCGTTCGACGGCGTCACGCTGCTCCAGCAGTACGTCGAGCCGCCCTCGCGCAGCATCACCCGCGTCGAGATCGTCGACGGGCGCTTCCTCTACGCCATCCGCGCGTCCACGGCCGGCGGCTTCGAGCTCTGCCCCGCGGACGCCTGCCAGGTGAACGACGCGTTCTGCCCGGTCGGCGACACCGGTAAGTTCGGGCTCGCCCCGATCACCGCGGACGACCCGCTCGTGCAGAAGTACCTCGCGTTCTGCCGCGCCCACCGCGTGGACGTCACGGGCATCGAGTTCGTCGAGGGCGCCGACGGGCGGCGGTACACCTACGACATCAACATGAACACCAACTACAACGGCGACGTCGAGCGCGCGCACGGGCTCGACGGCATGGCCGCGATCGCGGCGCTGTGCGAGCGGGAGCTCGCGCGCCGGACAGGCGCGTCGGCGGCGTAGAGGCGCAACGCTGGCCGTGTGCACGTTCGGGGTACGGAAGCCGGAAGCCCGGACACGCCGCTGTTCACGCCGCTGGAGCGGTGGTGGCGGCGGCGGGCGGTGCGCGACCACCTGCGCGCGCGCGTGCATCGCGGCGAGGGGGCGTCGCGGCGGCCATGATGCGGGGGCCACGGTGGCTGTGGCCGGCGGACCGGTGGATGCTCCCGCTGTTCCAGCGGTTCGCCACGAGGATGGACGGGGTGGAGGCACCCTGGTCGCTTCTCGCGGAGCGGGTGGCCATCGAACGGATCGAGCGGTTCAGCTGGCTTTATCCGGTGTTCGGCAGCCGGGTGGTCACACCGGGTGCACGTCCCGGATGACGAAGCCGCTCCTGGGCAGGGTCGGGATGCGCGAGAGGTCGACGTGGAGGTCCTGCTCCGGCACGCGGTACCGCATGGATCGCACCAGCAGCTCGGCGCCGGCCTTCGTCAGCGCGACGGCGAGCGGGTCGCCGGGGCACTTGTGTCCCGACGCGGCGTCGCCAGCGCCCTGGGGGAGGAAGCGGAAGGGATCGCCCTCCTCGGCGAACCGCTCGGGTCGGAACGCCTCCGGGTCCCCCCAGCTCCGCGCGTTGTGGTGCGTCCCGTAGATGTCGAGCAGCACGCGGCGGCCGGCCGTGAAGCGGAAGCCGTCCCACTCGAAGTCCTCGCGCACGCGCGCGGCGACGAAGGGGAAGAAGGGGTAGAAGCGCCTCACCTCCTGCGCGAACCGCTCGATCCCGGCGTCGTCCGCCCGCTCGATCGACGCGCGCACGCCCGGGTGCTCATGAAGGGCGAGCGCGGCGAAGGTGATCCACCACGCGACGGCGACGGTGGGGCGCAGCAGGTTGAGGAGCTCCACCGCGGCGGCGCGCATGTCGAGCGGGCTACCGTCGAGCTCCCGGTAGGTCGCCACGACGGCGAGCGCGCTCCCGCCGGGCACGGTCAGCGTACCCGCGCGCACCGCGTCTACGAGGCCCCCGATCCACCGCTCCGCCCGCCGGCGCGCGCCCCGACCGCGCCAGTGCCGCGGGCCCGTGCCCCCCGCGCCGTCGATCATCGCGTGGAAGTCGGCCGTCCGGCGGGTGACGTCGGGCTCGGGGAGCGGGACGCCCGCCCGGTCGCATACGGCGCGGCAAAGGATCTCCTCCACCTCATGGAACAGGAGCACGTCTCCCGCCTGCTCCCACCGCGGGATGCGCCTGATCCACTCCCGGCGGGTCGTATCCAAGATGGCGCGGACGGCCGCGTCGTCGAGCAGCGCGAGGAACATCCCCTTCCGGCGGCGGTGGGCCTCGCCGTCGAGCGCCTGCACGCCCCCCTTGCCGAACAGCGTCATGAGCAGGCGAGGCGGGGCCGCACCCGCGCGCTGGAAGCGCCCCTCGTCGTAGAAGAGCCGCGCGGCGGCCGCGCCGGTCATGCAGATCGCGGGCTCGAGCATCAGGCGCGTCTCGAACACGTCGCTCCCGAGGAGGCGGCACCGCTTCGAGATGAAGGTGTAGCCGTCCCGCGCGAGCGCGAGGGTGCTGTCGAGAGAGGGGTCGCGCGGGATGGCGGTCATGCCGACAACCATAGGCGCGCGACACGCCCGTCCACCGTGGCGGGCGACTTCGCCACCAGCGCCGAGAGATCCACGCTCGACAGCGTGTGCCAGTACAACACGGTCCGGACCGAACCCGCGTCGACGAGGTCGAGCGCCGCCGCGAAGGCCTTGGCGGTGTAGGTCGCGTCGAGCGCGAGTCCGACCCGCGCGGCGATCGCGCTCGCACGCTCGCCCTCGAGGCTCGGATACCCATACCCACGGCCGAGGTAGCCGCGCTCGATCTCCAAGCGCAGGCTCCGACGCGCCGCCGCGCGCGCCAGGCAATTCCCGGCGAGCCAGCGGGTCCGCGCCGCGAGCGCCCACACCGGCGCCCAGACCGCCACCGCGACCACGCGCGTGCGCAGGCCCTCGATCGCGAGCCCTGCTGCGAGCCCCGCAGCTGTCCCGCCGGACCCGAGCGCCACCACCAGCACGTCTGGCTCCGGCATCTCCCCGGCGCGGACCTGCGCCGCAAGCTCTCGCGCGGCGTCGAGGTATCCCATCGCCCCGCTGACGCTGGACCCCCCGGCCGGTACGTGGAAGGCATCCCCGCCGCGCAGCCGTTCGAGGAGCGCGAACGGGACGCCCGCGACCGACCTCACGGGAAACGGCCGCAGCCCCGCCGCGAGTCCCGCGCGGAGGTTCGCCCTCGCGTGCTCGGTCGCCGGCTGCGGCACGAGCACCGCTTCGACAGCGAACCCCTGATGGCCGCCCCAGATTGCGGTGGCGAGCACATGGTGGCTCCCGACCGCGCCGACGGTCACGAGCCGCGTCGCGCCGCGGGTTCGCGCCTCCGGGAGGAGCCGCTCCAGCTTGCGGACCTTGTTGCCGCCGTAGAGTGTGCCCGTGCGGTCGTCCCTCTTCACCCACAGCGCGGTCCCTGGCCGGGACAACCCGTCCAGCCTCTCCACCAGGGTGGGATAGGTGCCGAGGAGCGCGATGCGCGCGGGAGCGTGGACCATCCCGTCAAGGTAGGGCCCGAGGCGCGCGGGCCCAGCGGGGTCGCTACCGTACGAGGGTGAACGTGCACCCGTCCCGGCAGCTCCCCGAGATGGTGTCCGGGTCTTCCAGGGTGCCCTCGCAGCCGCGCACCGAGTTGTCGTTCTCGAACGAGACGGTGCTGCCCGAGATCGTGCCCGCGTACGGCATGCCCATCGTCATGCCGGAGCTGTACGTGATGGTGAGCGAGCATCCGTCCACCAGGATCTCGCACGGCGTCGTCATCTGCGGGCACTCGCCGGTCCACGCCCAGTCCTCGCCGGAGGTCATGGCATCGCAGGACGCGTCGGTGTCGGTGTCGGTGTCGGTGTCGGTGTCGGTGTCGGCGTCCGTGTCGGCGTCCGTGTCCGTGTCGGCGTCGGACGCGTCCCCGCCGGCCGGATCGTCGGTGGCGCAGGCGAGGAAGAGGGTGAGCGCGATCATGAGCACTCCGGAATCGGCGCGGAGGGTAGCAGGCGCGGGGTGGATTGGCTGTGACATGCACGGTTACAAGTTTTCCGGACTCGGACTGCGACATCTTGCCGCATGGTGCCGCCCGACGATCCCGGGTAACGGACCCGGTCGATGCCGACGTCGTCTCTCTCGGACCCTGCCCTCGCGCTGCGCTGGCTGACGCGCACGCGCCGGGGGATGCTCGCCATCCAGGTGCTCCTGATGCTCGCCGCGGAGGCCGGCACCGACCTCCACGTCCACTCTCCGGCGCTCGTAGCGATCGTCGCGAGCCTCGCGGCGGTCGACGCGGCGGAATCGGCCTGGATGCGACGGCGCTCGAAGCCGGAGTGGCTGGCCGTGGCGCACGGCGCCGTCGACCTCGTCGCGCTGTCGGGCATGCTCGCGCTGTCCGGCGGCGTGCGGAACCCGCTCATGGCCGCCTACCTCGTCTACCTCGCGCTCCTCGCGCTGGTGCTACCCGCACGGACCGTGTGGGCCGTCGCCGTGGGCGCGATGGGGCTCCACGCCGTCGCCGTGCTCAACCCGGGCCACGTCCCCGGGCTCGAGCCCGAGGCCCTGCCGCCGAGCCACGTCCTGGGCCACGTCGTGACGTTCGACCTGGCGGCGATCGCGGTCACCTGGGTGGTGAACCGCCTCTCCGTCGCGCTGCGCGAGCGGGAGGCCGCGGAGCGCGAGGCGCAGCGCCGGCGCGCGATCACCGAGCGGCTGGCCGCACTCGGCACGCTCGCCGCCGGGGTCGCGCACGAGCTCGGTACGCCGCTGGCGACGATCCAGCTCCTCGCCGAGGAGGTGGGCGAGGAGGCGAGCGAGCGGGCTCGCGTGCCGGCCCTGCTGCGGGAGGTCGCCCGCTGCCGGTCCATGCTCGACCGGCTCCGCGTCTCCGACGCGGCGGGCGCGGCTGACTGTGTCCCGGACGTGGACGCCTGGGTGGCCGAGTGGCGGCGCGCGGCGCCGGAGGTGGAGCTCGAGGTGCGCGCGGGATCACCGTTGCTGCGCGTGGCGGGCGACGAGGCGAGCTGGCGAGGGGCCCTGTGGGTCGCGCTCGACAACGCGAAGCGCGCACGCGCGCGCCGCGTGCGGGTCGAGGCGCACGACGACGCGGAAGGGGTGACGGTGCGCGTGGCGGACGACGGCGCGGGCCTGACGGCGGACGTGGCGGCGCGGTGCGGCGAGCCGTTCCGGACGGGATGGGGCGGGACGGGCCTGGGGCTGTTCGTCGCCCGGAGCTTCGCGCAGTCCGTCGGCGGCGAGGTCTCGCTCGAGCCCGGCGAGGACGGAGGCGCCGTGGCGACGCTCCGGATGCCGAAGGCCTCGGCATGACCACCGTGCTGGTGGTGGAGGACGACGCCGGCTTCCGCGAGGCCCTCGGGCGCACCCTGCGCGGCGCGGGCTTCCGCGTGGTCCTGACCGCGGGCCTGGCGGAGGCCGTGGGCGCCTGCGCCGCGCAGCTCCCGGACCTCGCGCTCGTCGACCTCCGCCTCGACGACGGAGACGGCGTCGCCGTCGTGCGGATGCTCGCCTCGGCAGCGCCCGCGTGCCGGTGCGTGATGCTCTCCGGCCACGGCACGATCGCCGCGGCGGTCGAGGCCATGCGCGCGGGCGCCGTCGACTTCCGCACCAAGCCCCTCGCCGGCGCGGAGATCGTGCAGGCGCTCCGCGACGCGCTCGACCCCCTGCCCGTCGAGTCGCTCGGTACCGTCGAGCGGGCCCACATCCTCGGCGTCCTGCAGGCCTGCGGAGGGAACATCAGCGAGGCGGCCCGCCGCCTCGGCCTGCACCGCCGGACGCTGCAGCGAAAGCTCCAGAAGCTGCCGCCCGCGCGCTGAAGGGGGTGCGACATCATGTCGCATTCCCCGCCGCCGGCGAGGCCAGTAGGGTCCCCGGCGCATGCGAGGGTGCTGGATCGTGATGGGCGTGCTGTTGGGGACGCCGCGTACGTTCGCCCAGGAGGCTCCGCCACCCGAGGCACCTGCCGAGCCCGTCCGCGTGCCCGCCCGCCTGATCGCGCAGGCGACGCCCGTGTACCCGGCCGAGGCGCTGCCGGAGCGCCTGCCCGGCGAGGTCACCGTCCACGTGACGGTCGGGGTGGACGGCACGGTCACCGACGCCGCCTACGCCTCCGGCGGCCCGGAGGTCTTCGTCGCCCCCGCGATCGACGCCGCGCGCACGCTGCGGTTCGAGCCGGCCACGCGGGACGGCGCGCCTGTCGTGACACGCGTGGCCGTGCACTTCCGCTTCGAGCCGCCCGCCGAGGCCCCCTCGCCCGAGGGGGAACCCCCCGGCGAGGAGCTGGTCATCCAGGAGGAGACGAGCCTCGCGGCGCGCGAGACGCACGCGGTCACGACGATCGGGGTGGAGGAGCTGGAGCGGTCGGGAGGGGACGACCTCGGCGAGGCCATCTCGGGCGTGCCGGGCGTTGCGATGGCGCGCGGGAACTCGGACTCCACGAAGCCGATCATCCGGGGGCAGGTCGAGCGCCGGCTGCTCGTGCTCTTCGACGGCGTGCGGCACGAGAGCCAGAAGTGGGGGCTCGACCACGCGACCGAGATCGACCCGTTCGCGGCGGGCGAGATCCATGTCATCAAGGGCGCGGCCGGCGTGCGGTACGGCCCCGACGCGATCGGAGGGGTCGTGCTCGTCAACCCGCCCCCCCTCCGCACGGACGCGGGCGTGGGCGGGAAGGCGCAGATCGTCGGGGTCTCCAACGGGCAGCGCGGCGTCGCGGCGGCCCGCCTGGACGGGGCGCTCGCCGCCCTCCCCGGCTTCGCGTGGCGCGTCGAGGGCAACTACGCGCGCGGCGCAGCGTTGAGCACGCCCACGTACGTGCTCGGGAACACAGGCAGCGAGGAGTGGAACGCCGGTGCCACGCTCGGGTTCACGCGCGGCATCACCCAGCTCGAGGCGAGCTGGCACCACTTCGACCTGCGGAGCGGCGTCTGCTACTGCGTGCAGAGCGGCTCGCCGGACGCGTTCCTCTCCCAGCTCGACGCCGACGCGCCGATCAGCTCCGAGATCTGGACGACGACGTACGAGATCGGACGTCCGTACCAGGCGGTGACGCACGACGTGGCGCTCGCGCGTTCCGGGTTCTCGCTGCGCAGAGGCGGCGAGCTGAAAGTCACCTACGCGTTCCAGGCCAACCTGCGGCAGGAGTACGACAACGTCCGCTCGAACATCACCGGCCCCCAGTACGACTTCACGCTCCGCACGCACACGCTCGACGTCGGCCTGAACCACGGCGAGGCTGCGCTGGGCTCGCTCGGCGTGCTCGAAGGCGGCGTCGGGCTCGCGGGGACCGTCCAGGAGAACCTGTACCAGGGCCTCCCGCTCATCCCGAACTTCCGCGCCTTCCAGGGGGGCGTGTTCGGCTTCGAGCGGCTCGAGGCCGGCCCGATCGCGCTGGAGGCCGGCGCCCGGTACGACCACCTCTCGCGCACCGCGTACCTGACCCCCTCCGTGTTCGAGCGCAGCCTCGCGCGCGAGACCCTGAGCGAGGACGACTGCGAGCTCGGCGAGGCCGCCGCGCGGTGCCCGGCCGCCTACGACGCCGGGAGCGTGTCGCTGGGAGGGCTGTGGCACGTCGTCCCCGACCGGCTGGAGGCCCGCCTCGACCTGTCCTCGGCGAGCCGGTTCCCGAGCGCGGACGAACTCTACATGAACGGCAGCGCGCCGACGTTCCCCGTGTACGCGCTCGGTGATCCGAGCCTTGGCGCGGAGACCACGTGGGGCGCGTCGCCGACGCTCGGCCTGCGCCTCCCGTGGGTGGAGGCCGAGGCCTCCACCTACCTCAACTACATCCACGACTACGTCTACTTCGCACCCGAGCTCGGAGAGGACGGGGAGCCCCAGGTGGACGTCACGATCCAGGGCTCGTTCCCGCGCTTCTCCTTCCGCCCTGTCGACGCGCTCTTCTACGGCCTCGACGGCGGCGTGACGTTCGCCCCCGAGGCCCTGGTCGGCCTCGAGATCCAGGGGGCGGTGGTCCGCGGGATCGACGCCGACACGATGGGCGCCCTCGTGGCGATCCCGCCCGACCGGGTGGAGGCGACGCTGAAGATGGCGCCACCCAGCGCCGGGAGGCTCGAGGACGCGTTCGTGGAGGTGTCGGGCCTCTACGTCTTCGAGCAGACGCAGGTGGACCCGGACGCCGACATCGCCCCACCACCCGATGCCTACTTCCTGCTCGACGCGGCCCTGAGCGCCGGCCTCCCGTTGGGGAAGCGCACGTTCAAGGTCGGCCTCGAAGGCCACAACCTCCTGAACACGCGCTACCGCGACTACACCAGCCTGCTCCGGTACTACGCCGACGGGCCCGGGCGCGAGGTGCGATTGCGCCTCGGCGTCGATTTCTGACACCCAAGTCGAGGAGAACGGTCATGTCGAAGCTCATCCTGCCCCTGGCCCTGGCCGCGGTCGTGCCTGCCTGCACCGGCGACGAGGAGTGCGGCGGCGTCGAGAACCCCTGCGAGGGCGCCAACCCCGAGGAGGTCATCACCACGGTCGCACTCTCCTTCACGCCCGCCTCCGGCGGCGCAGCGCTCGAGTACGCGTGGGCCGACCCCGAGAACGACGGCAGCCCGGTGATCGACGACATCGTGCTCTCCGATGCCGAGGATTACACGCTCACCGTCTCGTTCCTCAACGAGCTGGAGGACCCGCCCGAGGACATCACCGAGGAGGTCGACGCCGAGAGCGACCAGCACCAGGTGTTCTTCACCGGCTCGGCGGTCGAGGGCCCGGCGACCGGAGACAACTTCAGCGCCGTCCTTTCCCAGGCCTACGACGACACCGACGCCAACGGGTTCCCCGTGGGCCTCACCAACTCTGTCACGACCCTTGGCGTCGGGAGCGGCACGCTGACCGTCACGCTGCGTCACCTCCCGCCCGAGAACGACACGCCCGTCAAGACGGGCACCCTCGCGGAGGACGTTGCGGCGGGAGGCATCGACTCGATCCCGGGCGAGACCGACGCGATGGTGGACTTCGCCGTGGCGGTCGAGTAGCGGAGTCGGGCGTCTCGCGCTGTCGGACGTCGGCAAGACCGGCCATGGCGCGCAACGTCGCACGATCCGGCGCGGGTGTCGACCGGGGCGGCTCCCGCCGCCGTCGGGCGTGCCGGGCTTGGGACGACGCCGATCCGGTTGACGCCGCCTGGCGAACCCCCGTACTGTCGGGCGCCACTTGGAGGCCCCCTTGATCGTTCGGAAGGAAGTACGGTCGCTCTCGCCCGAGGAGAGGCGCGCGTTCGTGTCGGCGCTGCTGGAGCTGAAGCGAAGCGGCAGGTACGACGAGTATGTCCACTGGCATCACGCGGTGATGCAGCCGACGGTTCACCGCGACGAGCCTCGCGACCCGAGCTACCGCAACGGCGCGCACCGTGGGCCCTCCTTCCTCCCGTGGCACCGGGAGTTCCTGCTCCAGGTGGAGGGCGACCTCCGCGCGATCGACACTGCGCTGTCCATCCCCTACTGGGACTGGACCCGTGACGCGGCGATGGCGGATCCGAAGCAGTCGCCCGTCTGGGCCGAGGACTTCATGGGCGGGGACGGCGTGCCCGAAGACGGGTACCGCGTGGGGACGGGGGCGTTCGCGTACCGGAACGGGCAGTGGCCGATCCCGGAGGGCCACGACGGGCCGGCGCTCACGCGGCGCTTCGCGAGCATGGTGCCCGGCCTGCCCACCGCGGCCGACGTCGACCTCGCCCGGGGCGAGTCGCTGTACGACACGCCGCCGTACAACTCGAGCCCGTTCACGGTCGGCTTCCGGAACCGCCTCGAGGGGTGGGTCACCCGGCGCGCCGACCACCGCGTGACCACGGAGGGTTCCCAGCTCCACAACCGGGTGCACCTGTGGGTCGGTGGCACGTGGGTGGCCGACGGCGCGCCCACCGTGGGGTCGATGGTGCGGATGACCTCGCCCAACGACCCCGTGTTCTTCCTGCACCACGCCTTCGTCGACAAGGTGTGGGCCGACTGGCAGGCGAGGCAGCGCGAGCAGAACGCCGACTTCGCGCCCCACTACGCCCCGGAGGAGGGCGGACCGGAGGGGCACAACCTGGGGGACGTGCTGAGGCCGTGGACGCGCACGGTCCGCGACGTGCTGAGCATCGCCGACCTCGGCTACACCTACGAGACCCCGGCGGAGGTGGCGATGCTCGCGGCGGCCCCGCGCGCGTGGCGGCCGCGGTCTCCGTTCGAGGCGGACTGAACCATGCGCGAGTCCGTCCTCGGCGTGCTCGGTGCCGTCGGAGTCCCGACCCTGGCCGGGTGCCCGGACCGGTGCACCAACGCGGAATTCGAGGACTCAGAGAGGATGGAGATTCGCGACGAGTGGGTGGCCCCCTACCTCGACGAGGACGGCTCCCTCTCGGAGGAAGGGTGCGCGCGGCTCTGCGCGGACTTCGCCGGGCTCCACGACATCACCCGCTGTGCGTTCACGCCCGTCGGGACCGACACGGCGGACACCGGGGAGGTCGCTGGCGTGCTCGACTGTGACGGGAGCCGCACGGCCGTCTGCGAGGGCCGGAGGCCGCCGGGCCTCGTGCCCATTCGCGTTCGAACCCGCACGCCCTTCGCGCGCTGGACGAGGCGGGCCGCCTGGCTCGAGGAGGCGTCCATCCACGCGTTCGTGCGACTCTCACGTGAGCTCGTCGCGCAACGCGCGCCAGCGGACCTCGGCAGGCGCGCCCTCGCCGCGGCGCGGGACGAGGTGCATCACGCGCGTGGGATGCGGGCGCTCGCCGGCGGCCGCGGCCCCCGCGTGAGGATACGGCGCCTGCCACCCCGGGACCTCGAAGCCCTCGCGTTGGACAACGCCGTGGAAGGCTGCGTGCACGAGACCTGGGGGGCCGCGGTTGCGTGGTGGCAGGCGGCGCACGCTCCTCCGGCGCTGCGTCCGCTCTTCGCCCGCATCGCAGCGGACGAGACACTCCATGCGCAGCTCGCCTGGGACATCGACGCCTGGGTCGAGGCGAGGGGCATCGACACGCGTGTGCAACGACGCCGTGCCGGGGCGCGCCTGCATGGGCGAAACGCCGCCGGGCCGTCGCTCGTCGCGGGGTTGGGGTTGCCGCCGGCGGAGGACGCGGAGCGGCTGATCGCGCGCTTGAACCGGTCCCTCTGGTCCTGAAGCCACACCGTCCAGCGAGTCTGGCCAGGTGCGAACACTGCCGCGCAACTCCTCCTGCCCGCCTTCTCCGCTCCGGCTCCCGGACGGTGGCTCCAACTCGGTCGCAGGAGGCCGACGTGCTCGGGCGGACGGGGCTGCCGAGCCCGACCCTCGCGGTGACCTCGGGCGGCACGGTGTGGATGACGGCAGAGGAGGGAGACGCCACCTGGCTCGCCGCGAGCGCGGACGGGGAGCGCACCTTCGTGGACCCGACGCGCCTCGCGACGGCGTGGCAGCTCTCGATGGGCGGCGGCGTCACCCCGGCCGCGGGGACGAGTGACGGACAGGTCCGGGCCTCGCGCATGGAATGAGGCCGAATCGCCATGCAGGCCAGATACAGGGAGCTGAAGCGGAGCACCCCATGCCCGACTCCCTGGTCCTCGACCCCGTCTGCGGAATGAGGGTCGACCCCGCCCGCGCGGCCGCGTCCGTCGAACACGGCGGGCGCACGGTCTACTTCTGCAGCACCCGCTGTCGCGACCGGTTCGTCGCCGACCCCGCCGCCTTCCCGCCCGCGCCGCACGACCCCGCGGCCTTCGCGCCTGCTCCGCACGACCACGCGGTCCACGGGCACATGGCCCGGCCTCCCACCGCCGCGCCTCGACCTGCGCCCGCGGGGCGGGACACGAAGTGGACGTGCCCGATGCACCCGCAGATCGTCCGCGACGGGCCCGGAAGCTGCCCCATCTGTGGCATGGCGCTGGAGCCGATGACGCCGACGCTCGAGGAGGGGCCGAACCCGGAGCTGGTAGACATGTCCCGGCGGCTCTGGGTCGGCGTGGGCCTCTCGCTGCCGCTGCTCGTCACGAGCATGGCCGAGATGGCGACGCAGCGGGCGTACCTCCCCGCCTGGGCGCAGCTCGCGCTGGCGACGCCGGTCGTGCTCTGGGCGGGCTGGCCCTTCTTCGAGCGCGGCTGGGCGTCGATCCGCGCCCGCAGCCCGAACATGTTCACGCTCATCGCGCTGGGCGTCGGCGCGGCGTGGGGCTTCAGCGTCGTCGCCACCGTCGCGCCGAGCGTCCTCCCCCAGGCGTTCCGCGGCCACGGCGGCACCGTCCCGCTCTACTTCGAAGCGGCGGCGGTCATCACCACGCTCGTGCTCGTCGGGCAGGTACTCGAGCTGCGCGCGCGCGCTGGGACCAGCGCCGCGATCCGCGCGCTCCTGTCGCTCGCGCCGCCGACCGCGCGGCGCCTGACCGACACGGGCGAGGAGGACGTGCCGCTCGCCGAGGTCCGCGCGGGCGACCGCCTCCGCGTGCGGCCGGGCGAGAAGGTTCCGGTCGACGGCGTCGTCGCGGAGGGCGAGAGCCACGTCGACGAGTCCATGGTGACCGGCGAGCCCATCCCGGTGGCGAAGGGCCCCGGCGCGAAAGTGATCGGCGGCACGGTCAACGGCGCGGGCGGGTTCGTGATGGCCGCCGAGAAGGTCGGCGCGGACACGCTCCTCGCGCGGATCGTACACATGGTCGCGGAGGCGCAGCGGAGCCGCGCGCCGATCCAGCGGCTCGCCGACATCGTCTCGGCGTGGTTCGTGCCGGCGGTGGTCGTCGTGGCGGTTGCCACGTTCGCGGTCTGGGCGCTCGTCGGTCCCGACCCGCGCCTCGCCTACGCGCTCGTCAACGCGGTGGCTGTGCTCATCATCGCCTGCCCGTGTGCGCTCGGCCTCGCGACGCCGATGGCGGTCATGGTCGGCACCGGGCGGGGCGCGCAGGCGGGCGTGCTCGTCCGCGACGCCGAGGCGCTCGAGACGCTGGAGCGCGTCGACACGCTGGTGGTCGACAAGACCGGGACGCTGACGGAGGGGCGGCCCGCGCTCGCGAAGGTGGTCCCCGTGCACGGCACCGAGGACGAGCTGCTCGCGCGCGTGGCCGCCGTGGAGCGCGGCAGCGAGCACCCGCTCGGCGCGGCGATCGTGCGCGGCGCGGAGTCGCGGGGCGTCGCCATCCCGGACGTCGAGGGCTTCACCTCGGTGACCGGCCGTGGAGTGCTCGGGCGCGTCGGGGGCGTCGAGGTGCGCATCGGGTCGGTGCGCTTCCTGGAGGAGTCCGGCGTCGCGACGGAGGCGCTCGCACGCGTCGCCGAGGGCCTGCGCGCCGAGGGGCAGATCGCGATGCTCGTCTCTGCGGGCGGCGAACCCGCCGGAGTGGTCTCCGTGGCGGACCCCGTCAAGGAGACGAGCGCCGAGGTCGTGCGCGCGCTGCGCGGCGAGGGCGTGCGCGTCGTGATGATGACGGGCGACAGCCGGACGACCGCGGAGGCCGTCGCGCGCCGGCTGGGCATCGACGAGGTCGAGGCGGAGGTGCTGCCCGAACGGAAGGCCGAGGTGGTCCAGCGCCTGCGGGCCGAGGGCCGCGTCGTCGCGATGGCCGGCGACGGCGTGAACGACGCCCCCGCGCTCGCCGCGGCGTCGGTCGGCGTCGCGATGGGCACCGGCACCGACGTCGCGATGGAGAGCGCGGGCATCACGCTCGTGAAGGGGGACCTGCGCGGCATCCTGCGCGCGCGCCGCCTGTCGCGCGCGACAATGCGCACCATCCGCCAGAACCTCTTCTTCGCGTTCGTCTACAACGCGCTCGGCGTGCCCCTGGCGGCGGGGGTGCTCTACCCGTTCCTCGGCCTCCTGCTGTCCCCGATGGTGGCGAGCGCGGCGATGAGCGCGAGTTCGGTGTCGGTCGTCGGGAATTCGCTGCGGCTGCGGAGGGTGGACCTGTAGCGGACCGTCACTCGACCGTCATGAACCCGGCCATTCCGAGCTCGGCGTGCTCGAGGATGTGGCAGTGGTACATCCACTCGCCCGGGTTGTCGAGCTTGCTGGCGAACCGGACCGTGGCGTACGGCGGGATGTCGAAGGTGTCCTTCCACCCCGTCAGCTCGGGAGCCGCCCCGTCGATCGAGAGCACCTGGAAGCGGTTCCCGTGCAGGTGGAAGGGGTGGTGCATCTCGCTGTCGTTCTGGACCTCGAACGCCGTGAGCGCCGGGCCCGGCACGGAGAGGAGCGGCACGTCCGGGTAGCTGTACCCGTCGACGGTGACGATGCCGTTCATCATGTCCTCGTCCAGGACCCACTGGTGCGCGGTGGTGCCCGGGTCGGCGAGCGACGGGGCGTCGTCCTGCGGGAGGGCGAGCTCCATCGGCGTGCCCGCCTCGTCGCCGATGACGAAGCCCATCACGGGGTTGGTCCCGTCCCCCATGGGGTCGACCTCGCTCATGTGCGCGTCCTCGTCGTGGAGCTGCACGCGGTCATTCAGGAGACGGAACTCGTCCCCCGGGTCGCCGGAGAAGTCGACGGCCACGATGACCCGCTCGCCCGGGGCGAGCTGGATGCGCTCGACCTCCACCGGCTCGGCCAGCCATCCGCCGTCCGTGGCGAGGACACGCAGGAGGTGGCCCTCGACGGAGAGGTCCCAGAACCGCGCGTTGGCGGCGTTCACGAGGCGGAGAATTGTGGGCTCGCCGGCCTTGACCTCCACCCGGCGGTTCGCCCGCCCGTTCGTCAGGAGCAGGTTCCCCAGCCGGCCCATGAGCTGCATGTGCTCGGTGTCCTTCGGCTCGATCTGGCCGTCGTCGTCGAGCAGGACGTCGTCGAGGACGATGGGCATCTCGCAGCCGACGCGCGGCTCATCGGGGTGCCGGGCGACAATCATCCCGTACAGGCCGCGCTCGAGGTCCTGCTCGGTCGCCATGTGCGGGTGGTACCAGTAGAAGCCGGTGTCCTGGATCTCGAACTCGTAGGTGAACGAGTGGCCCGGCATCACCATGTCCATCATGCGGATGGCCCCGTCCATCTCGTCGGGCACGCGCAGGCCGTGCCAGTGCACCGTCGTCTCGTAGTCGAGGCCGTTCGTGAAGTTCACGCGCAGGGTCTGACCGCGCTCGACCTCGATCACGGGGCCGGGCACCAGGCCGTTGTAGGCGAGGCCGTCAGCGAGCAGGACGCCCGTCCCGGGGTCCCAGGGCAGCGGCGCGGCGGTGAGATCGACCTCGACCACGTCGAGCGAGCGGTCGAGGTCGGTTTCGGGCGTGTACCCGCAGGCTTCGACTGGCGCGGGCGTGCCGGTGTCGGACGCGGTGCCGGAATCGTTGTCGAGGACGGAGCCGCCGCCCTTTCCGGTGCAGGCCGCGAGGAGGACGAGCGGGAAGGTGCGCATGTAGAGCTCCGACGCCACAGTCTTGTCCCGGCGGGGGGGCGGCGGCCACTGGGATGGGGGCCGTCACGGTGTGACGTCCGAGGTCTCGCCGATCGGACTACGGCGCGGCCACGGGCGGCAGATGGAGCTGCCGCCCCACGCTCGTGTCCGGCAGCGCGCTCACGGCGGACCAGGCTTGTACGTGCGACAACGGAAGGAGCTGGAGCAGGCACCGCTCCACGGCACCGAGCGACGCGGAGGTCAGGATGAGCGGCTCGCGCGACGTTGCACAGTTGGCGAGCACGTTGGGGTCGTTCAGCACGCGGAGTCCCTCGTCGAGCTGGACCACGAACGCCACGACGTCGCTGACGAGGAACGACGAGATTATCTCGGCGCTCTGCGGGCGGAAGTGGACGACCGCCTTGTCCAGGTAGACCGAGAAGGAATCCAACACCTCCCCGGTCACGCGCTTGATCGCCTGGCTGCGCTGGAGACTGGCGTCCTCCCCCGCGTGGATGGCGCGGGCGATAGCCTCGAGGTCGTCCGCGAACGCCTGCTCGGCATCCTTCCAACGGGCGGCCTCGGCCGCCAGCTTGTCCTGGACGGAGAAGTGCGCCATCTGGACCTCCAGCCGCGCCTTCTCGGTCGCGATGCGCACACCATGGGCCTCCTCGATCAGCTTGTCGCGCTCGGCGATTGTCCGGTCGCGCTGCTCCAGGAGGAGGTCCTTCTCCGCGAGGACCTTCTGGGTCTCCGCGGCCTGCCGCTTCAGCGCCTCGATCTCCTGGTTGGCCTTGGCCAGCTTCGTCCGGAAATGGGCAAAGACGGCGACGCCTTCGAGCGCCATCAGGCACACCAGGCCGACGATCTCGAGCGTCAGGTCCACGGCCTACTTCTTGGCGGCGGCAGACTGGCTGGCGACCGACTGGAGGTTCGCGAGCGCGTTGCGCACGCGGTCGAGGCTCGCGGACTTCTCCATCAGCATCCGCTCGCCTGGGAACGTCGTTGTCATGGCGTACATGAACCGGACGTCGACGTCGCCGCGCGCGGCGTCGAAGTTCCGGTCCAGCGCGCCTGCCTCCGCGTCGCTGACGGGCCGGCTCAGCAGCCGGGCGGCCTCCTGCGCCAAGATTGCTCTACGAGTCGGTACGTTCGACATCACTCACCTCGCGGGCCCCGCCTAATCCGACGTGGACGTGCGGGCGCAATCCGTGGCACTCGATTCCCGAGCGGCCGTCAGGGGATCTCCGCCTCCACCCCCACCTGCCGCCCGATCACGACCTCGACCCGCGCTGCCCGGTCGGGCGCCTCGAACGTCTCGCCGGTCGCGGCGGAGAGCACGCTGCCGTCAGCCGACCGCGCCACCCAGCGGCGCTCGGGCTCGCCGTCGTCGAACCCCGTGGCGGGCGCGGACCAGCTCACGCCGTCGAATACGAGCTCCGCGACGTGCACCGGACGCGGCGCGGGCGCGGCCGCCATCGCGGAGGGGAGGTCGTAGAAGGCGGGGTCGAGTGGGTGGTCGCGCCAGTCGCAGTGCGTGTGCCCGGTCGAGTAGGTGGCGACGTAGTCCGCGCCGAGTCGATCGCAGATGTCGGCCAGCTCGTCGGCGGACATCCCCTCGACGTCCAGGTCGACCGCGTCGCCGTACTGGTGGCGAGAGTAGGTCACGCCCCCGACGCCCGCGTTGTACTCCGGGCTGCGGTAGCCGCTGTTCACCGAGACCGGGCCGCCGACCTCGTCGCGCACGTCCTGCATCGCGTCGACCACGTGGGTCTGCATGACCCCCCAGCGCCCCTTCCACTCGGCCATGTACTCCTCGAGCACGAAGTTGGGCGCGATCTCAAGGCGGGGGTCGACCGCGGCGAGGTCGACGTAGCGGGCCGGTGCGATGTACTGCGCAGAGCCGTCGTACGCGTCGGGGTAGGCGTAGTCCTCGCCCCAAGCGGGGTCGTAGTCGACGACGTCGAGGCACGCCGCGTGGTCCCGAGAGGGGCCGAGGTAGCAGGCAATCGGCTCGGACGGGTCGGTGTCTTCGGGGGGATCGCCGGTGTCCTCGCCCCCGTCGGAGGTGCCCGTGTCGTCCGCTCCGGAGTCGATCGCGCCCGTTTCCACGGGGGTGCTCTCCGTTGGCGGGGCGGGGCGGCTCCGTCGCACCCGTGCGTCGTCCGATTCGGCCACGCAGCCGAGGATGAGCCCTGCGACCAGCACTTTCCCCTCCGACGAGCGTCGACGGGACTAACGCCCGATGGGCACCGAGGCGAGGCTTCCGTGGCCCGCGTGCTCGCCCGCCGGCGCGACGTGCTCCGCGTGCACCCCCGGCGCCTCGTCGTAGGCCACGAGCTGCGCGGCCGCGATGCCGAGCATCCCCGCGGCAAAGTCGCTCGTCCTACGGCCCTCCTCGCGGGCCACGACCGGCGCGAGCGCGGCGAGGCCCGCGACGACCAGCGCGCCGAGGAGAGCGACCTGGTCGACGAGCGCCGCAGTCGTACCCTGCTCGTGAGCGAGGGAGACCGCCGCAATGGCGACGAGCGCGCTCGGCCGCGCTGCCGCGCCTGGCGTTCCGACACGTCCGGCGGAGCCGACGGCCGCCCATGGTCTCTCCCGGTTCACCCGCGCAGACGCACGTGTCTCCGGCGGCATTACAGACGTGATGGGTGTCGCCTCGACCATCGACGACGCGCTCGTGGGGTCGGACCTCACGCTGGGGGCGAAGACCGCGCTCGACGTGGCGCTGGAGTCCATCGACCGCCTCGCGTGAACGCGTCGTCGCCCCGCTGTGCCTTCGTGGTCGAGCTCATGGGACGCGACTGGGGTACCTCGCGCTCGTCGCGGGCATCGTGGGACGTGCAAGGGTCGTCGCCCTCCTGGAGTCGAATTCAGCTCGGGAGGGAAGGAGGCGCTCGACCCGGCGCTCCTCGTGCTCGCTCGGGTCATGGCCACGTAGACGCAGGTCCTCATGCCCGCGTGCGCCTCCTCCCGCGAGGCGGCGCTGGGCGAACCCGCGCGCTCTGCCCCGCGCGGTGGGTCGCGTCCGAGGGTCTCGCAGGCGTACGCCCCCGTATACCCGCGCGCGCATGAGTCCGAACACCCGCGAGACCCCGCCCCGGATACTCGCGCCCCGCCGCCGACGCCTGGGCACGCGCCGGCGCCGCGCCGCGACGGGCGCGTGTTTTCTCTCGTGCCGCGCGAGCGCGCGAGCAGAAGCCCAGCCGCGCCAGCCCGACCTCCCGGGCCTCCTTCGAGGGCGCCTACGTGCCGTCCCTGGACGTCTTGCGCTCCAACACGGTACCGGCCAGCAAACCGCCGACGCCCGCCGCGAAGATCGCCGCCCCGGCGTCGGATTCGAGCCGCTCCTGGGACTGTCGGAGCGCATGGAGGCGCGCCTCGAGATCTGTCACCGCCCTCGCCTCGCCGCGCGCCCGGTCAAGCTCGCGCTGGAGGCGTGCGATCTCTTCCATGAGACCTCCCGCCTCCGCCTCGGCCGCACGGGCACGCGTCAGCGCGTGGCGCTCTCCCACCCTGGCGCCGGCGAGCGCACGCTCGAGCTGGGTCCGCTCGTCGACGTCGCGCTCGCGGGCCGGGTCGCCTGGACGGAGACACAGGAGCGGAAGCGTGCGCCGCTCCTCGACGGTGACCACCCCCTTGAACTTCTCGCGGACGCGGCGTCGGCTCGCGTCGATCTCCGGCTCCGACGGCGCGCAGCCCTTCGGCGCCCTTGCCGGCAGACGCGAGGGCGCGACAGGCGGCGACATGAGCTGCACCCACGCCTCGGCGAGCGCGCGCTGCTCCGCGTCGAACACGACCTCGTCCCTGTCGAAGGTGCCTGGCATGCCCGCACCGCGGACGACGCCGCGGACGGTGAGACGCGTCGCGCGGGCGGCGCGCGCGATCGCCTGGCCGAGGCGGCGGAGGCTCGTGTAGGTCGTCGTCTCCCGCCCGATGCGCCGCGCTGCACGCATCAGGCGATCGCCGCTCGCCGTGTCGGGCTGCGTCGGGTCGTCCCGTCGCGGGAAGCACCACCCACTGGTCGGGAGCGACTCGCCCCACGCGTCGACCATCAGCGCCTGTAGCCACGGCGGGATCGAGACCGTGCGGCTACAGCGCGCGCCTGATCGACCTCTGCGGCAGCCGCGCCGGACGAACAGGGTCCATCGTGTAGGGTTCAGGTCCTCGAACCGGAGGCAATCCATCTCTCCGGGGAGGAGCCGGCAACCCACCGCGAGCCCAATCCGCACGCGGTCGAGCGGATCGCTGGTCGCGGCCAGGATCTCCTGCGCCTCGTCGAGGGAGCTCATCGAGCTGTCGGCCGGGCGAACGCCCGCCTTGGGCATCGCCCGCCACTTCGCGGCAACGCGCGGCTTCAGGCCCAGCGCGAGCTGGGCACCGATCACCCAGCGGCGCAGGCACCGCAGATCGGTCTCCCAGGTGCCCTGGCTTCCGAGCGCCGAGGTTCGTTGGACGCGGATGCGGACGAGCATCTCGAGGTGACGCTCCTCGATCATCCGGACGTCCAGGTCCTCGACGACGCCCAGCCAGCGATTCGCAGCCGCACGGCGAGTCCGGAAGCTCTCGTCGGTGGGCCCGTTCGGGAGGAGGTCCTTCCCGGCGCCGGAGGCCAGCCAGGAATCCATCGTGGGTCGCCGCGGATCGAAGCGCGGCCTGCACACCCGGAGGGCCAGGTGCCAGGTCGCGGGGAGCGCTCGCATGAGCTGGGGGAGGCCCGTGATGGACCGGGCGTCGTCCAGGCAGGTGGGCGTCGGGAGGTCCGAGAGGGCGGCGCGGGCCCGGGCGACCTCCGAGTCGGACAGGAGCGGCGAGGGAGACCTCATGCGGTCCTCCGGCGGCGGCGGCCGGGCGCGTGCTCGTCCGACGAGGCGAACCCCAGCCGGTCGCGCTCCGCCCGCACGCCCTCGGCGAAGGCGACCAGCACGTCGAGCGCCGCGCGCGCGGTGCGATGGGAACCGGCATCGAGCACGTCGAGCGCCACGACGAGCGAGCGTGCGTCCGGCCCGCCCTCGGCGGGGGCGAGGTCGCGAGTGACCACGAGATTCCCTAGCCGCAGGAGCGCGGCGCTCGTGGTCCCGCGTGTCCGATCCCCTGCTGCGTCGATCCGCCTCAGCGCGAGGACGAGCCGCACCTCGTCGTCCGACAGATCGTCCCCGCCTCTCTGCTCCGCCGGGAGCACGACGGCGAGCGCCTCGGCGTCTGCCACCTCAAGCCGCGCGAGCGCGGCTTCGCGCCAGAGACCCGCGGCGTCCACGCCGAGCAGCTCCGCCAGACGGATCACCGTTGCCCGGTCGGGTGCAGGCAGGGCGCCCGACTCGAGCTTCGCCGTCCAGGTGCCCTTCCGACCGGCGGCGCGGTCGAGCTGGGCCTGGGAGAGCCCCCGGCTCACCCGCAGCGAGCGTACGTGGGACCGAAACGCGCCGGCATACCTGCTTCCCTTTGAATCCATTCAAACATGATACATCGAGGAGCGGCGCGAGGTGCGATCGCATCACCAGCGGTATACGCGCCCGGACATCATGTCCCCTCACCCGCGCTTCGTCGTGCCCATCGGTGAGCCTGCGCGCACCGACGAAGACGGGTTCCTCATCGAGGTGGCACCCGCGCGTCCGGCGTCCGAGATGCTGCAGCCCCGCGCGCTCGTGGTGCTCGGAGAACCGGGCAGCGGAAAGACGACGCTCCTGGAGGACCTCGACGCCGACGTTCGCGTCGACCTCCGCGCCTTCACCACCGAAGCGGGCCTCCTCGCGGCGCTGGCGGTGGACAAACGATGGACGACACCCGGTCCTCGCGTCGTGAGCATCGACAGCCTCGACGAGTGCATGATCCACATCGCGCGCGTCGGGGACCTCCTCGTCGAGTTCCTCGCGGGGTGCCCACTGGATGGCCTTCGCCTGCGGATCGCCTGCCGAACCGGGGCCTGGCCCGCCGGGCTGACCGACCGCATCCGGCAGCTCTTCGGCAGCGAGCAGGTCTCGGTCGTCGAGCTCGCCCCCCTGCGCGAGGAGGACGCCCGTACGCTCGTTCGGCAGTGGAAGCCGGGGGTCGAGCCCGACGACCTGCTGGATCGCGTCCGGATGCGTCGCGTCGGCCCCCTAGGGGCACGACCGGTGACCCTGCGCCTCCTGGTGCAGGTGTTCGAACGCGACGGCGACCTGCCGGCGTCCCGGTGGGAGCTGTACGAGCGCGCCTGCGCGCTGCTCGCTGACGAGCCCGACGCCGCGCGGCGGTTCCACCAGCGTCGGCCCCGGCAAGCGAGCGAGCGCGTGGTCCACCTGGCCTCCGAGCTCGCTGCGGCGCAGTTCCTGAGCGGCCACGCCGCCCTCGCGTGGCCAGCGGCCGGCGAGGGCGCGCCGGAAGGCGCGCTGGACGTGTCCTCCCTCGTATCCGAGGACCAGGCGGCGACGCTGGACCAGCTCTGGAGCAGCGGACTCGTGCGCCAGACCGAGAACGACGGCCGCACGTGGTTCCACCAGTCGCTGGGTGAGTTCCTCTCGGCGAAGGCGTTCGTCACCCATCGACTCCCGGCGGAGCGGATCGGGGAGCTCCTCGCCTCGGCGGACGGAGCGGTCGCTCCGGCACTTCGTGAGGTCGCGGCGTGGGTCGCAGGCCCCCACGAGGGCTTTCGCGCGCGGCTTCTGGAACGCGAGCCCGACCTCCTGCTTCACGCGGACGTGGCGACGCTGCCCCCCGTCACGCGCGAGCGGGTCGCGTTTGCGCTCCTGGAGGGTGCACGGCAAGGAACCTGGGTGCCGACCGCCGAGCACGTCCAGTTGCTGCCAAGGCTCGCGGCGACCGGCACCCTCGCCGAACCCCTGCGGCGCCTGCTCGCGCAGGACGAGCCGGAGGACGTCCGGCGGCTCGCCGTCCACATGGCCGAGGCCTTCCGCGTGACGGACCTCCTCCCGCGGCTGCTCGAGCTGGCTCTGAACGCCGAGGAGCCGGGGGAGGTGCGACGCGCCGCCACGCGGGCCGTGAAGGGGCTCGGGGACCCGTGTTTCATCCGAGGGCTGCGTCCGCTCGCCGTGACGCCCGTCGCCGACGAAGACCTCGAGCTCGCAGGCACCGCGCTGTCCGCCTTGTGGCCTGATTACCTCACGGTGGACGAGGTGCTCGACTGTGTGAGCGTCCCTGGGCCGACCGGCTTCTTCGGCGCCTGGTGGCACTTCGTCAGCTACACGCTCCCCGACACGCTCCCCGACGAGGCGCTCGCACGGGTGATCGATCGCCTCGCCGAAGGGAGCACGAGCAGGCAGGATCTCTTCGACGTCCGGCACCGATGGAAGCACCTCCTCGAACGGGCCTGGCGGGCGGTCGGCGAGCCCGACGTTCTCGCGGCCTTCCTCCGCTTGCTCCTCCGGTCGGAGAGCTGGGATCGCCTGCTGGAGATCGAGGTGGTGCAGGAGGATGGCGAGCGCCGCCGGCGGTTCCTCGCGTCGCTGCTGGCCGAGGCCTCAATCGCGCGGTCGGACCTCGCTCGTCTTGAACACCTCCTTCCGGGGCTGGTCTCGCAAGACGACCTTCCCTGGCTCCTCGAGCTCCGCGGGCGCCTGCCCTCCACGCACGTGGACACGGCGGACTGGACCATCCGCGACGCGTACAGGGAGGGAGATGCCACCCACGCGGACGCCCTCCTCTCCGCAGCGGAGCGGGATGCCTCGGTGGCGGCCGCGTTCGCCGGCTGGCTCGCACCCGTGGAGCTCGACTCCGAGCGCGCGCGTTCGCTACGTCAGCACAACCGGGCGCACGCGCGCCCCGAGCCGCCCCTGTTGGACCCTCCGCCAACAGCCCGCCTCGAGCGCGCGCTGCTGAACGAGCGAGGCCAGCCGTCCCGATGGCTGGACGTGCTGCGGGTCCTCACGTTGGAGGCTCGCAGCACGCACTACGGCGAGTGGTTCGCGCGAGGAGTGGAGGACCTGCCCGGATGGGCCGCAGCCGACGAGGACACCCGCGAGCGCATCTCCCAGTGTGCCTCCGACTACCTGCTCGCCGCCGATCCCGACGCGCCGCGGTGGATGTTTGGAAACGAGCTCCCCTGGGTCGCGCTCGGGGGAGTCAGCGCGCTCTCGTTCCTCCTCCCTCGGGAGCGGGTACCGGTGGAGGCCTGGCCGCGCTGGGCGGCCACCGTCCTTGCCACCTCAGGGCTGATCAAGCACGGGGATCGCGGGCAGTCGCTGGTCACCCAGGCCCGAGCGCGTGCTCCCGGCTCCTGGCGCGAGGCCGCCCTGGCCTTGCTCGAGAACGGTGAGTCCCCCCACTCCCGCGCGGAGGGAGCCAGGGAAGCGGTCGCGGTGTGGGACGACGCGGTCGCGGCGAAGTTCGTGGCGCTCGTCACAGAGGGGTCGTTGTCCCCACCCGCCGAGGGCGTGGTGCTCGCCGCGCTGGTGAGGTCCGGGTCCCCCGAAGCGCGGAACGTCCTCCGAACCCGTGCCCACGCCGGCGATTCGCGGACCGTCGCAGCGCTCGTCGAACATGCCCCCGAGGACCACGATGCATGGCTGCCTGCCCTCGAACGGGACGAAGGGGTCACCGAGGACGTGTGCCGGATCCTCGCGCACGACTGGCGCGAGCGTTCCATCCTCACGCGCCTCCCGGCGGCCGCGCTGGAGGTGTTCTACGCCGTCCTCTCCCGGCGGTACCCGCGCGCCAGCGATCCCGACACTCGAAAGGCGCACCTCATCGGTCCCCGCGAGGAACTCGGGATGTTCCGAGACACCGTGGTCGCCGTCATGCGCGACCGTGCAGGCGACGATGACGTCGCGGCGCTCGAACGGTTGGTGCGCGTCGACCCGGACGTGAGATGGTCTCTCCAGGACGCACGGGCGCGGTGGCGACGTCGTGCCTGGCGACCGCTCTCCCCGCAGGCCGTTCTCCGAGCGCTCGTGGGCCCTGCTGGCCCCCCGGCCGATGATGTCCGTCCAGCCGATCCCTCCTCCCCCACCCTCACGCGCACTCCAATGACGATCGACGACGCACTCGAGCTTCACCGCCAGCTCCCCGTCCGTACGCTGCACGCGGGCGCCGCGCTCCGCGCGCTGCAACGCGCCCTCGCGCACGCTCCAGCCGTCGTCCTCCTGCAAGGCCCATCCAAGGCGGGGAAGACGACGGCCAGGAAGACGGCGCTTCCCTCGGCCCTTCACTTCGGTTGCTCGGACGAGTCCCAGCGACGGGCGCTCGATGATGCGCTCCGCCTTGGGCTCGCTGCGGGCGACGTGGTGGTGGAGGACGCGCACTTCCTCGAGGACGCGCTCATCCAGCGCCTCGCGGGCGTCGCCAAGCGCCTCCTGGACGAGGAAGAGGTCCCGCGTCGGCTCGTGATCGTGGGCATCCCGCCCGTAGGCCAGGGCTTCATCCGGGCGCTGACGGACTCCGCCGATCGCGTGTTGGAGGTCGAGTGCGGCGAGGAGCCCGAGACCAGCCTTCGCGCGCACCTGGCGGATCTGTGCTCGCACGTCAACGTCGAGCTCGGGCGCGCCTCCGAGCTTGTCCACGCGTGCGGGGGCAGCCTGCACCTGCTTCGGCGGCTGCTCCGTCGCTACCTGGCGGATCAGGGCATCGCGGAGGTGCCGGACCGCCTTCGCGTCGTCGATGCGCCCGTCACGCCCAGCGCACTGGCACTGGCGAGCGAGCTCTGGCAGCGCGACCTCGAACCCGTACTCGGGAGCTTCTGGAGAGCACTGCCGCAGGATGGACAGGCGGCCTTGACCATCGGCCTCGCGCGATCGATCGGGGAGGTCCCGGCCGCCGACGCGGACCTCGACGGTCTGGCGTCCGCGGTGCGAGATGCGTCCGTCGGCCTGCGACGACTTCTCGCGCATGCGGACGGCAAGGTGATCGTGGGCGACCTCCGCCTCGGCTACGTCCTCCGCGCCTGGGGCGTGCTCCACCGGCGGTCGGACGCGATGCCACCGCTCGCCGAACAGCTCGGCGTCGCCATACGCCCGCGCTCGCCCGTCGTTGCGGACCCGGACTTCGACCCTGCGAACGTCCTGCGTGCCACCGGCAAGGACGGCGTCCACATCCTCGGCGTGCTCGACAGCCGCATTACGATCCGGGATCAGCAGGCCCGCGCGCTCAACATCGTGCGTGCCCTGTCGCACGGCGGCACGCGTGGCCGGCTCGCGGTCGTGGGGGCTGGGATCGGCGGCAGCACCGCGGCGGTAGCGGCGGCCCTGGACGGCTGGGACGTGACCCTGTTCGACCGCGAGTCCATCGCGATGAGCATGCAGGCCAGCTCTCAGCGGCTCGTTCACCCCCACCTTTTCGACTGGCCCCGAGCAGCCCTGACGGAGGAGGACGCGGGCCTCCCACTCATGAACTGGCGGGTGGGAGAGGCCCGTGCCGTCGTCGGCGTCCTCCGCGAGGAGCTCGGGCGCTCCGGTGTCGTCACCAACCCGAACTCCAACATCCTCGGCCTGCGCCGGGACGTCCCGAAGTGGGCCGTCGACGTCGAGGGCTCGCCGAGGGTCTGGCGCTTCGATGCCGTCATCGTCGCCGTGGGCTTCGGGGTGGAAGCGAGCCACTCCTACTGGGCGACTGCCGGTCGCGACGGGCCCGAGCGCTCGGGGCACCCCATCACCATCTCCGGCAGCGGGGACAGCGGCCTGATCGACGTGCTCGAGTCCAAGCTCCGCCGGGACGTCGATCTGTTCAATCGGCTGGCCTCGCTTGCCGGCCGCGTCCCCCCGCCACTGGCAGGCGCGCTCGCAAGACTGGATGATGCGTGGCGGCACCGTGACGACCGCAGCGCCGACCTGCTCGAGGACTACTACGGGCTCGACTGGAAGGGGCTCGTGTGGCCGGCCCCCGAGGACCTCCGCCCAGAGGTGGTGACCCTCCGCGCGCTCCGTCCGTTGTTCACCCCGCGCGCGGCGCTGCTCAACCGGGTGGCTGTCTTCCTGCTGATCCGCGATGGCCACGTCCGGTTCAGCGACGCCGCCTATGCCCTTCCGGCTGGCTGCAGCCCAGGCGACGTGCGCGAGCATCACGGGCCGCCGCGCGACGACTTCGGGGACCGCAAGGTCCCTCGCACCCTGATGCAGATCCTGCCGCAAGGATTCGCGCTGGGCGACGTCGCGGCACGGTCGGACATGGACCACACGCGAAGGCTCGCGCCCAGCACGTATGCCTACTTCCGTCGCCTCGTGTCCCCTCAGCTCACCTGAACCCCTGACGCCTATTCGCGGGAGAACCCCAAGTGCTCCCGCTCCAGCCCCACGACGTCGATCACCCCGACCAGCACCTCCATCACCCGCCCAACGGTGCGGTGGGAACAGTCGTCGAGCTGGAAGAGCGCGCGCAGCACGGCGTCCGGGTCCTTCACGGCCTTGCCTGACCCCGACCACTGCGCTGCGAGCAAGTTCGCGACCCGAAGCAACGACGGCGTGATTGAGCGCCCGAGTCCATTCTCCGAATCGATGCGGCGTAATGCTTCGACCAGGCGCCGCTCGTCATCCCGGAACTCCGCCCCCGCCACGGCCGCCGCGTAGACCGCGAAGAGGTCCGGATCGAGGCCCTTCATGCGCTCCTCGACCGCCGCGCTCCACACGTCGTCCGGTTCGATGCCGAGGTGCTGCGCGAGCTGGTCGCAGACGGGGCGAGGCGGCGGAATGAAGCTCCCGCCCTCGAGATGCGCGACGTATCCACGCTGCTTCCCGATAGCGCCTTCGAGCGCTCGCTGGCTGATCCCACGCGCGGCGCGCCACGCCCGGACCTGGGCGCCGAAGGACGGTCGGTTGGAGTCCTCTCTCACGACGGCGCTCTAACACGCGTACCGGAATGGTGAGTCAATAATCATCTTGCAGTGGTTTTATGCTCACCTTAGACTGCCCGCGTGAGCAGCAGCCGCCCGCCCCCGTCCTCGCCGACGAGCGCCTCCGTGGGCGCTCCGCCGGAGCCCGGGGACTTCATGAACGCCGCCGCGGTCGCGCTGCTGTTGGGCATCTCGCGGCGCACCGTCTACGAGCTGGTCGAGCGTCGTGAGCTGCCGCACATTCGCGTCGGCGGCGTCATCCGTTTCCGGCGCGCGGCCCTTCATCGCTGGATTCGAGAAAGAGAAGAGGAGAGCACCCATGCCCCCGTACACGCGCCAGGGCGTCTGGTACTGCGACTTCCGCGCCCCCGATCCCCAGACGGGTCACCTCCGCCGCTGGCGCCAGTCGCTTGGACCGGAGGTCCGCACGAAGAAGGAGGCGGAGGCAGCCGAGCGACTCCTGCGGGTGACGCTCGAGAGGGGCGCGGAACCCGAGCACGTCGCCTCGCACGCAAGCCCGCCCCCTCGTCCGCCTCCCGCTGAGCTCCCCTCGGCCCCGTTCTCGGGCCTCGCGCATCGCTGGCTCTCCGTCGCGATCGCGCCGAAGCGCAAGCCGAAGACGTACCAGTTCTATGAGTCGATCTGCCGCGTCTGGCTCGTGCCCTACTTCGGCGACCGGGAGGCCAGCACCATCGGCCCCGCCGACATCGAGGCGCTGCAGGCCTACATCACCCGCACGCCCAGCAAGCGGCACGCGCGCGCACAGGACGACGAAGGCGGCGACGGAGAAGGCGAGGGCCACGCCGCGCGGCCCCCCGGCGCGAAGACGAACAACGAGATCATCGGCTGCCTCTCCTCGATGCTCGCGACCGCCGTGAAGTGGCGCTACCTCCATTCCAACCCCTGCGACAGCGTCAGCCGCCTCCCCGTCCCCCCTCCCCCGCTCGACTTCTACGACTTCCACCAGACGGCGCGCTGGCTCCTCGTCTGTCGCGAGACCGAGCCCATCTGGTACAGCTTCTTCTTCACCGGGTTTCGCACGGGCCTCCGCGAGGGGGAGCTGTTCGCCCTGCACGTCCCGGACCTGGACCTCACCGGGAAGTTCGTGCGGGTCGCGCGTTCGTACGGGCCCGCGGCCGTGCCCGACGCCGTGACGGGGAAGCCGGTGCGCTGCTACCTGGAGGGGACGCCGAAGAACAACCTCGTCCGCTACGTCGGCCTGTCGCCTGACCTCGTGTCGGAGCTGCGGCGGCACCTCGGCGCGCAGACCACCGGACTCGTCTGGTCGACCACCACCCGGCCGGACGGCGATACACACCTCACGCGCTCGATCGTCGAGGCCCCCTGGGCACGGGTGACCGCGGCGGCGGGGCTTCCGCCGCTCCCCCTGCACGGGATGCGCCACAGCTTCGCCTCGCAGCTGGTGATGAAGGGCGTCCCCCTCGCCCACGTGCAGGCGCTCCTCGGACACTCCACCATCCGGATGACCGAACGCTATGCCCATCTCGCGCCGGGCTTCGCGTCGCCTCACGTAGATGTTCTGGACACAGCGACGGCCACAAACGACGACGCCGATCCCAGTTTCCCAGGATCGGCGCCGCTTTCGATGGTCGGGGTGACTGGATTCGAACCAGCGACCACCTGAACCCCATTCAGGTGCGCTACCAGGCTGCGCTACACCCCGGGCCGCCACCTCTTAACGCGCGGCCTCGCCCCCGCAAGCTCACGCGAAGACGGTGACGACGAGGTGGCGCGCGTGCGGCGCGGTGCGGTGCTCGTACAGGTAGATCGCCTGCCAGCGCCCGAGCGCGAGGCGGCCGCCGGCGACGGGGACCGTCAGCGACGTCTGCGTGACCGCGCTCCGCAGGTGCGACGCCATGTCGTCGGGCCCCTCGGCGTCGTGGCGATAGCGGGGGTCTCCGTCCGGGGCCAGCCGGGCGAGCCAGTCCTCGAGGTCGGCGCGAACGTCCGCGTCGGCGTTCTCCTGGACCAGCAGCGACGCGGAGGTGTGCTGGACGAACACGTTGCACAACCCCACGTCGACGCCGGCGGCCCCACGATCGCGCCGATCCGCTCGGTCACGTCGACGAGGCCGCGCCCGGAGGTGCGCACCGTCAGCGACGCCCGGTGCACGACCTAGTCGACCTCGGCCGCCAGCTTCGAGAGCCCCACGCGCAGCGCGCGGACGCGCCGAAGGGCGTCCCGCAGCGCGTCGCGCTCGACGCCGATGCCGCTGGGCGCCTCGACGCCCTCGACCAGCACCTTGCGCGCACCCGCGATGGTGTAGCCCTCCTCGTGGAGGAGCTGGCGCACGCGCAGGAACCGGGCGAGGTCGCTCTTGCGGTAGAGCCGCTGGCCGCTCTGCGAGCGCGCGGGGCGCAGCTTGAACTCGGTCTCCCAGTAGCGCAGGACGTGCGCCTCGACCCCGACCAGCTCGGCGACCTCGCCGATGCGGAAGAAGAGCTTGTCGGGGATCTCCTGGCTCACGCGTCGCCGCCCTTCCCGTCGTTGAGCGACTGCCGCAGGATCGCCGAGGGCTTGAAGGACAACACCCGCCGCTTCGGAATCACGATTGTCGTGTTCGTGAGCGGGTTCTTCGCGCTGCGCGCGGCCTTCCCGCGCACCTGGAAGGTGCCGAAGCCGGTGATCTTCACCGTCTCGCCGGCCTCCAGCGTGTTCTTCAAGACCTCGAGCACCGCCTCGAAGACGTCGGAGCTCTCGGGCCAGGACAATCCCGTCGTGTCGCGTACGCGCTCGACGAGCTGTGCCTTGTTGACGGTCCGGCTGGTCGCTTTCATCGGCGGATCCTACTCCTCGTCGTCGCCCGACGACTCCTCGACCCACAAACGGAACGTCAGCGTGTCGGTCCGCTGCTCGTCATCCTCGCCCACCGACTCGATCTCGAACATCCAGAAGCCGATGTCCGCGCTGTCGTGGTCGAGGTCGTACTCGTCCTTGCCGCGGTCGCCGCTGTCGGTGCGGACGCTGACGCGGTCGACGTCGGCCTCGTAGGCGTCGAGCACCTCGACGCGCATCGTGTGGACGGTCCCGACGGGGCCGGCGGCCGGGGAAACGCAGCCCCAGCCGATTTCCACGGAGCCCGTGGTGCTGGTGAGCGACACCGCGGCGACCACGGGGACCTCGTCGGAGGTCCCGGTGTCGCCCGTGTCGGCGTCCGTCCCGCCGGTGTCGGCGGTCGTGCCGGTGTCGCCGGTGGTGTCGTCGTCGACGCCCGCGGCCGTGGCGCAGTCACCGGCGGGGTCGCCCGCCGGGACGTAGGTCGTCTCCGCGCCGACCTCGACGGTCACCTCGTCGGAGTCGCCGTTGTACTGCACCCAGGTCGTCTCGTCGTCCTCGGTACAGGCGAAGAGCGCCCAGAGCGCCAGCATGGCGCTAGAGCGCCGCCCGGGCCCGCTCGACCACCGCCGTGAAGGCGGGCGGATCGTTCAGCGCGAGGTCCGCGAGGATCTTGCGGTCCAGCGAGATGTTGGCGCGCTTCAGGGCGTGGATGAAGCGGCTGTAGGACAGGCCCGTGGGGGCGAGCGCCGCGTTGATGCGGACGATCCACAGCGCGCGGTACTGGCGCTTCTTCTCCTTGCGGCCGCGGAAGGCGAAGCGCTTGGCGCGCTCGCTGTGCTCCATCGCCTGACGCAGGCGCTGGCGGCCGATGAAGAAGCCCTTGACGCGCTTGTAGAGACGGTTCTTGCGCACGCGAGAGAGCTGTGCGCGCTTGACGCGGGCCATGTTGACCTCCTTGTGTGCCGGTTCCCTGCCGAAACGGCGGTAGCGGCGGGGGACTGGACTAGAACTTGTAGGGGATCAGCTTCGCGACGCCGTCGTGATCGCGCGGGTCGAGGTAGCCGGCCTTGCCGAGGCCGCGCTTCGTGTCCTTCGAGACGTGCTCGAGGCAGTGGCGCAGGCCGCGCTTCTTGTACTTGATCTTGCCGGTGCCGGTCACGGAGAACCGCTTCGCAGCCGACTTGTTGGTCTTGACCTTGGGCATGGGATTCCTCGGATGTTCAGGTCTTCTTCTTGCCGGGGGCGAGCAGCATGATCATCTGGCGCCCGTCCATCCGGGGGGCCTGCTCGACGATCGCGGCGTCGCCGAGACGGTCGGCCATCACCTTGCACTGGTCCTCGCCGATGTCGCGATGGGCGATCTCGCGGCCGCGGAAGCGCACCGTGATCTTCACCTTGTCGCCCTCTTCGAGGAACCGCCGGATGGCGCGCTCCTTGACGTCCATGTCGTGGTCGTCCGTCTTGGGGCGGAGCTTGATCTCCTTGACCTCGACGATGACCTGCTTCTTCCTCGCCTCCGCGTCGCGCTTCTTCTTCTCGTACTTGAGCTTCCCGAAGTCGGTGATCTTGCAGACCGGCGGACGAGCCATCGGCGCCACTTCGACGAGGTCCAGCCCGCGCTCGCGCGCGAGGGCCATCGCGTCCTCGGTGAGGAACTCGCCGAGCTTCTCGCCGGCTTCGTCGATGACGAGGACGCGGGGAACGCGGATGCGCTCGTTCACGCGCGGCTCGTTGCGCTCGGGGGGCTGGTTCAGTTCACGCCGGGGTGGCCGCAAGAAATCTCCGGTTGGAAGGGAATAGTTCGGCTGCCGCGCAGCCGGTGGAGGGTGGGCCTCTAACGAAGAAGCGCGGGTGCGTCAAGTCAC
>JBMOQZ010000006.1:0-41271 GCA_049322475.1 Myxococcota bacterium | reverse complement strand
CCGCCCCGAGCGTCCCCGCGCCACAGAACCCCGCGACCATGCCGGCGAGCCCGCCGACGAACAGGACGTGCACGACGTGCGCGAGCCGCACCGCCGGCACCGGCGCCCCGCCCACCACCGGCAACAGCTGGTAGAGGGCGCCCATCATCGTCGCGGCGAGCAGCCCGAGCGTCCCGAGGTGGGTGAGCGCGAGCGCGGGCCCCGCCCACCGGTTCGCGAGCGCCTCCGGGTAGACGACGACGAGGCCGCCCGCCGCGATCATCGCCGCGGGCGCCGTCGCGAAGAACGCCGCCGGGATCGAGAGCGGCGGCGCCTGATCGAGCCGCAGCCCCCCGAACGAGCCGATCACGCGGGCCTCCGCGCCACGAGCACGAACGCGTCGCCTTCGACGACCTCGACCGCCCAGCCCCGCGCGCGAAAGAGACCGACGAGCGGCGTCGGGCGAAACGGCGCCGCCACCCGCAGCGTCCCGCCCGGACGCACCCGCTCCGCCGCGGCGAGCACGTCCGCGAGCGGATCGGCGCCCGTCGCGAGGACCGCCGCCGCGTCGACGAGGACCTCCGCCTCGCCCGCGATCGCCCGCCCGCCGCGCGGTCGCCCGGCCTCGACCCCCGCGCGCCACACCTCGGCGAACGCGCCGACGTCGGGCACGCCGCCCGCGCCGGCGAGCAGCCACTGGACCAGCACGCCCTGCATCCCCGCGACGAACACCGCCCCCGCGCGGTCGGCGTCGGTGTCGGCGGGCGCCTCCTCTGCGGCGACGGCCTCGCGCACGAGGCCGGCGACGAGCGCGCGCTGGGCCGCCTGGAGGCTCCGCAGCGCGCGCCCCCACCCGGTCTCCTCGCCGCGCGCGACGTCCCCGAACAAGAGCCGCGGGAGCCCCGGCCAGCGCGTCGCGTGCTCGCCGAGCGCGCGGGCGAGCGCCTCGGCTCGGTCGAGCGGCCGACCCTCGCCGGCGAGCACGGTGGTCCCGACGGCGACCAGCTCGCCCCGGACCCACGCGACGGCGGCCTCCACGATCGCGTCGCGGTCGGCGAAGTGGCGGAACAGCGCGGGCTGCGAGAGCCCCACGCGCGCGGCGATCCGGCGCGTGGTGACGCCTTCGAGCGGCGTGGTCGCCAACAGCTCGAGGGTGGCATGGACGATCTGCTCGCGCCGCGTCATGTTATCACTTGATAACACGGAGCGTCGGCATGAGCCTCTTCTCGCGCATCTTCTCCCCCCTCCCCGACCCGAAGCCGGCGCAGCGCCCCACGCCCGCCCGCCCCGCCGCGCCCGCCTCGTCGGGCCCCGGGCTCGCCGCGTGGTTCACCGAGGACCACGGCGCCTGCGATCGCCTCTGGGCCGCGGTCGAGGGCGCGGACGACGACGCGGACGCGTTCGACGCCTTCCGCCGCTTCGACGCCGCGATGCGCCGCCACCTCGGGTGGGAGGAGGACACGCTCTTCCCCGCCTTCGAGGTCGCCACCGGCCACGTCGGCTTCGGCCCCACCTACATCATGCGGAGCGAGCACGAGCAGATGCGCGCGGTGCTCGACCAGATGGCCGGGTGCGTCACCGCGGGCGACCGGCAGGGCGTGCTCGATCAGGGCGACACGCTGATGATGCTCGTCCAGCAGCACAACGCGAAGGAGGAGGGCATGCTCTACCCGATGGCGGAGCAGGCCCTCGGCGACGCCGGCTGGGCCGAGTTCGCCCCGCGCTTCTCCCGCTAGTCTTCGAGGACGCGCGCGGTGATGACGGTGATGTTGTCCTCGCCGCCGCGCTCGAGCGCCTCGCGGACCAGCGTCTCGGCGAGGTCGGAGGGGTGCGACCGCGCGCAGATGCGCTCGAGGTCGCGGTCGTCCAGCGGATCGGTGAGGCCGTCGGAGCACAACACGAACAGGTCGCCCGGCAGGATGGGGCGCGTGGCGGTGTCGGGCTCGACGGGGCCGTGGTAGCCGACGGACTGCGTCAGGTAGTTGCGGTGGGCCACCTGGCGCGCGAGCTCGGGCGTGAGGCGCCCGGCGTCGATCTCCTGCTGCACGACGGTGTGATCGCGCGTGAGGCGCGAGATCTGCCCGTCGCGCACGAGGTAGATGCGCGAGTCGCCCACGTGGGCGATGTGCGCCTGCTCGCCCTCGACGAGCAGCACGCAGACGGTGGTGCCCATGCCGGTGTAGGCGGGGTGAAGCTGGGCCTCGCGCCGGATGCGGGCGCTGGCCTGGTTCATGGCGTAGCGGAGCCGCTCGCGCAGCACGTCCGCCGGGTCCTGGACGTCGCGATCGAGGCGCGTCTCGTCCGGGTCGAGCCCGCCCTGGAGCAGCTCGCGGATGGTGTCGACGGCGATGCGGGAGGCCACCTCGCCCGCCGCGTGGCCGCCCATGCCGTCGGCGACCACGAACAGGCCGGTGTCCTCGTCCACGAGGAAGCTGTCCTCGTTGTTCTCCCGGACGGGTCCGGGATCGGTCCACGCGAACGCTTCCAGCTTCATGCTGACGGCGACGATATAGGGTCGCGGGATCGTTGCCAAGCCCACCCCCGATGACCACCCCGAGCCCGACGCCGGAGCCTCGACCCGGGATCCGCATCGGCGGCTGGGAGATCGACCGCGTGGTCGGGCGTGGGGGCATGGCGACGGTCTACGGCGCCACCGACGTCGAGACCGGCCAGCGCCGCGCGCTCAAGCTGATGAACGCGGGCGGCCCCGTCGAGGAGGTCGAGCGCCGCTTCCGTCGCGAGTTCCGCGCGCTCTCCCGGCTCCAGCACCCGAACATCACCCAGGTGTTCGACTGGGGAACCTGGGAAGGCCGCCCGTTCTTCGTGATGGAGCTCGTCGAAGGCGTGGACCTGCGCACGCTCGTCGAGCGCTGGCAGGTCGACTCCCCGCCCGACCGCTTCGAGGTGACGAGGAGCATCGTCGTGCAGGCGGCGCGCGCGCTCGAGTTCGTGCACCTGCGCGGGCTCGTGCACCGCGACGTCACGCCGTCGAACATCATGCTGCTGCCGGACGGCCGCGTGAAGCTCATGGACTTCGGTGTGGTCAAGGAGAACGACACCACCGAGCTGACCGCGCACGGCGAGCTCCTCGGGACGGTCGCCTACATCGCGCCGGAGCAAATCTCGGGCGAGCGCATCGACGCCCGCACCGACCTCTACTCGCTCGGCGCGGTGCTCTACCTGCTGCTGACCGGGCGGCGCGCCTTCAACGCGCGCACCCTCGCCGGCTACCTCGACAAGCACCTGCACCGGCCGCCTCGCCCGCCCCGCGAGCTCGTGCCCAACGTGCCGCGCGTGCTCGAGGAGGTCTGCCTGCGGCTCCTGCAGAAGGAGCCCTCCGAGCGCTTCGCCTCGGCCACCCACCTGCTCCACGTGCTCGAGGGCGCCGACCACCGCCCGCTCACGCTCGACCCCGCCGAGTGGCCCCCCGTGCTCGCCGGCCGGCACGAGGAGATCGCCGCGATCACGAACGCGATCGGCGCCTGCCGCGACGGCGTGGGCGGCGTCGTGCTCATCGAGGGCGGCGCCGGCCTCGGCAAGACCCGCCTCGCCCGCCTCGCGCTGGAGACGGCCCGGCGGTGCGGCGTCCCCGCGCTGCGGGTGCGCGCGCGCGCCACCGGCAACCCGCTCGACGCCTACGCGCGCGTGTACGCCGCGCTGCGCGAGGAGGGCCTGCCCGCGCCGCCTCTGCTGCAGCGCATCTTCGAGCAGGGCGAGGGCGCCGCCGAGCGCTACGCCCTGTTCACCGCCTTCCGCGAGATGGTCGCCAACACGCGGCCCCGCGTCATCGCCGTCGACGATCTGCAGTTCGCCGACCCCGGCAGCATCGAGCTCGTCGAGTACCTGATCCGCAACACGCTGGCGCTCTCGAAGGAGCCCATCCTGTGGGTGCTCACGCGCTCGCCCGGGGTGCAGGACGTCGCGCTGGAGGGCATCGCGAGCGGGTCGCGCACGGAGGTGGCGCCCACCGTGCTTTCGCTGCGGCCGCTCACGTCCGTCGCCGTCGAGGAGCTGCTCGCCTCGATCCTGCCCGACGGCGACGCCACCCGCGCGCTCGCCCGCCGCCTGCACCGCGAGGGCGAGGGCAACCCCGCGTTCATCGGCGAGATGGTGCGCGGGCTCATCGACGACGCGCTCATCCGCACGGTGGACGGCGAGCGCCGGCTCCTGCTGACGGCGGAGGAGATCCCCCGCGCGACCCTGCCCATCCCCCGCACCGTGCGCGAGGCGCTGCTCGAGCGGCTCAACGCCCTGTCCGACGGCGCGCGGCAGGTCGCCGACGTGCTCGCCGTGGCGCGGCAGGAGATGACGCTCGGCCTGCTCGTCGACGCCTCCGAGCTCGACGAGACGACGGTGCTGGGCGCGCTCGACGAGCTGGTCGAGGCGGGGCTCGTGCGCGAGCGGCGCGTCGAGACCGAGGACCACTTCGACTTCGCCACCTCCCGCACGCGCGACCTCCTGTACGGCGAGATCCCCCACCCCCGCCGGCGCCTCGTGCACCGTCGCATCGGCGAGTCGCTCGAGCGGCGCTTCCGCCGCCGCGTGAACCTCGTGGTGGAGGCGCTCGCCACCCACTTCGAGCAGGGCGAGGTCCCGGGCAAGGCCTACCCGTACCTCTTGCGCGCGGGGCAGCGGCTGCTCGACCGCTCGTTCGTCGCCGAGGCGCTCCGCTACTTCGAGCGCGCCCTCGCCATCGAGCCCGACGCCCGCGAGTACATCACGCTCGACGAGGCCGACCGGCTCCTCGCCGAGGTGATGTTGCTCCGGGCGGAGGCCCTCGACCACCTCGGGCGCTGGTCCGACGCGCTCCCCGACCTCACGCGCGCCCAGACCCTCGCCCGCGAGCTCGCGAGCGACGCGCTCGCCAGCCGCGCCGCCACCGCGCTCGGCTTCGCGGCGCGCCACGCGCAGGACAACGCCGTCGCCGCCGAGCGGCTGCTCGAGGCGCTCGCGCTCGCCGAGAAGGCGGGCGACGCGATCCTGCGCGTCATGCCGCTCAACGGTATGGCGGGCCTGTTGTGGATGGGCGGCGACCTCGAGGGCGCGCGCCGTTACTGGGTCGAGCTCCTCGCCGTCGGCGAGTCCACCCGCGACGAGCGCGCGCTCGGCTACGGCTACAACGGCCTCGGCCTCGTCGCGCTCTGCAAGGGACAGTCCGCCGAGGCGCGGCGCTGCTTCGAGCAGAGCGCCGAGGTGTTCGAGCGGCTCGGGCTCCTCGCCCCGCTCGCCACCGCGCGCGTCAACCTCGTCGAGATCCACCACTTCACGGGGAACCTGCGTCGCGGCCTCGAGCTGGCCGAGCGCACGTTCGTGCAGGCGCGCGAGACCCACCACCCGATGGGCATGGCCCGCGGCCGCCACCACAAGGCGCTCCTGCTCGTCGACCTCGGGCGGCTGGAGCAGGGCATGGAGGAGGCGCGCGAGGCGCTCGCCATGGTGCGCGCGCTCGACCACAAGGAGGACGAGCTCTCCACGCTCGTGGGTTTGCTGCGCGCGGCGTGGGCCCTCGGCGACCACGACGAGGTGCGCAAGGGCCTGCGCGAGGCGGGCGAGCTCCTCGACAAGTTCGACCCCGAGGGCTTCGCGCCGATCATCCACGCGTGGCGCGCGCGCGTCGCCGCGATGGACGACGACGAGCCGCTCGCGCACCTCCACCTCCAGCGCGCGCTCGAGGCGACGGGCACCCGCTGGCCGTACCAGGAGTGCCGCCTCGATCTGGTGCTCGCCCGCGTGTACGCCGCGATGGGCAACCCCGCCGAGGCCACGCGCCGCGCCGAGGCCGCCGTCCGCCGGGCCGACGCCTGCGGCTTCCGCTTCTACGCGCTCAAGGGCCACCGCATCGCCGCCAACCACAGCACCGACGAGGCCGCGGTCGCCCGCCACCGTCGCGTCGCCGACGCGCTCGCGCGCTCGCTCGCCGCGAACCTCGCCCGCGAGGACGCCGAGCGGTTCCTGCTGCAGGAGGGGACGCCGGCGGCGCCGTGAGGTTCGGTCCGGGTGGCCCGAGTCCGAAATCCCGGGAAAAAAGGAACCAGCCTACCCACCCGTCACGAACGCCGCCGACACCGCCCCCATCGCAAAGCCCGTGGGCGCGCCGTCCGCGAACTCCGCGGACATGAGCCGCTGGAGCGTGTCGGGGACGTAGAAGGTCCCGTAGGGCTCGGTGTCGGTGGGCATGCAGCAGGCGCCCCACTCGCTCCAGTCGCCGGTGTCACACTTGCCGGGGTCGGCGAGCACCTCGAGGTCGACGAGCGGCGCGATGGCGCCGAGCGTCGCGGTGACGCCGCTCGCGTCGGGGAACACGAGCATCGCGTCGGCGACGCCCTGCGCCTCGGCGGGCACGTCCGGGAGCGGGTCCACGACGACGGCGTGCAGCCAGCCGCCGCCCTCCGGCGGTGTCCACGTCCACGTCCCGGACTCGTCCGCCGTCGCGAGCGAGATCGTGGTCAGCGTCGCCGGCGCGTCCTCCCCGAGCGGCCCGCCCACGAGCCGGAGCTCGCCGCCCGCCGCGCGCCCGACCCGCCAGCGGACCGTCACCTCGCCGGCCGGCAGCGCCGCGCCCATCGCGTAGCGCTCGCCCGCGACCTCCGCCTCGAGCACCACCTGCGGCCCCTGCGGCCCGCGCGACACGAACGTGGCCCCCACGGCGATGCCGGCGAGCACGGCCTCCGGCGAGGCGTCCGCCGCGGCGACGTAGGTGGTGGGCAGCCCGGCGGGGAAGATCATGTGGCGATCGCCGCCGCCGACGGGCGCGGGGTGCTCGCCGTCGGCGAGCGCGGCGTACCAGAAGCGCAGCGCCTGCCCGTTCTGCGGCACGCCCTCGACCCGCGCGGCCGCGCGGATCCACGGGTTCTCGAAGCCGCCGTGCTCGCCGACCCACGCGTCGATCGCCGCCTCGTCCGTCGGCATGCCGAGCACGCTCCAGGGGCCGTTCCACACCTCGACGGCGTCGAAGCCGGCGACGTCCCAGGCCCAGAGGTCGCCGTCGGAGAGCGGGTGGTTGACCGAGAAGAGGCCGCCGGTGGCGTGCGCCTCGTCGATCGCGTCGGCGATGCGCGAGTTGGCGTCCTCGCCGGCCTGCGGCTCGTGGGGGACGTGCTCGGCGGCGCCCCAGATGCCCGCGTGGCCGTCGCTGCCGAACTCCTCGCCGTTGAGCACCGCGAGGAAGTCGTGCCCGAAGTCCGGGTCGGACCAGCCGGCGTCGGTGCGGTGGTCGGTCACGGCGACGAACTGGAGGTGGTCGTCCGGCGCGTACTGCGGGAACGCGGCCTGCCACTCCGGGTCGCGCCAGGCGTCGGCGATGTCGAGCGCGGGGCCCATCCAGTCGCCCTGCTGCTCGCGCGCGTCGTCGGAGTAGTTCGTGTGGAAGTGGAGGTCGCCGCGGAGCCAGCCGTCGGCAGGGCGGGCGACGTCGGCGGGGCCGTCCGCCGGATCCTCGGCGACGGGTCCGGGCGACGGCGCGGTGCAGGCGAGGAGGAGGACCATGGGCAAGACTACCGCGCGCGAGCAGCGCGCCGCGCTCCCTCATCCGGATACGCTCCGGGCATGCTCCTCGCGCTCGCCGCATGCGCCGCGGCCGGCGCCCCCGAGGGGGTCGGCGCCGGCGTGCTCGCGCCGTGCCCGCCCACCCCCAACTGCGTGTCCACCGAGGCCACGGACCCCGAGCACGCCATCGCCCCCCTCCGCTTCGCCGGCGATCCGGCCGCCGCCCACGATCGCCTCGTCGCCGTGATCGCCGCCATGCCACGCGCCCGCGTCGTCCGGGACGAGCCGCGCTACCTGCACGTCGCCTTCACGTCGCGCGTCCTCCGCTTCGTCGACGACGTCGAGCTCGTGGTCGGCGACGGCGAGGTCCGCTTCCGGTCGGCGTCGCGGGTCGGCCGGGGCGACCTCGGCGTGAACCGCGCGCGGATGGAGGCGATCCGGGCCGCGTTCGAAGGCGGCGTTTAGTCCGTTTGCCCGACGGGCGGCCCGCGCCCGCGGAGTAGCTTCCGCCGATGGTGCCGGAGCTCTACCCGCTCCCGATCGCGACGCTCGCCGGCCGGCTCGTCCGCGAGATCGACGCCGGCGGCCCGATCTACGGCCTCCCGCGCGCGGCGGTGTGGACCCCGGACCCGACGCGCGACCTCTCCTGCACCCACTTCGGCGAGCGCATGGCGACGCCGCTCGGCCCCGCGTCGGGCCCCCACACGCAGCTCGCCCAGAACATCGTGCTCTGCTGGCTCGGCGGGGCGCGCTTCGTCGAGCTCAAGACCGTGCAGGTGCTCGACGAGCTGCGGATCCCGCGCCCGTGTATCCACGTGCCCCACGCCGGCTGGAACGTGGAGTGGTCGCAGGAGCTGCGCGTCGAGGAGAGCGCGCGCGAGTACGTGAAGGCCTGGTACCTCGTGCACCTCGCGGCGCGACGGCTCGGGCTCCCCGTCGACACCGTCTTCGACATGAGCCTCGGCTACGACCTCGCCGGCGTCTCGGGCGAGAAGATCGCCGGCTTCGTCGCCACGCTCGCGGATGCCACGAAAGTCCTCGACGCGCTCCGCGCCGAGCTCCCGCCGGAGCTGCGGATCGACGTCCCCGCGCGAATCTCCCGCAGCGTCACGCTGTCGACCTTCCACGGCTGTCCGGCCGACCAGATCGAGGCGATCGCCGCGTGTTGCATGGAGCGCCACGGCCTCCACACGATCGTGAAGCTGAACCCGACCCTGCTCGGGCTCGACGGGGTCGCCCGGATCCTCCACGATCGCCTCGGTTACACCCGGGTGCGGCTCGACCCGCGCGCGTTCGAGAAGGATCTCCGCTGGGAGCAGCTCCTCGACATGGTGCCGCGGCTCTCGCGCCGGGCGGCCGTCTGCGGCGTGGGCTTCGGCGTGAAGTTCACCAACACGCTGGTCTGCCGCTCGTCGGACGCCCCCTTCGGCGACGGCGAGGTGTACCTCTCGGGCCCGCCGCTGCACGCGCTCGCCATGACGCTCGCCGCGCGGTTCATGGCCACGTTCCCGGGCATCCCGGTCAGCTTCTCCGCGGGGGTCGACGCGACCAACTTCCCCGACGTGGTCGCCACCGGCATCCGCCCGGTCACCACCTGCACCGACCTGCTCAAGGGCAAGGGCTACGCGAAGCTCTGCGCGTACCTGCGGGGGCTGGAGCGGCGGATGCCCTGCGATCGGCTCGCCGACTACGCCGTGGCCGATCCCGCCGCCTACGCCGAGGCCGTCGCCGGCGACCCCCGCTACCGCGACGGCGCCGGCCCGAAGAAGGTGGGCTCGCGCCTCGCGCTCCTCGACTGCCTCACCTGCGACAAGTGTGTGCCCGTCTGTCCCAACGCCGCCATCTTCGTGTTCGACCTGCCCGACCTCGACGGCGGGCGCGTGTGCTGGGGCGAGCGCGTCGAGGTCACGACGGGGCCGCCGGTGAAGGTGACACGCCGCCACCAGATCGCCATCCTCGCCGACGCCTGCAACCAATGTGGCCAGTGCGACGTGATCTGCCCCGAGGACGGCGGCCCGTTCGCCACGAAGCCCGTCCTGTTCCTCGACGCGCGCGCGTGGGACGACCACCCGGGGCGCGACGGCTTCCGCTTCGACGGCGACGCGCTCCTGTGGCGACGCCGCGGCGCGGTGATGCGCTGGGAGCGCGACACCGTCACGGTCGCGGGCGGGACGCTCACCTTCCGCGACGGCGCCCCCGTCGCGTCCACCGGCGCGGGCGCGGTCGCGCTCGCCGACGTGGCCCTCCTCCGCCACCTCGTCACCGGCCTGCGCACGGCCTGGAGCGCCTGATGTCGCTGCCCCTCCTCCCCACGCTCGGGGAATTGCTCGACCCGTCCACCCAACCCTCCGCGATCCGGGCGAAGGCGCGGGCGAGCGCCGATCCGCTCGATCCCATCCACCTCTTCGGCCTCTCCTGGCGCGCGACCGGGGAGATCCCCCACGTGGTCCTCCCCACGGCGATGACCGGCGTCCGCGCCAACGTCGTCGTGATGTCGGGGCGGCGCTTCCCCACCGGCAGCCACAAGGTGGGCCCCGCGTACAGCGTGCTGCGCGAGAAGCTGCTCGACGGCGAGATCACGCAGGACGGCAGCACGCTCGTGTTCCCGTCGACGGGCAACTACGGCATCGGCGGCGCGTGGGTGGGCCCGCGGTGCGGGTTCCGCTCGCTCGTGGTGCTGCCCGAGGACATGAGCGCCGAGCGCTTCGAGAAGATCGCGGCGTACGGCGCCGAGGTGGTGAAGACGCCGGGCAGCGAGTCCAACGTCAAGGAGATCTACGACGCGGTGAAGGAGCTGCGGAAGCGCCCCGGGCACCGCATCCTCAACCAGTTCGAGGAGCTCGGGAACTACCGGTTCCACCACCACGTCACGGGCAACAGCGCGCTCGCGCTCGCGAAGGGCCTCGGCAACGGGCGCGTCGCCGCCTTCGTCAGCGCGATGGGCAGCGCCGGGACGATCGCCGCGGCGGATCGGATCAAGCGGGTGTTCCCGGACGCGCGCGCCGTCGGCGTGGAGCCGATCCAGTGCCCCACGCTCTGGAACGTCGGCTACGGCGCCCACGCCATCGAGGGCATCGGCGACAAACACGTCACGTGGATCCACGACGTGCGGAACATGGACGCGCTCGCCTGCGTCGACGACGAGCGGTGCCTGCTCGGCCTCCAGCTCGTCGAGGAGGGCGACCTGCCGGAATTGGCCGCGCTCAGGGGCGTGCTCGGCGTGTCCGGGGTTTGCAACGTGCTCGCCGCCATCAAGACCGCGAAGCTCTACGACCTGCGCGCGGGCGAGAACGTGCTCACCGTCGCGACCGACGGCTTCGACCGGTACCCCTCGGTGCTGGCGCGCCTGCGCAAGCGCCGCGGCCCGCCGCGCCACGGGCTCGAGGTGTTCCACGACGTCGGCACCGACTGGATGCTCGAAGGCACGATGGACGTGCGCCGCCGCTGGCACAACCAGAAGTACTTCACCTGGGTGGAGCAGCAGAACAAGTCGGTGGCGGAGCTCAACGCGTTGTGGGATCCGGCGTTCTGGGAGGCGGAGGCCGAGAAGATCGAGGCGCTGGACCGGGCGACGCTGGCGCTTCGCCGCGGGGGCGACGCATGATCCTCAGCGGCGCCACCCTGCTGGACCTCGACCCCGTCTCCGTCCGCCGGGCCGACGTGCGGATCGAGGGCGGCACCATCGTCGACGTGGGCGACCTCGACGGCGAGGGCGTGGATCTGCGCGGCAGCTGGCTCATGCCGGGGCTCGTCGTCGCCCACCACCACCTGTACGCGGCGCTCGCGTGCGGGATGCCGACGGCGCCGGAGGCGCCCGAGACCTTCACCCAGATGCTCCGGCGCGTCTGGTGGCGGCTCGACGAGGCGCTGGACCTCGACGCGATCGAGGCCTCCGCGCTCGTCGGCGGGGTCGCCGCGCTGCGGGCGGGCGTCACCACGATCGTCGACCACCACGCCTCCCCGAACGCGATCGCCGGCTCGCTCGAGGCCATCGACGGCGCGCTCGGCGCGCTGGGCCTGCGCCGGGTGCTCGCCTACGAGGTCACCGACCGCGGCGGCGCCGAGCGGGCGCGCGCCGGGCTCCGGGCCCACGAGGGCCTGCTCGCGAGCCGCACGCCGAAGCGCGGCGTGCTCGTCGGCATGCACGCCTCGCTCACGCTCTCCGACGACACCATCCGCGACTGCGCCGCGCTCGCGCGCTCCGCGGGCGTGGGCGTCCACGTGCACGTCGCCGAGGCCGTCGACGACGTGCGGGAGGGCTCGCCCGTGGCCCGGCTCGAGCGCCTCGGGGCGCTGTTGCCGGGCAGCGTGCTCGCCCACGGCGTCCACCTCGGCGGCGACGACCTCGCGCGGATCGCGGACGCGGGCGCCTGGCTGACCCACCAGCCGCGCAGCAACATGAACAACACCGTCGGCCGCGCCCGCGTCGCCGCCTTCCCCGCCCGCGTGGCGATCGGCACCGACGGCATCGGCGCCGACGTGATCGCCGAGCTGCAGGCCGGGTACTTCCGCGCCCGCGAGGACCACGCCGGCTGGGGCCCCGCGCGCTGGGCCGAGGCGCTCGCGGCGGGCGCGCGGCTCGCCGGCGAGTCCCTCGGCGTGAGGCTCGGCCGCATCGCCCCGGGCCACGCCGCCGACCTCGTCGTGCTCGACCCGGCGCCCGGGCCGCCGCTGGTCGACCTTCCGGCCGCCCTCGTCTTCCGCTTCGGCGCCGGCATGGTCCGGGACGTGATGGTCGCGGGCGCGTGGCGGCTCCGGGACCGCCGTCCCGTCGGGGTCGACGCGGGCGAGCTCGACGCGCGCGCGCAGTCGGCGGCGCGCGTCCTGTGGGAGCGGATGTGATCGACGCGGCGCGGCTCTACGCCTCCATCGAGGCCCTCGGCGTCATCGGCGCCTACCGCGACGAGCGCACGGGGCTCTTCGGCGTGAGCCGCCTCGCGCTCACCCCCCAAGACGGCGAGGGCCGCCGCCACGTCGTCGCGAAGATGCGCGCGCTCGGGCTCGCCGTCACCGTCGACCGGATCGGCAACGTGTACGCGCGCCGCGCGGGCCGCGAGGACTCGCTCGCGCCGGTGATGATCGGCAGCCACGTCGACTCCGTCCGGACCGCCGGGCGCTTCGACGGCTGCCTCGGCGTGCTCGGCGGGCTCGAGGTGGTGCGCGCGCTGGGCGACCGGCCCACCCGCCGCCCGCTCGTCGTCGCCTTCTTCACCGACGAGGAGGGCTGCCGCTTCGGGACCGACATGCTCGGCAGCGCGGTCGCGACCGGGCGCCTCGCGCTCGCCGACGTGTACGAGCTGCGCGACGCCGGCGGCGCCCGCCTGCGCGACGAGCTCGAGGCCATCGGGTTTCTCGGCGAGGCCGACGTCGCGCTCGCGCCCCCCTTCGCTTACCTCGAGTGCCACGTCGAGCAGGGGCCGATCCTCGCCGCCACGGGCGTGGACGTCGGGGTGGTCACGGGCGTGCAGGGCATCAGCTGGCAGGAGCTCACGATCCACGGCCGCGCCGCGCACGCGGGCGCCACGCCGATGGAGCTGCGTCGCGACGCCGGGCTCGCCGCCGCGCGCGTGAACCTGTTCCTGCGCGAGCTCACGGCGGAGATCCCCGGCACCCGCGCGACGATGGGCGCCCTCGACGCGCACCCGGGCCTCGTGAACGTCGTGCCCGGGCGGGTCGTCGCCACGGTCGACCTCCGTAACCCCGACGAGGGCCGGCTCCGCGAGGCCGAGGCCGCCGTCGCCGCGTGGCTCGACCGCGTCGCCGCCGAGGAGCGCGTCGAGATCGAGCGCCGGCAGACCGCCCGCACCCCGCCCGTCGCCTTCGACGCCGGCGTGCAGGGGCGCATCGCGACCGCGGCGGCGGCGCTCGGGCTCTCCCACGCCCCGATCGTCTCGGGCGCGGGCCACGACGCCCAGGAGCTCGCCCGCGTCTGCCCCGCCGGCATGATCTTCGTCCCCGGCGAGTTCGAGGGCATCAGCCACAACCCGCGCGAGCTGTCCACGCCGGCGCAGTGCGCCAACGGCGTGAACGTGCTCTTCCGCGTCGCGACCGAGCTCCTGGAGGCGTAGATGCGCGTGCTGAAGGGCGGCCTCGTGATCGACGGCACCGGCGCGCCGGGTGTGCTCGCCGACGTGGGCGTCGCCGGCGGGAGGATCGTCGCGATCGCGCCGGGCCTCGCCGGCGACGACGAGATCGACTGCGCCGGCCTCGTGGTCTGCCCCGGCTTCCTCGACACGCACACCCACTCGGACCTCGCCGCCCTGCGCGACCCCGACGTCGCCATGAAGGCCCGCCAGGGCGTCACGCTCGACGTGTTGGGGCAGGACGGCGTGTCGGTCGCGCCCCTCCCGCGCGCGCTGAGGCCACAGATGGAGCGCACGCTCGCGGGGCTCGACGGCACGCTGGACGACTGGGACTGGGAGAGCGTCGGCGAGTACCTCGCCCGGCTCGCCCGCACGCCGACCGGCATCCACCTCGCCTACCTCGTGCCCCACGGGAACGTGCGGCTCGCCTGCCTCGGCATGGACGACCGGCCGGCGACCGCCGCGGAGCTCGACGCGATGGCGGGCCTGCTCGACGAGAGCCTCGACGCCGGCGCGATCGGCATGAGCACCGGGCTCATCTACCCGCCGTGCTGCTACGCCCCGACCGGCGAGCTCGTCGCGCTCGGCCGGGTGCTCGCCCGCCACGATCGGCCGCTCGTCGCGCACGTCCGCTCGGAGAGCGACTTCCTGCTCGACGCGATCGACGAGCTCCTGCGCGTCGGGCGCGAGAGCGGCTGCCGCGTGCACGTGAGCCACCTCAAGATCGCGGGGCGTCGCAACTGGCCGCTCGTCGACCGGCTCGTGGCCGCGCTCGACTCGCGCGACGTCCGCGTCACCGCCGACCAGTACCCCTATACCGCCGGCAGCACGATGATGGGCGCGATCCTGCCGCCCCGCTCCCACGCCGGCGGCTTCGAGGCCACGATCTCGCGCCTCGGCGACGCGGGCGAGCGCGCCCGCATGAGGGCGGACCTGCTCGCCGACCCCCCGCACGCCTGGGACAACTTCTGGAGCTGGGGCGGGCCCGAGGGCATCGTGATCTCCGACGTCCCCAGCGGGCGTCGCCCCGAGTGGGTCGGCAAGTCGCTCGCCGAGGTCGCCGGCGACCGCGACCCGATCGAGGTCGCCTTCGATCTCTTGCGCGACGAGCGCATGGGCGTGGGGATGATCGCGTTCTCCCAGAGCGACGACGTCGTGCGCGCGCTGATGGCCCACCCGCGCGTGAACGGCTGCACCGACGGCCTGCTCGGCGGCAAGCCGCACCCCCGCGCGTACGGCGCGTTCGCCCGGATGCTGCGGCTCAACCGCGAGCACCGGATCGTCCCGCTCCCCGAGATGGTCCGCAAGCTGACGAGCCAGGCCGCCGAGGCGATGACGCTCCGGGGCCGCGGCGTGCTCGCCCCCGGCGCGCCCGCGGACGTCGTCTGCTTCGACGCCGAGCGCGTCGCCGACGTGGGCACGTACGCGGAGCCACGCCGGCACCCCGTCGGCATGCCGCACGTGCTCGTCGCCGGCGAGCCCGTCGTCCGGGACGGGCTGCCCACGGGCGCGCGGCCGGGCAAGGTGGAGACCGGCCGGGCGAACGGCCCGCGGGACGCGGAAAACGTGTAGAATTCCCGCGCCTCGGAGGTGCCCGTGCGCGCGTCGTGGATCCTTTTGCTGGCCGTCGCCTGCAGCGGCCGGACCAGCGGCGGAAAAGAAGGCCCCAACGAGCTCGTGAGCTGGTCCGACGAGGACGGCGACACCATCCTCGACCTCGACGAGGGCTTCGTCGACCCGGCCGAGGGCGAGTCCTCCGACTTCGACGCCGACGGCACCCCCGACTACCAGGACCTCGACAGCGACGAGGACGGCATCCCCGACGGCCAGGAGGCGGGCGACACCGACGTCGTGACCCTGCCCTGGGACAGCGACCTCGACGGCGCCGCCGACTTCGTCGACCTCGACTCCGACGAGAACTGCATCCCCGACGCCGACGAGGGCGGCGCCGATCCCGACGAGGACGGCATCGGCAACAGCGCCGACCTCGACGACGACGGCGACGGACTCACCGACCTCTGGGAGATCGGCGACGCCTGCGCCCAGGTCGACTCCGACGGCGACGGCCGCGCCGACCGCCTCGACACCGACAGCGACGGCGACGGCGCCAGCGACGCCACCGAGGCCGGCACCTCGGTGTGGGAGGACACCCCCGCGGACACCGACGGCGACGGCGTCTTCGACTACCTCGACGACGACAGCGACGGCGACGGCTTCCTCGACTCGGACGAGGCCGGCGGCGGCCGCGAGGCCCGCGACACCGACGGCGACGGCACCTGGGACGGCGCCGACACCGACTCCGACGGCGACGGCATCCGCGACGCCGACGAGGCGTCGTACGGCACCGACCGCCTCGACGACGACAGCGACGACGACGGCTTCACGGACGGCGCCGAGGTCGCCGCGGGCACCACCCCCACCGACGCCGGCTCGGTCATCGACGGCATCTACGTGACGGTCGAGGAGCGCACGAACCTCGAGGAGACCTTCGAGTTCACGCTCAACGTCAGCCAGGGCGACATCGGCTTCCTGCTCGACACCACCTGCTCGATGAGCGGCACGCTCAACAGCATGGCGAGCGAGTTCTCGACCATCGTGTCGCAGCTCTCCACGACGGTGCCGGACGCCTACTACGCCGTCGCCACCTTCGACGACTACAACTACGGCAGCTACGGCGCCAGCGGCGACCTGATCTACTCGCTCGAGCAGCCCGTCACGAGCAGCACCTCCGACGTGCAGTCCACGCTCTCGCGCCTGTCCGTCCACAACGGCGGCGACGGCCCCGAGGGCGCGATGGAGGCGCTCTACCAGGCGCTCGCCGGCGCGGGCTACGACATGGGCTGCGACGGGCGGTACGACGCCACGAAGGACGTCCGCCCGTTCCTCGCGTCGTCCTCCGATCCCTTCGCCGGGTCGGGCGGCGAGAACTACGACGCGGCCGTGCCCGGCATCGGCACCTACGGCGGGATGGGCTTCCGCGCCGGCTCGTTGCCCATCGTCGTCTACGTGACCGACAACTACATGCGCGATCCGGACTCGTCGAACCGGACCTACAACGGCTCGCCCGGCGGCTGCCCCGGCGACGCCGGCGCCGACGCCGTCGTGGCCGCCGCGGCGGACCAGGGCGCGTACCTCATCGGCATCAGCGTCTCCGGCAGCCTGCCGCTCTCGCAGATGCAGAGCCTCGCGCAGCGCACCGGCAGCTACGCCGACACCGACGGCGACGGCGTCGCCGACGACGCGCTCGCCTTCCAGTGGTCGGGCAACGCGTCCGTGTTGCGCAGCACCATCGTCGGCGCCATCGAGGACCTCGTCGACAGCGTGCAGTTCTCCGAGCTGACGCTGGAGATCGAGGGCGACGAGTGGGGCTTCGTCACCGCGGTCGACCCCGAGACCTACCCGCTCTCCAGCGAGGCCAACGGCCAGACCATCGAGTTCGCGCTCACGTTCCGCGGCGTCGTCGCCGCGGCCGAGACCGACCAGGTCTACAAGCTCACCCTCAACGTGCTCGGCGACGGCGTCGTGTTGCTCGACACGCTCGACATCTACGTGCTGGTGCCGGGGAGGTCCTACTGATGCGCGCCCTCCTTCCCCTCCTCCTCCTCGTCGGCTGCAAGAACGACAGCGGGCTCTCCCGCGTGGCCGACCACTACGGCCGCGGCGACGGCAGCATCAGCGGGCGCGTGTGCGACGAGGTGCGCGGCGTCTGGCTGCCCGACGCCACCGTCTACACCCACGTCATCGACGACTCGGGCGAGCTCCGCGACTCCCGCCAGGCCACCACCGACGAGGAGGGCCGCTGGAAGCTCGAGGAGCTCGCCGCCGGCGTCTACACGGTCTACGTCCAGTACGGCAGCAGCACGCTCGACATGTTCGACGTGACCGTGATCGACGGCGAGGACACCCCGGTCGACGAGCCCAACTGCAGCGGCTCGCGCGACCTCGAGGTGGCGGTCGTCACCGGCGACTTCGACGACTTCGAGACCGTGCTCCAGAACCTCGGCATCGCGGGCTACCACCTCGTCGACGGGCAGACGGGCGCCGAGCTCGTGCAGTTCCTCGGCAACGCCGAGCAGCTCGCCGCCTACGACGCCGTGTTCTTCGCCGGCGGGCACCTCGAGGAGGGCGTGTTCTACTCGACCGACGGCGCCGAGCAGCAGACCGCCGACGCGGTCGTCGCCGGCCTGCAGGCCTACGTCGACGCCGGGGGCGTCGTCATCGCCAGCGACTGGTCCTACGACGTGCTCGAGCGCGCCTGGCCTCGTCGCGTGGAGTTCTACGGCGACGACGCCCAGCCCGACGCCGCGCAGGTGGGCATCCCGGGCGGCGTGGAGGCGCGCGTGGAGGACCCCGAGCTGCGCGACGCCGTGGGCCACGACCGCGTGAACATCACGTTCGATCTCGACGCCTGGCCGGTGGTCGAGTCGGTGGACTCCGAGGTGCGCGTGTTGCTCACCGCCCGCGCCGACTGGCAGTTCGGGACCGAGGACGGCTCCACGTCCGACTCGCCCGTCGCGCTCGACTGGGCCCAGGGCGACGGCCGCGTGGCCTTCACGCCCTGGCGGATGTTGTCGAACCTCGACGGCACCGGGCTCGAGACCGTGCGCTGGATCGTGGACCAGCAGATCGCGGAGTGATCACTCGGCGGGCGTCGCCGGCGGCCGCTCGCCGAGGCTGTAGACGAAGTGCGCGACGTCGTCGATCTCCTGGTCGGTCATGCGCACGGCGATGTTGCGCATGAGCGAGGCGTGGTCGTTCTTGCGCGCGCCGCTGCGGAAGTCGTTCAGCGCCTTCTTCACGTAGCCGGGGTGCTGCCCCGCGAGGCGGGGGACGTCGCCCGGGGCCCAGTCCACGCCGGAGATGCCCTTCCCGTCGGCCCCGTGGCAGTACATGCACGCGGGGTAGCCGCTCACGAGGTTGCCGTTGTGGAACAGCGCCTCGCCGCGGCGCGCTTTCATCGGGTCCCACGGGCCGCGGTGCATCTCGAACTGCGAGAAGTACGCGGCGATCGCGTCGATCTCGGCGTCGGTGAGGGCCAGCGCGATGGGCGTCATGACGTCGACGGCGCGCTTGCCGGCGCGGATGTCGTGGAGCTGCTTCCGGATGTGGCCCTTCGAGAGGCCGCCGATCTTGGGGAAGGTCTCCATCATGCTCTCGCCGCCCACGCCGTGGCAGGCCTGGCACAGGGCGGCCTTGTCGGGGAGCGCGACGGTCGCGTCGGTCGCGGCGGGGGCCACGGTCGCGGGGTCGAGCGTGGCGAGGTACGCGGCGAGGGCGTCGAAGTCGGCGTCGGACAGGTCGAGGACCATGCGGCGCATGATCCCGTTGAAGTCGTTGGCGCGGACGCCCTTCCGGAACGAGAGCAGCTGGTCCTTCAGGTAGGCGCGGTCCTGCCCGGCGAGCCGCGGCGCCACGGCTGCGCTCTCGAGCCCGCGCTGGACGCCGCCCGTCGCGTCGTGCCCGTGGCACACGGCGCACGCCTGGATCCCGGAGGCGAGGCGGCCCGTCTGGAAGAGGGCCTCGCCCTTCGCGAGCAGCTCGGGCGCCACGCCCTCGCGCGCCTCCGGCACGGGCGAGAACGCCGAGTAGACGTCGACGACGGCGAGGTAGTCGGCCGGCGTGAGCGGCTTCAGCGCCGCCGTGTCGCAGGACTTGCCAGACGCGGAGGCGCCGCGCTCGCCGCGGTTGAACGACTGGATCTGCCGCGTCAGGTAGCTGCGCGACAGGCCGTCCAGCCTGGGCGCCGCCGGCCCGCCGTCGTGACAGGCCTGACAGGACTCGAGGGTCTTGCCCCCCGGGCGGATCGCCCAGGCGGGCTCGGACCCCGACAGGAGGAGGGTGAGCGCCAGCAGCACGAGCCGAGTGTATGGGGGCGCCGACCCCCCGCCATCGGTTGGGCGGCGGCCCCCCGGACGGTCGGCCTACGTCCATGGGCCGGTCGCGTCGCTCGTGGGCACCGCTATGTTCGGGCCGAAGGAGACTTCATGGGCACGAACAGGATCGGAAGCCGCTTCGCTTGGGTGGCGATCCTCGTCTGCGCGATGCTGCCGCTCGAGCTCTCGGCGGGCTCCAAGAAGGGGTCGAAGGGCGCGGACGCCGCCCCCGCCGTCGCCGACGCCGCCACCGCCGCGCCCATCGATCTCGACGGCAAGCCCGCGATCGTGGACAAGTGCGAGACCTGCCACGGCATCGACGGGAACAGCCTCCACTTCGACTTCCCCAAGCTGGCCGGCCAGCGCCGCGACTACCTGCTCAAGCAGCTGCGGGACATCAAGTCGGGCAAGCGCAAGGTCGACGTCATGGTGCCCGTCGTGTCGCTGCTGACGGACGAGCAGATGGTCGAGCTGGCGGACTACTTCTCCAACGTGCCCGTGGTGAAGGGGACCTCGCAGAACCCCGCGTCGAAGGTGGTGGGCAAGAAGATCTTCGACCTCGGCGTCCCCTACCGCATGGTCGCCCAATGCAGCGCCTGTCACGGGACCTACGGCGAGGGCCGCGTCGACCCGGGCCTCGTGCAGGACGGCTTCGGCGGCTTCCCGCTGCTCAACGGCCAGCACGCCCAGTACACGGTGAAACAGCTGAAGGCCTTCCGTTCGGGCCAGCGCGGCAACGACTACAACGGCATGATGCGCAACCTCGCGAAGCAGATGTCCGACCAGGAGATGGAGCTGGTCGCGGACTACCTCGCGGGGATGGAGCTGCCGCCCCCGGCCAGCGCGCTCACGCCGCCGACCGTGTCCGCGCCGCCGCAGGTCGCGGGCTGCGTGGGGTGCCACGGCCCCGGCGGCAACAGCGTCGCGCCCAACTTCCCCAAGCTCGCGGGCCAGCAGAAGGCGTACCTGACGAAGCAGCTGCAGGACATGCAGGCGGGCAACCGCAAGGTGATCCTGATGGAGAAGGTGGTCGAGCCGCTCTCCCCCGAGGACATCGAGGCGATCGCCACCTACTTCTCCTCCCAGGAGCCCACGACCACGCCGACGGAGGCCTCGCCCGAGCTGGTCCAGAAGGGCATGACCATCTTCTTCGAAGGCACCCAGGGCGTGCTCGCCTGCTACAGCTGCCACAACTTCGACGGGCGCGGCTCCGAGGACTTCGGGCTCTCGCCCGGCGGCTACCCGATGCTCTTCGGCCAACACGCGCCCTACCTCGAGAAGCAGCTCTCCGACTTCAAGACCCAGGCCCGCAAGAACGACCACGTGAAGGCGATGCACAACATCGCGCGGCAGATGTCCGACGAGGAGATCAAGGCGGTGGCGGCGTTTCTGCAGGAGATGAAGTTCTAGGGGTGGTCAGGCTCGTGCAGACGCGATGGCAGGATCGCCCTCGCCGCCGCGCTCCCGCGCATCGGGAGCGTCGTCCGCCAGACGCCGTCGTAGCGCCGCAGCGCGCTCGCGACGGCCCCGGCCGTGGGCACTAGCCCGACCTCGCCGACGCCCTTGACGCCGTAGTGGGTCAGCGGGTCGCGCACCTCGAGGAGCCGGATCTCGATCTCGGGGACGTGCCGCGCGCGCAGGATGCGCAGGTCGTTGAGCTCGACGGAGGCGGGGTGTCCGCCCACCTGCGGCAGCGACTCGGTGAGCGCGAAGCCGAGGCCCATGTGGACGGCGCCCTCGAGCTGCCCCTCGCACGTGGCGCGGTTCATCACGCGACCGACGTCGTGCGCGGCGACCACCTTCTTCAGGCGCCCGGCGTCGTCGAGCAGCACCACCTGGGTCGCGTACGAGAAGGCCACGTGTGTGTCGCCGCCGTCCTCGGGCTTGGTCGTGAAGTCGAAGACGACCTCGCCGAGGAAGCTCTCGCCGACGAGATCGGCGATCGGGCCGGCGGCCTTCACCCGCTCGCACGCGCGATGGACGGCCTCGGAGCAGAGCAGCGTCGCCCGCGAGGCCGTCGTCATGCCGCACTCCACGGCATAGCGGGTGCTCACCTCGACGCGGACCTGCTCGGGCCCAAGCCCCAGCTCGTCGCACGCGATCTGCCGGCAGATCGTGAAGAGCCCCTGCCCCATCTCGGTGTAGCCGGTGAAGATCGTGAGGCGGTCGGGCGCGTCGACCCGGATCAGCGCGCGCCCGACGTCCGCCATCCCGTTGCCGATGCCCGTGTTCTTCACGCCGCACGCGATGCCGGCGTGCCGCGCGGACTTGTACACGTCGCGCACCGCCTCGAGCGTCTGCCGGATGCCGCAGCCGGCGTTCATGACCTGGCCGGTGGCGAACGCGTCGCCGACGTCGAGCACGTTGCGCTCGCGGATGTCGTAGCCGTCGAGGCCCACGCGCTCGGCGAGGCGGTCGAGCATGCCCTCGATCGCGAACGCGGCCTGGTTGGCGCCGAAGCCGCGGAACGCGCCGTTCGGGAGGTTGTTGGTGTAGACGGCGTCGGCGATCACGTCGACCGCCGGCACCCGGTAGGGTCCGCACGAGTGGCCCGCCGCGCGCTCGAGCACCTTCGCGCCGACCGAGGCGTACGCGCCCTTGTCGCCGATCATGCGCGCGCGGACCGCGGTGAGCCGCCCCTTCGCGTCGCAGCCCACCGTGTAGGTCATGCGGATGGGGTGGCGCTTCGGGTGCATCCGCATCGACTGCTCGCGCGTCAGCGTGAGCTTCACCGGGCGACCCGTCCGCACCGCCAGCAGCGACGCGTGGCCCTGAACGGTGAGGTCCTCCTTGCCGCCGAACGCGCCGCCGTTCGGGACGAGCGTGACGTCCACGCGCGCGGGGTCCCACCCGAGGATGGCGGCGATCTGCTTGCGGTCGTCGTGGACGCCCTGCCCCTGCGTGTAGACGCGCAACCCGTCGACCTGCGGGATCGCGACGCAGCTCTCCACCTCGAGGAAGGCGTGCTCGACGCACTGCGTCCGGAACGTCTCGGTGATCACGTGCGCGGACGCGGCGAGCGCGGCGTCCACGTCCCCGCGGCGCACGACGCTGCGGGAGAGCAGGTTCGCGCGGCCCGGGTGCACCTCGGGCGCGCCGGGGGCGAGCGCCGCGTCGGGGTCGGTGACCGGCGCGAGCACGTCGTACTCGACCGCGACGGCGGCGGCTGCGAGGCGGGCCTGCTCGCGGGTGTCCGCCGCCACGATCGCGAGCACGTCGCCCACACAGTGGGTGACCTCGCCCTCGCCCACCATCACCGGCCAGTCGTGCTCGATCAGCCCCACCCTGCGGACCGCGGGCAGCTCCGCGGCGGTGAGGATCGCCCGCACGCCGGGCATCGCGGCCGCGGCGGCGACGTCGACCCGCCGCACGACCGCCCGCGGGTGGTCGGCGAGCCTCACGGCCCCGTACAGGAGCCCCTCCGGCCGGAGGTCGTCGACGAAGGGACGCTCGCCGAGCGCGGTGGCGAGCCCGTCGTAGCGGGCCGCGCCCTCGCCGACCCGGACGGTGTCGGGCACCGCGGGGAGCGTGTCGCCGGCCCAGTGCCTCGCGGCGACCTTCACCGCCTCGACGATCTTGACGTACCCGGTGCAGCGACAGAGGTGCGGCGTCAGCGCGACCCGGATCTCCTCTTCGGACGGCGACGGCTTCCTGTCGAGCAGCTCCGCCGCCTTGATCGCGATCCCGGGGATGCAGTAGCCGCATTGCAGGCCGGCGACCTCGACGAACGCGCGGGCGAGCACCTCGCGGCGACGGGGCTCCACTCCCTCCAGCGTGACCACGTTCGCGCCCTCGAGCGCCCACACGTCGCGCACGCACGACATCACGGCCTTGCCGTTGACGATCACGGTGCAGGCGCCGCACTGGCCCTGGGGCGAGCACCCGTCCTTCGGCGAGGTCACGCCGAGCCGATCGCGCAACGCGTGGAGGAGGGAGACCGGCGTGTCGGCGTCGACGGTGACGGGTCGGCCGTTCAGCGTGAAGGAGACGGTGGGCACCGGCGACCTCGGGGCGGTCGAGGACGATAACGGCGACCGATGGGGTCCAGCCTTCCGTCCAACGTGCGATTCCTCCGCTGCATCCTGTGCGGACGGCAGACGACGGATGCGTGGGAATGGCAGTGCCGCGTCTGCGGTCCCGCGTCGCGAATGGACGTCTGCTACCAGCCCCCCGGCGACCTGCGCGGGGTGGTCGCCGACCGCCCGTTCGACATGTGGCGGTACCGCGAGCTCCTCCCGCTGCCCGCGGGCGCGATCCTGCCCCCGATCCGGGTGGGCGGCAGCCCGGTGTCCGCGGCCCCCCGGCTCGCCGAGGCGCTCGGCGTGCGGCGGGTCGTGGTGAAGGACGACGGGCGCAACCCCAGCGCCTCGACGAAGGACCGGCCGAGCGCGGTGGCCGTGGTGCTGGCGACGGCGGCCGGCAAGGAGCGCGTCGTGTGCGCGAGCACGGGCAACGCGGCCTCCTCGCTCGCCTGCCTCGCCGCGAGTTTGGGCCTCGGGGCGACGATCTTCGTGCCCGCGCGCGCGCCCGCGCCGAAGGTGGCGCAGCTGCGTGTCTTCGGCGCCCGCGTGCTCCGCGTGGCCGGCGACTACGACACCACCTGGGAGCTCTGCCAGCGCGTCGCGACGCGGCGCCCGTGGTTCAACCGCAACTGCGCGGTGAACCCCTACCTGGTCGAGGGCAAGAAGACGATCGCGCTCGAGCTCGCCGACCAGCTCCGCGCCGCGGTCCCCGCGTGGGTCGCCGTGTCCGTCGGCGACGGTTGCACCTACGCGGGCGTGGTGAAGGGGCTCGAGGAGGCCCACGCGGCGGGCTTCATCCCCTTCGTGCCGCGCGTGCTCGGCGTCCAGGCGGAAGGCGCGCGGCCGCTCGTGGACGCGCTCGACGGCGACGGCGAGCTCCACGTCCGCCCCGCCGAGACCGTCGCCGACAGCATCGCGGTCGGGCACCCGCGCAACTTCCGCAAGGCGCTCGACGCCGCGCGGCGCAACGGCGGTCGCTTCGTCGCCGTCACCGACGCGCAGATCCTCGCGGGGATGCGTGACGCCGCCCGCCTCGCCGGCGTGTTCGCCGAGCCCGCCGCGGCCGCCGCCGTCGCCGGCGTGGGCGTGGCCGTCGCGCGCGGCATCGTGCGCGCGGACGAGGACGTCGCCGTGCTGGTCACCGGCAACGGGCTCAAGGACACCGCCACGGCGCTGACCGCGGTCGACGGGCCGGAGGACGTGGCGGCGGACGAGGGGGAGATCGAGCGGGTGCTGGGGTAGTCGCGGACGCGCTCGTGGGGGCGGGCCTCGGCGAGGAACTCGTGAGGGCGGGCGTCCCGCCCTTGTTCGTGGGGTCAGGCGTCCCGCCCTTGTTCGTGGGGGCGGGCGTCCCGCCCGCCCGCGTGACCCACGTGGGTCGGACCGCGGACAGCGTCGCCGCGACCCACGTGGGTGGGCGACATGCCCGGCGGCGCCGGCTCGCGGCCCCCCGTGAGCGGGCGGAGTGGGTCGCCCCCTCCCGCCTCCCTGGGGCACGCCCGCCCGGACCCCGCCTCCTCACGTCATCGTGATTCCGGGCACTTCCGCCGGGCCTGCGACATGCAATCCGCAGTCGCATGCTGTTCCTCCTCGCCTGCTCCGACTACGAGTTCTCCACCGGCAACGAGCCCGTCGAACCGGTCCGGCTCGAGCGTCCCGCGGACGAGCTCGACACCGCCGCGCCGCCCCCCGACGAGACCACGCCGCCCCAGACCGACACCGGCGAGGCGGCGCCGCCCCCGGAGGAGGAGCCGCCCGTGGACACGGGCGAGCCCCCGCCGCCGCCCGACACCGGCACCGAGGACGTCTGCTACGAGCCCGAGGACGGCTACGAGACGAACCCCGCCGCGCGCATCATCGTCTCGGACGCGAGCGTCCCGATCACGGTGACGTTCGTGTCGTCGTCGACGGCCTACCAGGACGAGCTCTGGCTCGACGCGCCCGAGTCGCGCCTGCTCGCCCGCGCGTGGACCGAGACGCCCGGGACCTCGCAGCGGATCGGGCCCTACTCCTCCGGCGACGAGCTCGTGTTCGGCATCGAGGTGGTCACGACCGGCGACCACTGGCGCTCCGGCCCCGCCTCGCGCAACGACGACGGCGTCGAGCACGTCGCCGTGACCTACGAGGGCGGGTGCTCCTGGCTGATTGGCTTCGAGGACCTCCGCGGCGGCGGCGACCTCGACTACAACGACGTCGTGCTCCGGGTGGAGGGGATGCTGCGGCAGCGGAATTGAGGTCGGCCGACCGGACGATCGCGGGCCCGCGCCCTTGTTCGCCACGCGCCCTTCGTTCTACCGTTCCGGCCAGCCCCGGAGCTCCGCATGAACCTCCTGTTGTTCGGCCTCGCCCTCGCGCAGGACCCCGCGCCGCCCGTCGAGACGCCCCCCGCCGCGACGGAGGCCCCCGCGCCCACGCCGGAGCCCGTCGCCGCGCCGGAGCCCGCGCCTGTCGTCATCCCCGCGCCCGCGCCGGCCCCGACGCCGGTCGCGGCTTCCACGCCGGCCCCGGAGCCCGTCGCGGCCCCGGCCGTCGCGGAGCCGCCGGCCGCCGTGGCGCTCCTGCCGTCGAGCCTCACGGAGGTGCTGCTCCGCTTCGGCGGCGCGCTCGGCATCCTGCTCGTGGGCTGGTTCCTCGCGCGCCTCGTGAGCTGGCTCGCGTTCCGCGCGCTCGCGACGACCACGATGGACGACAGGCTGGCCGCCAAGCTGGGCGTGGACTTCCTCGTCTCGACGCCGGAGGACCGTCACAAGGTCGACCGGGTGCTGGCGAACCTCCTGTTCTGGCTCGTGATGCTGTTCGTCGCTATCGCCTCGCTCAACCAAGCGGGACTGTCCGGGGCGGCGATGCCGCTCCAGCGCTTCCTCGAGACCGTCGCCGCCGCCCTTCCCGACGTCGGGAAGGCCGCGCTCCTGCTCGGCGCCGCCTGGCTCGCCGGGCGGGTCGTCGAGCGCGTGCTGCAGGTCGCCATCGACCGCTCCGACTTCGACCGCCGCTTCGCGGAGCTCGCCGCCCCGGGCCGGGAGGCGACGGCCGAGGCCGAGATCGGCAAGAACGTCGGCCGCGTCGCCTTCTGGCTCATCATGCTCGTCGGGCTCGCCGGCGCGTTCGACGCGCTGCACATCGCGCCGCTGGCGGTGCCGCTTCGCAACCTCGTCGACCAGATCGTCGGCTGGTTGCCCACCGTCGGCATCGCGGTTCTGCTCGTGGTGGGCGGCTGGCTGCTCGGACGCATCGCCCGCACGGTGCTCCAGAACCTGCTCGACGCCACCGGGGTGGACGCGGCGGTCGAGCGCCTGCGCGTCCAGCGGCTCTTCGCGGGCCGCCGCGCGAGCGAGGCGCTCGGCGTCCTCGCGCAGGCCTTCATCGTGCTGCAGGCGATCATCGCGGCGCTCGAGCAGCTCGGCCTGCGCACGCTCGCGGAGCCGCTGACGGCGATGATGCAGCGCTTCTGGGTGCTGCTCCCGGACCTCGCGCTCGCCGCGCTCTTCCTCGCCGTCGGCTGGGTGGGCGGCGGGATCGCCCGCGCGGTGGCGACCGAGGTGCTCAAGGGCCTCGGCTTCGACGCGATGATGGAGAAGCTCGGCTTCGGCCGGCTCGCCGACCGCCACCCGAACGTCGACGAGCCCTCCGAGCTCGCCGGCGCCGCGGTGCAGGGCGTCGTCGTGCTCGCCGTGCTCGCCCAGGTACTCGACAACCTCGCGCTCGAGACCTGGGCCGCCTACGTCAACGCGCTGCTCGGGTACCTCGTCCGCAACGTCGCCGTCTCGCTCGGCGTGCTCGCGATCGGCGCGTGGATCGCCAACGCCGTGCACGACCTCGTGGCCGCGCGCCAGGACGGCGACCCGGAGGCGACGCGCTGGCTGGCGATGGTCGCCCGCTACGCCGTGCTCGTGTTCGCGTTCACCGCGGCGATCCGCCACCTCGACGTCGCGGAGGACTTCGTCCTGCTCTCGTTCGGGCTCCTGTTCGGCAGCCTCTGCCTCGCCGTCGCGCTCGCGTTCGGCATGGGCGCGAAGGACGTCGCCGGCGAGATCGTGCGCCGGCAGTACGACAAGGTGAGGGCGAAGATCGAGGAGCGGGACGTGGCGTGACGGGCTCGCCCGCTGCTACAGACGCTCCGACTGCAAGCGCGGCGGCCGACAGATGGGTCGAGTGCAAGCTTCACGGGCCCACGGCCGGGGAGGGCGCCGGAAAACGGGCGTTGGTCCGTTCGCCCCCCGCGCGTTCTTGCACTCGGTGCGTCTGTCGCCGCGATCCCTTGCAGTCAGGGCGTCTGTCCCCTCAGCAACGCAGCTTCTTGCGTTTCTGCACCGGCCCGCGCGCCAAGGTCTTCTCGATGTAGTCGGGCGCGTACGGCACCTTGCACGAGGTGCCGCCCATGTCGACCTTCACCTCCCCGATCGCGTTCGCCACCTCCTTCGCGTGCGCCGCGCAGGGCGCGACGTAGCCGCCGACGGCGATCACGAACCCGTTCATCGTGTAGCGCACGTAGTTGCGCTCGCCGTGGATCTCGCGGCGCACGCGCTCCAGCAGCGCGTCGATCGCGGCGACGTCGAGCTTGGCGTCGTCGGTGGCGATCACGTGGCACGCGAGGGTCGCCCAGCCGCCGACCGCGACGGTCTCGCGCGGATCCTCGATCCAGCGGGTCCCGCAGGTCCACCCGTGCCCGGACTCGCCCGCCACCCACGCGACGCTGTACTCGGCGAGCATGTACCAGGTCGCGCCCTCCATCCAGCGATCGAGGTCGCCGGGCGTGAAGCGCTTCGGGTCGCACATCAGCGCGGCGAGGTACTGCGCGTCGGTGTTGCCGGTCGCCCAGAGCTGCTCGGCGAGGGCCGGGTCGGTCTTCGTCTTCTTGAGGATCGTCTTGAGGTCGCCGATCTTCACGCCGAACATCGGCTCGGGCGCGCCGTGGTTGCGCCAGGTCTTGCGGGTCTGCTCGGAGCCGAGAGCCTCGAGCTCGGTCATCACCTCGGGGAGCGTCATGGGCATCGGGACCTCGGGGTTGGGGCGCCGCACCCTATCCTTTCGGGACATCGTCGCCCCACGTGGCGCGATCCCCGGCGTCCGCGCGACGGCACGGCGCGTGCAAGCGATCGCCGCGGAGGTCCCATGCTCGCGCTCCTGATCGCGTGCGCCGCGCCCGAGCCGGAAGGCCGCTCGCCTATCCCGCGCGACGAGCGCCCGGACCTGCGCCCCGACGACACGACCCGGGACGACCCCGAGACGACGCCCCCCGAGGACGACGACGTCCCGGCGGACACCGACACCACGCCGCCCGAAGACACCGACACCACGCCGCCCCCCGACGAGGGCGGCGGCGGCGGCGGCGGCCCCTGCGAGTTCCCCCAGGGCCTCCCCGACGAGGCGTACGTCGCGTGGGCTGGCGACTACGAGGACACCGATCCCACCGTCGACGACGCCGTGAACGAGGTGATGGAGCAGCTTTCGGGCTGCTCGTCGGGGAGCGACTGCGACCTGTCCGCGCTCTACGGCGCCGAGGTGAACGAGGCGTGTCAGCGCTGGTTCGGGGCGGTGACGGCCGAGCTGCGCGTGCGCGGCTACTGCGCGGGCCAGCACGTCGTCGGCGAGACCGACGAGATCGCCGTCAGCGCCACCGGCTGCGAGGGCCGCTGGTACGGCTACCACGTCTGCTACTACGGCGGCCCGAAGGTGGTCTGGAACCCGGGCGCGCGCCGCGGGTGGTGGCAGATCGACCCGGCGGCGTGCCGCGGCTAACGCACGCGCGTCCCGAGCAGGAGCCCCGGGCTGCCCGACATCCGGCGACGCTAACCGTTCAAGAGCCCGAGCACGGGCAGGAGCCTGCGGAGGATGCGCCGCTCCGCCTCCGCGCGGTCCATGAACCGGGCGTGGTCGACCTCCTCGCGCTGGAGGCGCGCGGCCGGGATCACGTCCGGGGCCTCGGGCACGTCGCAGGCGAACCACACCACGATCTTCGTGACGCGGCCCCGCCGATCCACGTAGGGGACCTCGCGCGGCGTGGGTTCGATCCACGCGGGGTCGACGGCGAGGCCCACCTCCTCGCGTGTCTCGCGGATCGCCGCGTCGAGGTCGCTCTCGCCGGGCTCGCGGACGCCCTTCGGGATGGACCAGGCGCCCCACCAGGGCGCGCGCGTCGGGTGGGCGAGGAGGATGCGCGTTCGCCCGTCCTTCAGGAGCGCGAGGCCGGCGGAGCGCGGCGGCACACCCCCAAGCTACTCGCGGGCGAGCGCCCGCTCCATCTCCTCGGCCGTCGCCCACCGCGCGTCGCGGTCCCGCGCGAGGGCGCGCATGACCACGCTCGCCAGCGCCTCGGGCGCCTCCGGGAGCGGCGGCGGGTCCTCCTCGAGCCGCTTGAGCGCGACCACGACCGCGTTCTTCCCGGTGAACGGCCGCCGACCGGAGAGGCACTCGTACAGCGTCACGCCGAGCGCGTAGAGGTCCGCGCGCCCGTCGACGTCCTCGACGCGCTCGACCTGCTCCGGGCTCATGTAGGTCGGCGTGCCGACGGCGAACCGGGCCTCCTCGGGGTCGGGCGCCTCCTCCACGCGCCGCGCGATGCCGAAGTCGAGCACCTTGGCGACCCCGTCGTCGCACACGAAGACGTTCGCCGGCTTGATGTCGCGGTGCACGATCCCGCGCCGGTGCACGACCGCGAGGGCGCCGAGCACGTCGCGGGCGAGGCGGCGCGCGAAGGCCGGGTCGAGCGCGCCGCGCTCCTTCAGCACGTCGGCGAGCTCGCGGCCGTCGAGCCGCTCCATCACGAGGTACAAGAGGCGCTCGGGCGTCTCGCCCCAGTCGTACACGCGCACGGCGTTCGGGTGGGCGACCTCGGCGAGGATGCGGCCCTCGTCGAAGAAGCGCTGGACGCGCCCGGGGTCGGTGGCGTGCTCGGGCTTGAGCACCTTCACCACACACGCGGCGCCGGACGCCGTGTCCTCGGCCGCGTACACGCGCCCGAACCCGCCCTCGCCGAGCATCCCTCCGACGCGGAGGCCCGGCACCGTGGCCACCCCGGCGTCCTCCGGCTGGGCGTAGCGCACCGGCGGGAACCGGACCTCGCCGGCGAGCCCCCGGGCCCCGTCGGCGAGCCCCACCCGGCCGACCCCCGCGGCCCGCGCCGCGGCGAGCGCGCCCTCGACGGCGCGACCGGAGGGCACCCCGTCGACGAGCACGACCGGGCCCACCTCCACGCCACACGCCCACCGCGCGTCGCCCGCGACCGCCTTCGCGGCCTCCAGCGCGCCGTCGAGGTCGGGCCAGACCCCCAGCGTCACCCCGTTGCCGCGCCACGTCCGGGCCGCCTGCTCGCGCGGGGGCCCCTCCACGGCGAGCACGGCGCCGTCGAACAGCTCGAGCGCGATCCCCGGCCGCAGCGCGTCCGCCGGGAGCAGCCCCTTCGCCGCCGGCAGCTGCAGCAACGAGCCCGCCGTCAGCGTCCCCGGCGGTCGCCGGCGCTCCTCCAGCACCAGCTCGACCGGCGCGCCGGCGCGGTTGCGCACCATCAGGGAGACCACGCCGGGCCCGAGCCGTACGAACGGCGGCCGGACCCCCGCGGCGGTCACGTCCACCGTCGCGACGAGCGGCGCGCACGGCACGCCGACCTCGACGTGGAGGGCCTCGCCGGGGCCCCGCACGCGGTAGCCCCCGGGCTCCAGATCGAGGACCCACTCGAGCGGCTTGCCCACGGAGAGCGTGCGCTTCGCGACCACGTGAGGCGTCCGCGCCGGGCTCACCGCGCACTGCACCGGCACCGAGAAGTCGCGGATCGCCGGCGCGGCTCGGAACACGACCTCGACGTTGTCGGGGAACGAGGCGTCGTAGCGGATGTCGCACGAGGCGCAGTGCACCTGCGCGGGCCCGTCGCCCAGCGCCGTCGCCTGCGCCTTCGCCACGCGGCAGGCCGGGCAGAGCAGGTCCCAGCGCATCGCCAGCACGCCCGCCCGCACCGCGGCGAGGAAGGTCGCGACGACGTCGTCGCCGTCGACGCCCCAGCGACGGGCGAGCGCGAGGGGTCGCAGGCGGTCCTGCACCGCCAGCGGCGCCTCGCGGAGCGTGACGGCGAGGGCCTCCGCGACCGTCCGCGACGGCAGGCCCCGGATGGCCGCGGCGAGCCGCGCCTCCGCGTCCTCCGACAAGGGGGGCGGCGGCGGATCGTAGGGGCCCTCCGCGCCGAGCGCGCGGCGCAGCGCGCGGTCGAGCTGGGGGCGGGTGATCGCGGCCGCCTGCGCGGCGAGCAGGGGTCGCCACAAGGCGCTCCGCGGGAACAGGCGCACCTCGTAGCGCACCCGGGTGCCGGGCTCGCCCGGCGACAGGGTCAGCTCGACCTCGACGTCCTCCACCGGCCCGCCCCGGAAGCGCCGGCGCGCGCGGAACCAGCGCGGCGCCTCGTACTCCCACGGCATCTCGTCCCAGGTGAGCTCGAGCCCCAGCGACGACGTCCGTCCCACCGGCCGCGCGCCCGGCGCCTCGTCGAAGCGGTAGTCGAAGCCGGCCGCGCGGTTGAAGCGGTCGGTGTCCGAGAGGATCCCCCACAGCTCGCGCATGCCGGATGGCGACGCGAGCTCCCACTTGAGCCGGACGGGCTCCATCAGCCGGCGTCCCGCCGCTCCTCGCGCAGCGCGTCGACCTCGCGCTGGAGGGTGTCGACCTTGTCCTCGAGCCGCCGGCAGATGACGAGGATCTCCTCCTCCTCGGGGTCGTTGAGCAGGTTCGCCATGAAGCCGGCGACGTAGCCGAACACGCCCACGCCGAAGACGATGAGCAGCGCGGCGACCGCCTTGCCGCCCTGCGTGTGGGGGACCATGTCGCCGTAGCCGACGGTGCTCACGGTCACGGTCGCCCACCAGAGCGCGTCGCCGAAGGTCCCGGACGCCTCGGGCTCGACGATCTGGAACGCGATCGCGCCCGAGAGGATCGTGACGACGACCAGCGAGAGCGCCTGCAGCATCCGCGCCGCCTCGCCGCGGTAGCGCCGGATGCGCCAGACGATGCGCAAGAGCCGCACCACGCGCATGATCCGCAAGAGCCGGAGGCTCTGGAACAAGGTCCCCAACGGGACGGACGAGACGAGATCGGCGATCCGCGCCGGGCTCTTCAGGTACGCCGCGCGGTCCGGCGCCACCCAGAGCCCGAGCGCCCACTCGCCGAGGAACGACAGGCAGAACGCGACCGTCGCGACGTCGGCCTGCTCGCCCACGCGCCCGGCGTCCTGCGCGAGCATCACGAGCGTCATGGGGACGAGCAGGAGATCGTTCACGAAGCCCCACGCTTCGTGGACGCGGAGGGCGGGGCGCGGCTCGGCGCTCTCGGTCATCGCCCGGGCACGCTACCATGCCCCCGTGATCACGTACCGCGACGCCCCGCCCGTGCCCGCGGACCAGCTCGCGACGCTGTTCGCCGCGGTGGCGTTCTCCCGCGAGCGCGACGCCGCCACGCTCACGGCGATGGTCGAGGGCTCGCGCTGGATCGTGTCCGCGTGGGACGGCGAGCGCCTCGTCGGCTTCGCCCGCGCGCTCTCCGACGGCGTCCAGAACGCCTACGTCAGCACGGTGTGCGTGCTGCCGGACTACCAGCGGCGGGGCATCGGGCGCGAATTGATGCGCCGTCTCCTCGACGGGCGCGACCACGTGAAGTGGGTGCTGCACACGCGCCCGAACGCCCGGCGGCTCTACGAGTCGCTCGGCTTCGCCGACGCGACGGAGATGCTCGTGCGGGAGCGGAGGGAGAGGAAGGGCTAGCGGTGGCCGATCAGCGCCTCCCCCAGCCGCCGCCGCGCGTTCCCGTAGTTCGGCACCCTCGCCGCGGGGATGCCCATCCGCCGCGCGTGCGCGTCGTAGTGCGCGAGCGCCTCGCTCCAGCGCTGCTTGTGCGCGGCGAAGTCGCCGAGGACCTGGTGGCGGTTGGCGACCTCCTCGAGCTTGTACGTGCTGGCGATCCCGAGGCGCTTTACGTGGCGGCAGAGCCGCTCGAAACGATCGAGGCGGGTCGCGAAGTCGTTGCCCTCCGCCTCCCAGAACCAGGCGTTCTCGAGCTGGGTGACGCCGAAGTCCGCGGCGCGGTCGTACAGCTCCGTGCCGGGGATGATGGCGGTGAACGCGTCGGAGGGGTTGACCTCGTCGACGTACCGGGCGTTCTCGGTGAGGAAGTCGAGGGTGAGCTGGAAGTCCGCCTCGGTCTCGCCCGGGAAGCCGAACATGAGGTTGAGCTTCTGGCCGATGCCGGCCTCGTGCGTGTCGCGCACGACGCGCGCGGCGACCTTCATGTCGACGTTCTTCTTCATCGCGTTCAGCACCTTCTGCGACGCCGACTCGAAACCGTAGGTCACGAAGCCGCAGCCCGCGCGCTTGAGCTTGGCGAGCAGGCGCGGCGACATCTCCGCGCGGATGATCCCCTGTCCGCCCCACGACACGCGCAGTCCGTCGGCGATCACGAGGTCGCAGAGCTGCTCGAGCACCCGGACGTGCCCGTTGAACAACGAGTCGTTGAACTCGAGCTTGGTGGCGCCCCACACCTCCACGTCCCGCTTCATCTCCGCGAACACGTTCGGAGCCGTCCGGTAGCGGAAGCGCTCCCAGATCGCCTGCTCGATGCAGAACACGCAGCTGCGCACGCACCCGCGGCTCCCGAAGATCGGCAGGCGCCCGCGGTCCTCGTAGCGATCGAGCGCGAGGCCGGCGAAGTCGGGGAACGGGATGCGGTCGATGTCCCTGTCGAGCGCCCGCTCCGGGCCGCGCTCGCCCGTGTGGGTGATCACGCCGGCGGGCACGGCGCCGTCGCACCCGCCCTCGACCCAGCGCGCGAGGTCGACCACGGCGTGCTCGCCCTCGCCGACCACCACGAAGTCCACGCTCGGGTCCGCGGCGATGGCGGCGGGCTCGTACTGCGGGAAACACTGCGGCCCGCCGACCACCACGCGCCAGCCGGGCCGCAGCCGCTTCACGCGCGCCGCGAGCCAGAGGCCGAACGCCTTCTGGGGGCGCAGCATCGTGATGCCGACCAAACCCGTCGGCCCGGCGAGCGCGTCGCCGAGCATGCGATCGAGCATCGCCTCCGCGCGGCCGACGAGCGAAAGCGCCTGCGCGCCGAGGGGGTGCTGCCACACGAACGCGTGGGACATGGCGAACCACTCGCGCTCGGCCGGCCGGGCGAGCTCGTAGAGGGCGAGGTTCAGGTCGAGGAGCCGCACCTCGTGGCCCGCGGCCTTCAGCGCCGCCTGCACGTACGCGATGCCCAGCGGCGGCAGGTCGGGCCGCCAGGGAGCGGGCTGCAGGAGCACCACGCGCATGGGTGGATCCTACGCCACGGAAGCCGCACCCCGTAGCAATCCGGCTCCGACCACGGCACCATACGCGCGAGGCATGTCCGAGCCCGTCGCCCCGCCCCTGCCCGGTGACTTCGTCGGCCCCTACAAGCTCGTCGAGAGCGTCGGGGTCGGCGGCATGGCCGCGGTGTACCGCGCCGAGGGGCCGAAGGGCGCGGTCGCGATCAAGGTCCTCCACCAGAACCGCGTCGCCGCCGCCGAGGAGGTCAAGCGCTTCCGCCGCGAGTACCTCACGCTGGAGCGCCTGCGGCACCCCAACGTCGTGCGCGTCTACGACGCGGGCGAAAAAAGCGGGCACCCGTGGATCGCGATGGAGCTCGTCGACGGGGTGGATCTCGGGCGGCTGCTCGAGGCCTGGGAGAAGGACCCGCCGGTCGATCGCTTCGAACGCGTGGAGCGCATCTTCGAGAAGCTCTGCGACGCGCTCGCCTACGTGCACGAGCAGGGCATCATCCACCGGGATCTCAAGCCCGGGAACGTGCTGGTGGACAAGGCGGGCATCCCGCGCCTCACCGACTTCGGCGTCGTGAAGGACCCCGACGCGTTCCAGACGAACCTCACCCTCGCCGGGCGCCTCGTCGGCACCGTCGCCTTCATGGCGCCCGAGCAGATCACGGGCGAGACCGTGGATGCGCGCGCCGACCTGTACGGGCTCGGGGCGCTGCTCTACGTGATGCTGACGTTCCGGCGGCCGATCGTCGCCGACAGCATCGCCGGCTACCTCGCCCGCCACCTCACCGAGACGCCGCGGCCCCCGTCCGACCACGATCCGCGCGTGCCGCAGCGCCTCGAGCGCATCTGCATGCGGCTCCTGCAGAAGGACCCCGCCCGCCGCTACGCCTCCGCGCGCGAGGTCCTCGCGGCGCTGAAGGCCGACGCGGCGCCCGAGGCCCTCCCCATCCACGGGCGCGACGCCGTGCTCGACGCGCTCGGCCAGCACGTGCAGGCGCTGGTGCGGCGCGGCGTGGGCGGCGTGGTCGCGCTGACGGGCCCGGCGGGGAGCGGGCGATCGCGCCTGCTCGCGGACGTGGCCGAGCGCGCGCGGGCCGCCGGGGCGAGCGCGGCGCTGGCCGGCGCGAAGGGCACCCTCGCCGCCATCGACGCGGCGCTCCCGCAGGCGCCGGAGGCCATGGGGCTCGGCGGCCTCGCCGCCTGGCGCGCGCGGATGGCGGATCGCCCCTGGGTGATCGTGGTGGACGACCTCGATCACACCGAGCCCGACGTGCAGCGCACGCTCGGCGAGCTCCTGCGCGAGGCCGTCGCGATCGAGGGCGGCTCGCTCCTGCTCGTCGTCGCGGCGCGCACCGGCGCCGGCGGGCCCATCCTGACGGGCACGGCCACGGGCCTGACCCCCGACGAGATCGCGCTCGCCGGGCTCGACCGCGACGCCGTGCGCGCGATGGTCCGGGATCGCGGCCTGCACGGCGCGCTCGGCGCGGCCCTCGGGCGGCGGCTCCACGAGGAGCTCGGCGGCATGCCGGGCCCGGTGCTCGAGCAGCTCGACGCGCTCGTGCGCGCCGGCTGGCTCGTGCGGAGCCCCGACGGCGCGCTGCGGGCCACGCGGCCCGTCGACCAGCTGCGCACCGACCCCCTCCCCGTACCCGACCGCGTGCGGAAGGCCGAGGCGGGCTTCCTCGACGGGCTCGGCCCCCGCGAGCGCGACGTGGTCGAGGCCCTCGCCGTGCTGGGGACCCCCGGCTCCGCGACGCTCCTCGCGGCCATGACCGGCCTCGGCGAGCACGACGCCGCGCAGGCGCTCGCCGCCCTCGCGCGGGCGGGCCACGTGACGGTGCAGGAGGACGGGCTCCAGGAGCTCTTCCACGTCGACAACCGCCGCCGCGCGCGCGTCGTCTACGAGCAGATCGAGGCCGAGAAGCGCGCCACCCTCCACCGCGCCGCCGCGGCCGGCCTCCAGCAGCTCTTCCGCCGCCGGCTGGGCACCATCGCCGAGGTCGCCGCGCACCACCTCCTCCACGGCGGCGATCCCGCCGGCGCCTACCCGCTGCTGGTCCAGGCCAGCCAGCGCGCGGCCCGTCGCGGGGAATGGCAGGCCGCCCGGACGAGCGCCCAGCGCGCGCTGGAGGCCGCGAGCGCGGCCGAGGCGGCGATGCCCGCGGGCGACGCCACGAGGTGGCGCAAACAGCTCCAGCAGGTGGTCGGTGACGCGGCGCGGGCGCAGGGCCAGGTCGAGGCCGCCGCCGAGGCCTACGCCGAGGCGCTCGCCGCCGCCCGGGCCGAAGGCGATCGCGCGGGCGTGGGCAAGGCGCTCGCGGGGGCCGGGCTCGTGGCGCTCACGCGGGGCCGCGCGACCGAGGCGCTCACCGCGCTCGAGGAGGCCCTGCCGGCGCTCGAGCGGGGCGACGCGGCCTGGCCCGAGGCCGCCAACGCGCTCGCGCTCGTGCGTTACGACGCCGGGCACCTCGCCGGCGCCCAGGACCTGTGGCGCGCGTGCGTGGAGCTGGGGCAGGCCACGCGATCGGTCGGCGCCGAGCTGGGCGGGCTCTGGGGCCTCGCGCTGCTCGCGCGCGCCGAGCGACGCCGCGTCGAGGCGATCGACCTGCTCGAGCGCGCCATCGAGCGCGGTCCCGGCGCGGCCGACGCGTGGATGCGCGTCGTGCAGCAACGCGCCGAGCTGATGCTCGAGGAGGCCGACTGGGCCGGCGCCGCGCGGCTCGGCGACGACCTCGACGCCCTCGGCGACCGCGCGAGCTCCCCGCTGGCCACCGCGCTCGCCGCCGGCCTGCGCGCCGCGGCGCTCGACGGCATGGCGGAGACGGCCGCCGCCGCCCGCGCGGCGCGGGAGGGGCTGCAGGTCTGCCGGCTCGACCGCATCCGCGTCCTCGCCGCCTGGGCCTGGCCGGTCCGGGTCCTCGGGACCGCCGCCGAGGAGGCCGCGACGGCGCTCGCCGAGGGTGGCTGGGCGCCGGAGCCGCCGTTCGACACGGAGGGGCTGCGCCTCGCGCTCCTCGCCCGCGCGACCGCCGACCCCCTCCGCGCCGCGGACGTCGCCCGCGCCGCGCTCGCCCGCCCGGCCGTCGCCGTGCCCGCCGCCGCCGCGCGCGTGGAGGTGGACGCGGGCGTGGCGCTCGTCGCCGCCGACCCCGCCGGGGCCGCCCGCGCCTTCGAGCGCGCGCTCCTGCGCCTCGACGACCGGCACCACCGCGCCCTCGTCGCCGAGGCGTGCCGGCGGATGATGGTCGTGGCGCCGTCGCCGGGCGTGGAGGCGCGGCTGCGGCGGGTCTCCTGATCACGCCACGCCGTGCGGCATGATCCGGAGGAGCTTCCGCCCGAGCGACCGCAGCCCGGTCGGCGTGGACGCCGCGCGGCCCACGGATCGCCAGCGTCGCGGGTGTCCGTAGAAGCGGAGGTAGGCGAGGCGCTGGATCATCCGCAGCTCCATCCGCGAGAGCTCGTGCGCGAAGGGCTGCCGGGCGTAGTAGTCGTAGTCGGTGTAGTCGCTGGACATCGCGTAGCCCTTCGCGCGCATGTCCGACCAGAGCGACGTCCCCGGGATGGGCACGAACAGCGAGAAGCTCGCCTCGCTCGCCGGCAGCGCGGTCGCCCGCTCGATCGTGCGGAGCATCTCGCCGCGGGTCTCGCCCGGGGCCCCGAGCATGAGGAAGAGCAACACGTGCACGCCGTGCTCGGTCGCGACGCGCACGGTGTGCTCGATCGCGTCGGCGTCGACGCCCTTCTTGTAGACGCCCTCGCGGATGTGCTCGGTGGCGCTCTCCATGCCGACGCCGATCTTGCGCAGGCCCACGTCGGCCATCGCCTTCATGAGGTCGGGCGGGATGAGGTTCGCGCGTGTGGTGCAGCCCCAGTAGAGCCGGAGCCTCGTCGCGCGCAGCGCGTCGCAGAAGGCGAGCACCCAGCGCCGGTTCGTGGTGAAGGTGTCGTCCGTGAACCAGAAGCCCTCGATGCCGAAGCGGTCGTGCAGCGCGACGATCTCGGCGACCACGCTCGCCGGCGAGCGCGCGCGCAGCTTCTTGCCGAACATCTGGTCGAGCACCGGCTGGCAGAAGGCGCACTCGAACGGGCAGCCGCGGCTCGCGATGAGGTTCACGCCGCGCAGGCCCGGGCGGAAGCTGTCGAGTTGCCCCCACGCGGCGATGTACGCCTCCATGTCGACGAGGTCCCACGCGGGGAGCGGGAGCGCGTCGAGGTCGCGGAGGCCGGCGCGGCGCTCGCTGCGGTGGACGGTGTCGCCGTCCTTCACCCACGCGCCGTCGACCGGGCCGCGCTCGCCGGCGATCCACCGGGCGAGCAGCTCCCGCGTGGTCTCCTCGCCCTCGCCGAGCACGACGGCGTCGATGTCCTCGCGGGCGATCATCGCGGCGGGATCCGTCGTGGGGTGGGGCCCGCCGACGAACACGCGGAGCCCGCGCGCCTTCGCCATCTGCGCGACGGCGAGCCCCTCGCCGAGCATGAGCGTGCTCATGCCGATGCCGACGACGTCCGGGCGCTCGCGGTCGAGGAAGGCCTCGACGTGGGCGAGGCGGGGGTCCCAGGTGGTGTCGCACACCACGACGCCGACGGGCAGCGTCTCGCGCAGGTAGGCGGCGAGCGTGGCGATGCCGAGCGGGTAGTCGCCGCTCGGGTAGCGGAAGCGCGGGAAGACCAGCGCGACCTTCACGCCGCCTCCACGAGGAACTCTCCGATCGCCAGCGCGTCGATGCGCGCCTTCCGCCACGTCTCGACCGCCTCCGCGGCCGTCCGCACGATGGGCTCCTCGTGCAGGTTGAAGCTCGTGTTCACCACGGCGGGCACGCCGGTGAGGGCGTGGAAGCGACGCAGGACGCGGTGCAGGCTCCCGGACGACACCAGCTGGGGCCGGAGCGAGCCGTCGGCGTGCACCGCGGCGGGGCAGCCCGCGGCGAGGTTGGCGCGGGCCTGGGCCGTGACGGTCATGAAGGCGGCGGCGCGGCGGACCGGGGCGAGCCCGTCGACCCAGGCGTCGGCCTCCTCGGCGAGCATCGCCGGCGCGAACGGCATGAACTCGCTCCGGGAGAGCGCGAGGTTGAGCCGGTCGGTCATGCGCGGATCCGCGCCGCTCGCGAGGATGCTGCGGTGGCCGAGCGCGCGCGGCCCGTACTCCATCGCGCCCTCGAAGCGCGCGACGATGCGCCCCGCGGCCAGCCGCTCGGCGACCTGCTCCTCGAGGTCCTGGCAGCGGCGATAGCGCACGCCGGCCGCGCGCAGCGCGGGCTCGGGGTCCTCCGGCGGGGGGCCGAGGAAGGCGTCGGCCATCGCGTACGGCCGCGCGCCCGCCGAGAGCAACGCCGCGCCGGCGGCGAGCCCGCCGTCGCCCATGTGGGGGAAGACCCAGAGCGTGTCGAGGTCGAGCGCCGCGAGCCGCTGGTTCAGGCGGACGTTGGCGAAGAGGCCACCGGCGAGCGCGACGTGGCGCAGGCCCGTCTCGCGGAGCCAGTGCGCGGCGATCGCGGCGAGCTCGGCCTCCACGCCGCGCTGGAGCCACGCGGCGACGTCCTCGCGCCGGTACGGGCGCAGCCGCGCGAGCCAGGGGCGCAGCGGCGCGCCGAAGCGCTGGGTGAAGCGGCGGTCGGTGACGGGGCCCTCGAACGGGAACGGCACGTCGACCGCGTCGGCGTTCCCGAGGGCGGCGAGGCCGGTGATCTTCCCCTCGTGGCGGAAGGGGCGGAAGCCGCAGAAGCCCGTGATCGTCGCGTAGAGGAGGCCGTAGCTGTGGGGGTACGGCATCGTCGCGAGCGGCTGCAGCGCGCCGTCGCGCCCGCGCCACACCGTCAGCGCGAGGCCGTCGCCCACGCCGTCCGCGACGATCACGAGCGCGTCGTCCTGACCGCCGGTCGCGTAGGCGGTGGCGGCGTGGCAGCGGTGGTGGTCGTGGACGTCCACGCGCCCGCCGAGGCCGCGGCTGTCGCGGCGGAGCAGCGCGCGGAGCGCCGGGGCGAGCGCGCGCGCCGCGCGGCCGTCGGAGCGCATGTTCGGGAATGGGCTCTGGAACTGGAGCCACTCGGACAGGCGGCCGAGGGGCCCCGCGTCCTCCTTGTAGAACCAGCCGCCGTCGAGCTTGAAGCGTCGCTGTACCACGCGCGCGCCGCGTAGCGCCGGGTTCGGGTTCACGAAGCCGGGGAAGGCGACGACGTCCGCTTCGCCGACCTGGGCGAGGCACGCCGCGATCGAGCGCGCCGGCCAGCCCCCCGCGCCCTTCTCGCGCGTGAACCGCTCCTCGCTGCACGCCGCCACGAGCACCCCGTCCGCGACGACGGCCGCGCCCGCGTCGTGCGTGCCGTCGTGGATGCCGAGGACGACCATGCCCGCAAGGATGCCACACGCCCCGGAGCGCGGGGGGTGTGCGCGGATACCCGCTCCCCCCAAGGGGTCAGGACTCTACTTTTGACTCGTGAGAAGCAACAAAGCGGTTCTCGTCGCAAGACAAAGATAGTTTTGGATGGACCTTGCGTGGCGGTCGTGGACGTGTGATCACGGAAAATGTACCGCAGAACCTCGAAGCAGGTCTCGTT
>JBMOQZ010000005.1:0-4457 GCA_049322475.1 Myxococcota bacterium | reverse complement strand
CGTCGGCGTCCCAGTCGCAGTCGCCGTAGTCGCAGTCGCCGTCGTCGTCCCAGTCGCAGTCCTCGTCGTCGCAGTCGCCGTCCTCGTCGCAGTCGCAGGCGGGGCCCGGCCCGACGATCACCGTGACGTCGTCGCCGCCGTCCCCGTCGTCGTCGTCGGGCTGGCCGAAGAGGACGCACCCACCGCCGAGCATGGCCATGAGCCCGAGAGTCCGAACGAGCGCCATCCTCCACCCCCGATGGTGAAGATGGACGCGAGCGCTACCACGGCAAGTAAGGAATCGTGCACGTTGCGGAGCTGAACGAACGCGCTTGCGTCAGCCCGCCCGCAGGCGACTCAGGGTCCCGGCGACGTCCCCGACCAACGCGGGCCCGTGACCCGCGCACAGGGCGTGGAGGGGCGGCGCGCCGGCGAGCCAACGGCGCACGTGCGCGTGGCAGGTCTCCGCGTCGAGGCTGAACGCGGCGACGGCGAGGCCCGGACGCACCCAGCGCCGGAAGGGGGCCACCCCCGACAGGAGCACGTCGCCGGAGAAGAGCGTCCCGGTGGGGGCGTGGTAGAGCATCGACGAGCCCTCGGTGTGGCCGGGCGCGTGGAACACCTCCCAATCGTCCCGCCAGCGCCCGGGTGTGTAGACGTCGTCGACCGGCGTGCGGGCGGGCCAGCGATCCTCGATGCGGCAGAGGAGCTCGAACGGCGCGAAGGCGACGCCGCGTGCCAGCCGGGGTGGCGTGGCGCGGCCCTCGAGGTAGGGGGTGTCCTCCGGGTGACACACGACCGGGCACCGGTACCTGTCCCGCAGCCACGCGGCGTTGCCCGCGTGGTCGCTGTGCCGGTGGGTCAGGAGCACGCCGGCGAGGCGGTCGATCCCGGCGCGGCGCAGCGATCGCGCGAGGAGCGGCCGCTCGAGCGGATGGCTGGTGTCGACCAGGAAGGGCGGTCCGCTCCCCGTCTCGAGGAGCCAGACGTTGGCGATGGTCAGGCGCGTCAACAGACGCAGACCCGGTCGAACGCTGCGCATCCGCTGGCTCTATGCGCAACGAGCCGCGGTGACGACATTGGGTTGGATGGACGCCGCCGCGCGCCTGCGGGCGTGGTTCTCCCGACCGTTGCCGGAGCTGCCCCGCGGCCCCGTCGCCGACCCGGCGATGGCCCGCGCGCTGGTGGCGCTCGCGGGCGACCCGGCGGCCGCCTGCGATCGCGCGCTCGCCGACGCGATCCTCGACGGCGAGCCCGTCGTCGAGGTGGACGCCGCCGCGTTCCGCGCGCTGCGGCCCCGCGACGTGCCACGTTTCCTGCGCGACCTGCCGCGGCCGCCGGGAGCACGCGTGCTCGTCCCGGTGTCCGTCGACGGGGCGCCGATCGCGGTGGGGACCCACGACGCGCTCCTCGCCGAGGTCAACGCCCGCTTCGGCGCCGACTTCGATCCGGACGACTTCGCCCCGTTTCCGCGCGACTCGCCCGCGCTGTTCGAGGTGCGCCTGCGCGCGCGCCGTCGGGTGCGGGTCTCCGCGCCGACGCCCACCCTCGAGCTGGCCCCCGGCGCGGAGGTGCGGGCGACGCTGGGCTGGCGCCACACGCGGGAGCGTCTGCGACTCCTCGCGAAGCAGGCGGGCTTCCGGCTCGGCGCCTGGCTGGAGCAGGACGGCGCCGCGCTCGCGGTGCTTGACCTTCCCGCGCGCCCGCGGTAACGTCTACCCAACGCCCGCGATGTGCATGTCAGCGACATCGGCGGGCGTTCCCATTTCCGGCGTCACCCCCGCGCCCCGACCCACGCCTCCCACTCCGCCGGCGTGTTCAGGTTCCTCACGCAGTCGGGGTCGTCGACCGGCACCCGCGCGGCGTGCCGGAGGCGCGCGTCGAGCCGGCCCGGCGGGTGGGGCGGCACCAGCTTCACCGGGTGCCCGTCGGCGCCGCGCCACGCCGGCACCACGTCCCCCGGCGTGGCGAGCAGCCGCGCGAGCGTGTCCGCGCGCGCCGGCGGCACGTCCACCGGCGTGAGCAACACCGCGCCGAGGTCGGCGAGCGCGAGCGCCGCCGACTCCGCCATCGCCGTGGTCTCCCAGGCGGCGTTGACCACCACGCGGACGCTGGCCGGGAGCACCGCGCGGTGCGCCTCCACCTCGTAGCCGAGCACGACGACGACGGGCATGCCGGCCGCCTCGAACACGTCCACGTGCGCACGCAGCAGCGGCGCGCCCGCCGGCACGGGCCGCAGGCCCTTCGGCTCGCCCATCCGTCGCGAGCCTCCCGCGCACAGGACGACGGCGGTGACCGGCCCCTCCGAACCGAAGCTCAGCACGGGCCCTCCCTCGGCGCGACGTGGTAGGTGTAGCGTACGCGCGCGCTCGCTCGGTAGAGGCCCCTGTCGATGTTGAAGACCAAAGCGTGGTTCATCCGCCAGAACCCCCTCCTCTCGGACCTCCCCGAGCGGGAGCTCGAGGTGCTGGAGCAGGTCTCGGAGAACGTCGAGGTCCGCCGGCGCCACATGGTGTGGGAGCCGGGCGACCCCGCCAACGCGGTCTTCCTCGTCCGCACGGGCATCGTGAAGCTGTACAAGGTCAACGACGAGGGGCGCGAGCTCACGCTGCACTTCTTCACGCGCGATCAGCTCTTCGGCGAGCTGTCCTGCATCAGCGATCAGCCCCACGACACCCACGCCGAGGCCTACGAGGACTGCCTCCTCCTCCGCATCGGCCGCGACGACTTCATGCGCGTGATGATGCGCACCCCGCAGCTCGCCATGCGCATGATGAAGCTCGTCGGCGAGCGCCGGCAGAAGCTCGAGAACCGCGTGGAGAACCTCTTGTTCCGCAGCGCCCACGCGCGGCTCGCCGCGCTGTTCCTCGAGCTCGCGCAGACCTTCGGCGTGCGCGACAGCCGCGGCGTGATCATCAACCTGAAGCTCACCCACAAGGAGATCGCGAGCCTGATCGGCGCCACGCGCGAGACGGTCAGCTTCGCCATCCTCGACCTGCGGCGCGATCAGCTCATCCAGACCGAGGGCAAGCGCGTCATCCTCATCGACGAGCCCAAGCTCAAGGAGCTCCGGGAGACGTGATCCTCGCGCTGTTCGCGTGCCTGCCGAAGGAGGCGATCGGCCGGCGCGAGGACCTCGAGGCCGACCGCTACCGGCTCGAGGTGTCGGTCGCGACGGTCACCGAGGGACCCGCGGAGGTCGCGCCGTTCACCTGGCGCCTCGAGGGCGACGTGCTCGCCAGCTGGACGCGCTCGTTCCGCGACGGCTCCATCGGGCGCCTCGTCCGGCTCGAGGGGATCACCGCGAAGGTGGAGCGCGACGGCGTCGCCTCGCCCGCGCCCGCGGGCCTCGACGGCGCGTTCTTCGAGCTCCGCGCCTTCCCCGAGGGGGAGGTGCTGAAGGTGGGGCCGCTCGCCCCCTGGGCGGGCGGCACGGCCCACGTGGAGGTGCTCGACCTGTTGTGGCCGGCGCTCTCGCCGGCGATCCCGCCGCTGGACCCGGGCGAGTCGGCCCCCAAGACGACCTCGTGGCCCACCGCGCTCGGGAGCGTCGCGCCGGTGCGCAACCGCCTCGACACGACGTGGTCGCTCGCGGGGAAGGGCGCCGGCGAGGCGACGCTCCGCTACGTCGGACGCCAGACGGTCGGCATCCTCGGCGAGGGCGACGTCGAGGGCGAGGTCGAGCTCGACACGCGCACCCCGCGGCTCCTCTCCCACGCGCTCACGGCCCGGCGCGCGGTCCGCACCCAGTGGCCCGCAGGCTCGGTCCTCCAGCGGCAGGACCTCCGCCTCTCGCTGCGCTTCGTCGGCACCGCGCCCGCGCCGCACGCCGTCGCGCCGGCCGTCGCCGACAGCCCGATCGCCGACGCGGCGCCCCTCGAGCTCAGCGACGGGCGCGCCTTCCCGCCCGCGCCGGAGGACGCGCTGTCGCGGCTGCCGTTCGTCCTCCTCCCGGACGATCTCGACGAGGCGGCCCGGGGCGCGATCCGCGCGCGCCTCCTCGACGCTGGTAGAGTGTCGCCGCAGGAGACCGTCCCATGAGCGTCGAGGGGTTGGCCGCGCTGGTGCAGGGGCACCGGCATCTGGCCCGGAGCGCGTCCGCCGTACACGCGGCCGTGCTCGCGGTCCCCGAGCTCGTCGACGGCCTGCCCGCCATCGCGGCCGAAGCCCGTGGCGCCCAGATCCTGTCCGCCTGCGCCGACGCGCTGCGCCCCGCCGTCGAGGCGGTCGTCGCCGAGGCCGCGGGGAGCCGCGGGCCGCCTCCCGCCGTCGCGGACCTCGAGCGACGGCTCGCCTCCGACGCGCTCGCCGCCGCGCTCGTCACGCTCGCCCAGGAGGGCGCCGCGCTCTCCCCCGCGGCGGCGACCGTCCCGTTCCTGCAGGCCCTCGCGATCTCCGCCGCCGCCACGCGCAAGGGGGGCGCCACGGGCCCCTCCCTCGTCTCGATCGGGCAGGCGATGGTGGCCCGCCTCGGCGCC
>JBMOQZ010000004.1:0-4468 GCA_049322475.1 Myxococcota bacterium | reverse complement strand
CGCCGGCGATCAGAGCCGGTCGATCACCGCGCTCCCCGCCTCGCGCGTGGTGAGCGTCCCCCCGAGCTCGCGCGTGACCATCCCCTCGCGGAGACAGCGCTGCACGGCGTCCTGGATGCGGCGCTCGTCCCCGGTGCGCCCGAGGTACCCGAGCATCATGCCGGCGGTGAGCACGGCCGCGAGCGGGTTGGCGATGCCCTTGCCGGCGATGTCCGGCGCGGAGCCGTGCACCGGCTCGAACAACGCGGCGACGCCCGGGTGGAGGTTGCCGCTGGCCGCGAGCCCGATGCCGCCCTGCAGCGCGGCGCCGAGGTCGGTCACGATGTCGCCGAAGAGGTTGTTCGTGACGATGACGTCGAAGCTCTCGGGCGCCTGGACCATCCGCATCGTGAGCACGTCGACGTAGAGGTGCGACGCCTCGATCTCGGGGTACTCGCCCGCGACCTGCCGGAACACGCGCTGCCAGAGGTCGTGGCCGTGGCGCATCGCGTTGGCCTTGTCGCTCATGCAGACGCGCCGCTTGCCGTTCTGCCGGGCCCAGCCGAACGCGGCGCGGACGATGCGCTCGACACCCTTGCGGGTGTTGATCTCCTGCTCGATCGCGATCTCGTCGGGGGTGCCGCGCTTGAACTGCCCGCCGACGCCCGTGTAGAGGCCCTCGGTGTTCTCGCGGAACACGACGAAGTCCACGTCCTCGGGGCGCTTGTCCTTGAGCGGGCAGTACCGCTCGTCGAGCAGCCGCACCGGCCGGAAGTTGACGTACAGGTCGAGCTTGAAGCGGCTCCCGAGCAGGATGTCCTTCGCGTGCACGTTGCTGGGCACGCGCGGATCGCCCAGCGCGCCGAGGTAGACCGCGTCGAACTCGTCGCGGAAGCGGGCGAGCACCTCGTCGGGCATCGTGGTGCCGTCGCGCAGGTAGCGCTCGGCGCCGAGGTCGAAGTGCTCGAAGGTCAGGTCGGGGGCGACGGCGGCGAGCACGCGAAGGCCCTCGGCGAGGACCTCGTGCCCGATCCCGTCGCCCGGGAGGACGGCGATGCGGGGCATGGTGCCGCCCGCCTACTTCGCGGTGAGGAGCCCGTCCATCGGCGGGGCGGCGTCGGCCTCCTCGAAGGTGACCATGCGGCCCTTCGCCGGGTCCCACAGCTTCAGGCGCAGGCACGCCAGCACGTCGCGCGGGTGCCACGTCGTCCGCCCCGGATCCTGCAGCTCGGGCATCGCCGCCATCGCCTCGGGCAGGCGGTAGAACGGGATGCGGTGGTTGAGGTGGTGGACGTGGTGGTAGCCGATGTTGCCCGTCAGCCAGTGCATCACGGGGCCCATGTCGAACATCGAGGACGAGCGCGTCGCCGCGAAGGTGTACTCCCAGTCCGCGCGGTCGCGGATTTGCATCCCCGGGAAGTTGTGCTGCGCGTAGAACAGGTAGCTGCCGGCGGCGCACGCCACGAAGATGGGGATCACCACGGTGAAGAGCGCGACCTGCCAGCCGGCGAGCGCGGCGACGAGCGCGGCGGTGCCGAGGTGCACGCCGAGGCCGATGAGCCCGTCCCGGTGCTGCGCGGGGTTGCGGCGAAACGCCGAGATGCACATCCCGAGCATGAACACCGTGAAGTACCCGAACAGCATGTTCAGCGGGTGCCGCACGAGCGTGTAGTCGCGCCGCTGCGCGGGGGTCATGAGCTTCCAGATGTCGACGGTGACGACCGGGTAGCTGCCGATCGACGCGCCCACCATCTTCGCGGTGTGCTTGTGGTGGTAGTCGTGGGTCTGGCGCCAGACCGACGGGCCCGACATGACCCAGTACCCCACGGCGTGCATGATCGCCTTGCCCAACGCCGACTTCTGCAGGATCGCGCCGTGCAGGTAGTCGTGGTAGAAGATGAACAGGCGGACGGTGACGAGGCCGGCGAGCACGGCGGCGGCGAGCCGCGCGGGCCACCACGGCGCGAGCGCCGCGACGGCGGTGACGCCGGCCCACACGAGGAGCGAGATCGCGAGGAGGCGCCACGTCAACGCGCGATCTTCCTGCGCGAACGGCGCGGAGGCACGCACGAGCTCGGGTCCAGAACGCATCCGCCTCTCCCTCGGGATGGGCGGTATCTCTACAGGACGGAGAGCATTCCCACAAGCCTCCGCGTGCCTCTTTTGGCTACTTCTCACGGACACTTCCGACCGACCGGTCGGTAGATCCGGGTGGACGCGTCAAGCCCGGCTCGCGTTGACTCGCTCCCCCCGAGGCGGCATCCTGCTCCCGCATGGAAGGCTTCCGCATCCGGCGCGGCGGCGTGGAGGTCGCCGTCCCCGACGTCGCCGGGCTGATCCGGCTCGCCCGCGCCGGGGAGCTCGCGCGCACCGACGAGGTCCGCACCGTCACCGGCTGGGTCCGGGTGGACGAGGTGGCGGAGCTCGCCGCGCTGGTGCGCAACGATCCCTGGGCCGCGTGGGAGAACGTGGACGAGGTGGACGCCGCCGCGCTCTACCGGCGCATGGTGGAGGTGGTGGGCGACCCCGAGGAGCTCCCCGCCGAGGCGCTCGCCCCGGTGCCCGAGCCGAAGGCGAAGCGCCCCGCGACGCCTCCTCCCGCGGGCCCTCCCTCCGTCGAGATCGAGCCGCTCGAGCCCGAGCTCGACGACGGCGGCGAGGTCATCGACTTCCCGCGCCCCGAGAAGAAGCGCCCGCCCACCGAGGTGCGCCCCCGTCCGGCGCGCCCCGACAAGCGCGCCGCCGCCGAGCCCGCCGTGCGGACGTCCCGCGTGCTCGCGTGGGTGGTCGCGGGCCTGCTCGTGCTCGGCGTGGGTTGGTCCTGGCTGAACTTCGCGGGGACGCCGCCGGCGGCGAAGGCGCCGTCGGCCGCCCCGCGGTCGGAGGCACCCCCGCCGAGCGTGGCGGACGGCCTCATCAAGCTCGACGCCGAGCTCCACAGGCTCCTCCCGCGCGAGCCGCGGGTGGTGAAGGAGCCCGGCGACCTCGCCGACGCGCTCATGGTCGAGCTCGTCCAGCTCGGCGTGAGCGTCGCGAGCGTGGACGCCCCCGTCACGAAGTGGGTGGGGCGGCGCCTCGACGAGCCGAAGACCGCGGAGGTCCGCGTCGCGTTCCACACGAGCGGCGACCTCACGCGCGACATCTCCGCCATCGCGATCGTGATCGGCCGCTACAAGAGCCTCTACAAGCTCGACGTGCCCGTCGTCGAGATCACCGAGCAGTCCCAGAACCGCACCATGAGCTTCGACGCCGCCGCCGCCGAGGCGCTCTACAAGGGCCGCATCCCCCTAGGGAAGTTCCTCGCCGAGCTGCCGAAGCAGGGCTGATCACATCTTCGTCTTGCTCGCCTGCTGAAGTGCTTCCACGGACCGCACGATCGCCGCGACGCTCGGCGCGCCCCGGTTGCCGAGGCGGATCTTGCGCTCGGGGTTCACGAGGTAGACCGTCCGCAGGTACATCGGCTTGAGCGGCAGCTGCACGCACGCGCGGAACAGCCGCGCGACGGAGCCCCCGCGGTCGGTGAGCAGCGGGAACCCGAGGCCCGCGGACTCCGCGAACGCCTTGTGGCTGGGCGCCTCGCCCGGGTTGATGCCGTAGACCTTCACGCCGAGGCGGGTGAACGCGTCGAGGTGCGCCTGGAACTGCTGGAGCTGCTCGCGGTCGGCCTCGCCGCCGTCCTCCGGGTAGAACACCATCACCGACCAGTGGCGCCCCTGCCGGTGCCAGCTGTCGTCCCAGCTCTGCAGGTGCCACTCCGGCGCCGTCTCGCCCTCCGCGAGCAGCTTCGGGTACACCCGCTCCTGGACGGAGAGCTTGATGGGCGTCGGGAGCTTCGACAGCGTCTTCCTGAGCGACATGGCCCGGCGCTAACCCATCCGCCACCGGGCGAGCATCTGGAGCGACCACAGGCGGCCGGCGAGCCCGGGCCGCCCGGCGCGGAAGTCGGCCACGAGGCGCCGCGTGCCGTCGGGGTCGGCGAGCCCGTCGAGCCGCTCGGCGAGGTCGTCCGGGAGCGCGCCGCGGGCGAGCCAGGCGGCGAACGGCAGCGCCATCGGTGCGTGCTTCGGCGGGTCCGGGAGCCGCTCGGCCATCGCCTCTTCGAAGAGCCCGCGCGGGCGACGCACCTGCACGAGGTGCCCGACCGGGATCTGCGCCACGAGCTTCACGAGGTCGGGATCGGCGAGCGGCGCGCGGTGGGCGATCCCGTGGGCGCCACACGTGGCGTCCACGACGGCGAGCGCGCCCTCGGCGAGCCCGAGGCGACGGTCGAGCCACAACGCGCAGCCGGTGGGGTCGTCGCCCGGGCAGGCCGCGGCGAGCGCGTCCACGTCGGCCCACAACGCGTCGCCCTCCTCCGCGGGGAGCACGTCCCCGCGCCACCGCACCTGACGTCGCGCCCACCCGCCTCCCCGCGCGCCGAGCGCGCGCCCCACCAGCCGCCCGCCGGGGAGCGCCGCCGCGCGCTGCGCGAGGTACGCCGCGGGCCCCC
>JBMOQZ010000003.1:0-4541 GCA_049322475.1 Myxococcota bacterium | reverse complement strand
GATCACGCCGGCGTAGTCCGCGCCGAGGATCTCCTCGGCCACTTCGCCGCCACGGCTCGCCGCGATCCTGTAGAGGGTCACCGGCCCCGCGACGAAGACCCCGTCGGGGTAGACCTCGGGGCTGGCCGCGACCCGCTCAGCCAGGGCGTCGTAGGTGGGCTTCAGCTTCTCGCCGATGCGCGTGGCTGCCCGGCAGTAGGCCGAGGGCGTCGCCTTGATGCCGAACCCCTTCTCGATCAGGTGCGCGACCTTGGCCCAGGAGGGCCCGTAGACCTTGTTCAGCGCCGTCGCGAAGGCAAGCACGTCGGCCCGAGCTGGACGGCCGCTGCCCCGAGGGCGTCGGAGGTCTGGAGCGGGTGGTGCGGCTGGATCCGGCGGGCGCAGCAGGTGCAGCGACCGAGGTGCACGTCGAAGCGCCGCGTGAGTGGCTTGACCGGGCGCATTCCAGGAAAGTCATCTAACGGGCCACAAATGTGATCTACAGCGCCGAGGCGGCCAGCAACAGATCATACGGTGAGGCGCTCGAGCACGCTCGGGACCTGGCCGCGCGCCGGCGTGAGCGCCGAACGGTGAAGCGCTCGCTCCACCTCGTCCCACCGGCCAGCCTTGAGTCGGCAGCGGAGGTAGAGCATGCGCTCGGCGTTCGCGGGCTCCCAGAAGATGCCCGTGCCCTTGAGCCGCAGGTTCACGACGCGGCGAATGGCGCTCTCGACGGCCCCGGTGCCGAGTGGCAGGCCGCGTGCGCGCAGCTGGTCGTAGCGCATGAGGTCCAGGCGCTCGTGGAAGTACGCAACCTCCTTGGCGAGCGCCTCGCTGTCCGTGACCGCCAGTTCCTGGAGCGCGGCCTCGACCTGCGCGACGCGGCCGCGGCGCAGGCGTTTGGCTTGCTTCTTCACCCACTGCTGCCGCTGCTGCTCCGACCACGGGAGGACGAGCTTGGCGGCGTCATGGAGATGCTCGAGCGCGTGATAGAAGTCGACGAAGCGGACGACCTTCTCGGGTGCGACCCCGGCGGCGGCGACGATCGCGTCGACATGGCGCCAGATGTTGTCCGAGCCGTCCGCGGCGAAGGCCAGCACCGTGGCCTCGCGCGCCCCGAACCTCGTCAGCGTGCTGGCGATCAGCGTCGCCGCGTCCTCCCAGGGGGCGAGGGTGCCCTCGTAGATCGGCGGGTCGTCAGTCTTCTTCCCGCGCTCGTCGAGCAGGTAGATCGCCAGCACCTTGGGCTCGCGCCAGGGTGCGTCGAAGCCATGGTGGCCGCTCTTGCGCCGCCGACCGGTCTTCTCCAGGCGGTAGCGGAGGCGCCCCCCGTCGACGCACACCATGACCCGCTTGCCGGCGAGGAACTTCGCTTCCAGGCCTGCGACCGGGTGCTCGCGATCGAAGAGCCCGGCGTCGCCGACGCGCTCGACCACGCCCGAGATGGCTTTCTCGTCCATGCGGATGCCCTCACCGACGAGGGTCTCTCGCGCCTCCTGGTAGGAGTCCACGAGCGTGGCCATGCGCGCAGTACGCAGCGTCACGTACGGCGAGGTGCGCAGGACGAAGCCCAGCCCAGCCAGCACGGGATAGAGGCCGGCTCCTCCTTTCCCCCGGGTGCCCGGCGCTCGGCGTGGACCGGGCTTGCTCGCCGGGGGCAGGGCCTCCATGTAGGGGGTCTTCAGCGCTACCTCGCCTCCGCCCGCGACCGTCACCGTGACGGTTCGATCGCCACGCCCCACGAGCCGTCCGCTCTGCTCCCGTTCCCGGGCGACACGCATGCTCCAAAGCACGAACTGCTCATGCTCGTGGAGCGCGGCGAGCACAGCCCCGACCACAGGCCCCACGACATGTTCCTGCGCGACCCCGAGGAGACGTTCCTCGAGGCTCTGGAACGCCGCGGCGCAGGTCGGGAGCTTGCCGCCCTCGAAGCAGTCCAGGACATGGTTGACGGCCTCAAGGGCGACCGCCTCGACCCGCTCTCGGAGGGCCGGCAGAACTGGGACCTTGGGGCATTCCGTCGGGGCTGTCCGAACTCGCCTTCGTGCTGGCGCCGCCGCTGTCGTGCTCATGCCTCACATCATCGCGGCACCCACCGACAGGCTGATGCATTTCGGGAATGCTCCCTCGCGGGGCCGGCCAGACGCGCGGGGCGCGCTGAAGCGCACGCGCGGATCCTTGAGCAGCGGATGCTCCAGGATCTCGAGCGCGTCGAGCTGCGACTGCGTGATGCGCGACACGGTGGCGGGCTCCCCCGGTTCGCCGCGGACCACGTCGATGCCACGGAACAGCCGGAACAGCACCTCCGTCGTCGGCCTGCTGGTCACGCCGCGGTTGCCCGGGACGACCTCGCCAGCCTCCTCGAGGCGCGCCCGGGCGTGCCGCTGGATGAGGGCGTACGTCATCAGCGCGAGCACGTAGACCAGGCCGAGCGCGGCGATGCGCTCGCTCGTCTTGAGGAAGATCGGCGCGACCGCGAGCGGGTTCTTCGCCCAGCGGAAGGCGCCCTCCACGCTGTTCTGCTCGCGGTAGTAGTCGAACACCTCCTGGTCCGTGGCCGCGTGCTCGCCCGTCCTCGGCAGTGTCGAGGCCAGGACGTAGCAGCTCTCGCAGAAGATCGCCTCCTCGACGAACTCCTGGTCGTCGTCGATGTCCACCTTTACGCGCCAGACGAGCTCGCGAGGTCGGACCTCGTCGGCTCGAGGCCGTCCCGGAGCAGCACGCTTCGCCTCGCGCTCCTCGGAGACGACTCGGGTCGCGATCCCATGAAGGTCCGGGCCGTGGCGCGCGCGGAACGAGTCCGCGGCGCGCGCGGCGTCCGTCTCGCACTTGAACTCGCGCTTCTCCGTCCTCTCCTTGGCCTGTTCGAGCTTGGCCCGCTCCTTCAAGCGGCGGCCCTCGATCGACGCAGCGCGCTGGGCACGGAGCGTCGACGACTCGACGACGATCAGCCGCAGAGGGATCTCCTGCTTGCCCCCACCTTCCTCGTCGTCCCAGCTGTAGGGCATGTCGAACGACCGGCCGACCCACTCCTTCGTCGGCTCGGGTACCTCGGCCGACGGCGCGTCCGGGTCTGCGGGCGGGTAGGTGGCCTTGAAGGTCGTGACGCTCTCGCCGCGCCCGAGCGTCTCGCGGTAGGCCGTGAACACCTGCCCCCAGAGCAGCGTGCCTCACGGGAGCATCGTCACGACGTGCATGCCGTGGCGCTGCGCGAGGACGAGCGTCTCCCCCGAGAAGAACTTCGAGTCCCCGACGAGCGTGGTGCCGCGCGGCTCCGGCAGGACCTCGGAGAGCTGCTGGAGGATGAAGCGCGTCTCTTGCACGTCGGCGCGGTTGCCGGAGGCGGCCCGGCCGAACGTCGGCACGGCGCTGTCGGCGGTCACGGACACGCCGTAGACGATCTGCTTCAGGTCGCCTCGCTTGTCCTTGCTGTGCCCTCGCGTGACGTGCGGGATCGCCTGTGGGTCGTCGGGGTGGGCGGGCTCCTCGCTCAGCGAGTACTGGCCGTAGACGGCGACGGACGTCGTGTCGAGGTGGAGACGCCCCAGGTCGAGCTCGTGGACCTGCACCGCCCTCACGAGGGCCGCGCTCGAGACCGGGACGATCCCGGCCTCGAACAGCGCGTCCATCGCCGCGGCCACTCGCACGTCGTGGAAGTGGTCCGCCGTCGCGCCGGGCCACCCGAAGGTGAGCTCGAGGTCGTAGGGCTCGAGGACCTCGCCGATCGAGTAGAGCGTGTGCGTGCCGAGGAGGATCGTCGCGATCAGCGCCTCGATGCACTGGCCGTGGGTCACGCGGCTGCGCGGATCAGGAGGCACGCGCTCGTCGACGAGCGCCGCCACGCCGAGCCGGCGAAGCTCGTTCGCGATCAGCAGGAGCTCGTCGAGGCGAGCCGAGCTCGGGCCTGGCGCCGCGTCGTCGTCCATGCACTCTCCTCGCACGGCGTGGACACGCCGGCAAGGAGCGCCCGCATGCGGCGAGCCGCCCGAAGTGATGCGGCGCCATCGAGCGGGCATCGGATGCGGCCCGAATGCGCATCGGATGGGTCGCCGAGACACGCATTCTGTGCCGGCGGCGCGCGTATCGCGGCCTACTTGCTGGCCCCGCGGGCCGGCAGCCCGGATGCAGCGCGGGCCAGGCGCGCGTGCCTGGGGCGAGCCCCGTCACGATCGCTTGTCTGTCACCACGTTCATTGACAGCGGGTAGTTGTAAATTGGTGGGACGCGCCCGCGATCCCTTGAACGTGGGCTGGCGGGCCGGTGAGCTCGTGACGAAGGACGGCCGGCTCGAGCTGGAGACCGTGGCCCACGGCTGCGTCTTCGCCGAGCACCTCATGCTGCGCCCCGACGGCTCGACGCTCGCGCGGCAACCCCCACGGACGTCCCCGCCCGGACCACGAGGGACGCTTCTACGCGTCGCTGGCTCCCCGGGGCGAGCCGGAGGTGACCTTCCACGGGCTCCCGGACGCGGACGGGGCGCACTCGGCCGGGTCGCGTTGCCTCGCCTGCCCGACCTGCGGTCCTCTCGTGACGGGGTCCTCGTGGCGAGCCGGGCCGACACGA
>JBMOQZ010000002.1:8885-42517 GCA_049322475.1 Myxococcota bacterium | reverse complement strand
CGGACGACAATGAGCCCCAGCCCTTTCGGGAGAACCATGCCTCGCACCCTCTCTCGCCTCCTCGTCGTCGCCGCCGCGCTCGGCGCCTTCGCGAGCCCCGCGCTGGCCCAGGACGAGGACGACGCCGCCGACCGCAAGGTCGTCTACAAGTCGAAGACCGAGATCGACTTCGAGGGACTCGACGTCTCCGGCGAGCTGGTCAAGCCGTCCAGCGCCCTCGTGCTCGACCGCAAGAAGGCGAGCTTCAACCCGCTCATCAAGCTTCGTGAGGACTTCAACCCGGAGATGGAGCAGTCCATCGACGAAGTGAAGTAGCACCTCCCGCCCCTCTCCCTGCGCGTCGCTCGTGACGCATTCCCTGACTGCCGGCAGGCGGTCGAAGGCTACGTTCATGGCTGGAAACTCTCTCGTCCTCACGTTCGAGATCTTCAACGGCGGCGAGTTCGTGCGCCGGGAAGAGCTCTCCGCGGAGAGCGTCACGATCGGCAAGGGGCCGGCGGCGATGCTGCGCATCGAGAACCCCGCGCTGCAGGACCTCCACGCGGTCCTGAACGTGAACGAGGACGGCACGGTCCAGCTGCTCGACCTCGTGGGCGACCAGAGCACCACCGTCAACGGCTCGGCCGTCAACAACGTGCTCCTGTCCAACGGCGACACACTCGGCTTCGGCCCCGTCCGCGTCGTGGTCCGCATCACCGACGCCGCCGCCTTCGCCGACGACGACGTCACGCGCGTGGACGCGCCCGGCATGCACCTCGCGAGCGAGTCGGCGGCCGACGAGGCCACCGCGCCTCCGGGCACGCCGGCTCCCGCCGCGGTCGACGACGACGAGCCGGTCGAGGACGTCATGGCGTTCGTCATGCGCGCGAGCGCCTCGGCGAACGACGCGGCCGCGGATCGCAGCCGCGGTCGCGTGCTGGAGATCGCGCAGGTCTTCGGCGACGCCATCGTCGAGATGAAGCACTTCCGCGGCGGCAAGGCCACGATCGGCACCGGCACGAAGCACATCCTGTACTTCGGCGGCTTCCGCGGCGCCGAGATCCCCTCCGCCCTCGCCCCGCTCGCCCCGGTGCTCGCGCCGGGCATCAGCGACGCGCGCGAGGAGTGGAAGAACAGCTTCTTCGTCCCCGAGGAGCTGCTCCCGAACAACAACTACACGCTGTTCAGGAACAACGGCGGGCAGTGGGTCTGCTACGCCTCCGAGAAGTGGGCCGGCTTCGTCGACGTCGGCGAGACCCGCATGACCTTCGCCGAGCTCATCGCCGAGGGCAAGGCCCGCAAGAACGGCGGCCTCTACGAGATCGACATCCCCGAGGACGCGCGCCTCGTGGTGGACCTCGGCAGCACCATCTTCGTCGCCCACCAGGTCTACCCGGGCAAGAAGGCGCTCGCGAAGATGGGCGAGGGCATCGACTACCCCTTCCTCGGCATCATCGCCTTCATGACCTTCGTGGCGATCATGTTCGGCGTCGCGGTCGCGGTCATGCCGCCCCCGCCCGACACCAGCAAGAACATGCTCGACGACCACATGGTCGAGCTCCTCCTCGAGAAGAAGGAGGAGATCAAGGACAAGAAGCGCGACGACAACCCGGACGCCGGCGAGGGCGCGAAGGCCAAGAAGGAAGAGGGCAAGGTCGGCAAGAAGGACGCGAAGATGGACAAGGCGAAGGGCGACAAGGTCCAGATGCAGAAGCAGCAGCTGGACAAGGAGATCGCCCAGAACGCCGGCGTCCTCGGCGCGCTCCGCGACGACGCCCAGCTCGACAGCGTGCTCGGCGCCTCCGGCCTGAACGCCGACATGATGAACGGCATCGGCGGCCTCATCGGCAACAAGGGCACGCAGATGGGCTCCGGCGGCCTCGGCGCCCGCGGCTCCGGTCTGGGCGGCGGCGGCACGGCGGAGGGCCTCGGCGGCCTCGGCACGAAGGGCCGTGGGTCCGGCGCCTCGGGCTACGGCTCCGGCGGCGGCAACTTCGGCAGCAAGGGCGAGGGTGGCATCGGCACCGTCGGCGGCGACCCCATCATCCTCGGCGCCCTCGACAAGTCGCTCATCGACGCCGTCATCAAGCGCAACATGGCGCAGATCCGGTACTGCTACCAGCGCGAGCTGACCAAGAACCCGTCCCTCGGCGGCAAGATCACGGTCAAGTTCGTCATCGCGAAGGACGGCACGGTGTCCTCGGCCACCACCAAGTCCACCACGATGAACAACCCCGCGGTCGAGAGCTGCATCAACGGCCGCTTCATGCGGTTCCAGTTCCCCGAGCCGAAGGGCGGCGGCATCGTCATCGTCAGCTATCCGTTCATCTTCTCGCCGGGCTAGTCGCCCGCGAGGGGTGGGGGCCGCCTCTGGGCGGCCCCCTTCGTTTTTCTGGTACAACGGCAACGTGCTCTTGCTCCTCCTCGCCTGCACGGGCGCCACCGACACGAACGTACGCTACGTGAACGGGCGCCCCGTCGCGGTGGACTGCCGCGCCCCCACGGGCGTGCGCTCGACCTCGCTCTGCTGCGCCCAGAGCGGCGACGTCTGGGTGTGGACCGGCTGGAAGTGCGAGCCCAAGCCCGCCACGGACCTGTGCGGCTGCTTCTGCTCCAACTCCGACTGCCCCTACCTGTTCGCGAGCCGGGGGGAGTGCGAGGCGGCCTACACCGCCTGCCGTTGACGTCCCGCTGACCAGGAGTTGGCCAGGCGCTGACACTTTCCCCGCCAAGACTTTGCCATTGGCAAACGCCTGTCAGAACGCTTGCTCGCCCTTGACTCACCGCGAGCCCCCGCGTGGCACGTTTGGATCGTCCACAGGAGGACCCATGCACGCGGAAGACAGCGAGTCCCTCGAAACGCCCATGACCACCGACCAGGTGCTCGAGTACGTGCTCGCCTCGAGCGCCAGCGCCTCGGACGCCCTCGCGGACCGCTCGCGCGGGCGTGTGCTGGAGGTGACGCAGGTGTGGGGCGACAGCGTGTTGCAGGTGCGGCACTTCCCCCGCGCCCACGTCGTGCGCCTCGGCGCCGGCGACCGCGACTTCGCCGTGGCCGCCGACGAGCTGACCGCGCCGGAGCACCCCCTCTTCGGCCACGACGGCGACGGTTGGGTGTGTACCGCGACCAGCACCTGGCCCGCGTTCCTCGAGTCCGCGGCCGGGCGCGTGTCGTTCGCCGACCTCGTCGCCTGCGGGCGCGCGCGCCGCGACGCGGAGGGGAACGTGCACGTGGCCTTCGGCGACGCCGAGCGCGTCGTGGTCCACGTCGGCGCCGTCGCGTTCTGCGCGCAGGCGGTCTACCCGAGCAAGCGCGTCGCGCCGGGGAAGAAGCAGCGCGACCACGCCGCCCTCGGGATGGTGGGGTTCATGAGCTTCTGCGCGGCGATGCTCGGCATCGCGGTCGCGTTCGTGCCCAGCCCGCCGAAGGCCACGAAGATGGAGATCTCGCCGCACGTCGTGGAGCTCTTCCGCAAGCTCGAGGAGGAGAAGAAGCCCGTCGAGACCGCGAAGGCGCCGGCCGTCAAGAAGGTCGTGCAGGCGCCCGGCAAGGAGGGCAAGGCCAACAAGTCGCCCGACGACGGAAACAAGCTCGCCAAGCAGGCGCTCGACCGCGAGGCCGCCGCCACGGCGGGCGTGCTCGGCGCGATCGCCGAGGACGAGGCGCTGCAGGCCGCGCTGGGCGGCACCGGCCTCAACAGCACGATCGAGGCCGGCATCAAGGACCTCATCGGCGTGAAGACCGGCTGCGTCGGCTGCCCCGGCTTCGGCCAGCGCGGCGACGGCCCCGGCGGCGGCGCGAAGACCGCGTCCATCGGCGACGTCGGGCCGAAGGCCCGCAAGGGCGGCGAGTGGGGCGGCGACTTCACCCAGGGCGAGCGCGGCAGCAACCCCGTCCGCTTCGACGGCGACCCCATCATCCTCGGCTCGCTCGACAAGGCGCTGATCGACGCCGTCATCAAGCGCAACCTCGCCCAGATCCGCTACTGCTACCAGCGCGAGCTGACGAAGAACCCCGGCCTGTCCGGCAAGATCACCGAGAAGTTCGTCATCGCCGCCGACGGCTCGGTGTCCACCGCCACGACGAAGACCTCGACGATGAACAGCCCCGCCGTCGAGACCTGCATCAACGGCCGCTTCATGCGGTTCACCTTCCCGCAGCCGAAGGGCGGCGGCATCGTGGTGGTCAGCTACCCGTTCGTGTTCGCGCCGGGGTAGGCGCCGTCGCCGCGTCCGACATGAGGGCGGGGGGTCGCACCCCCGCCCTCCGCCATGCTAAAGTTCCGCGCTCCCTGGAGACCCTGGATGTCGCAGAAGGCCTACGTCCTCACCCTCGCGCTCGCCGCGCTCGCGCCGCAGATGGCCTGGGCGGCGGACGAGGACAGCTACCTCGAGGACGAGCCCGAGGAGAGGAAGAAGAAGGGCGGCAGCAAGGCGACGGCGGAGGACCCCGGCATCGTCCGCGAGATCAGCCGCGGCTTCTACGGCAAGGCCAACGTGGGCGCCGCCGCCTACCTCGGCAGCTTCTCCCCGGTCGTGAGCGCCGGCACGTACGTCGCCCTCGCCGTCGGCATGGACTTCGTCGACAACGAGAAGCAGTCGATGGCCTGGGAGGTCGGGCTGCACCAGGGGCTGCACAACGGGACCGACGCCTTGACCCAGCACGACGCGCTCGGCTGCGTGACCGACGGAACGGGCCCCGCGCCGTGCACGCAGGGCGACCTCCGCACCTACACGATCACCGCCAACTACGAGTTCTCCTACTACGTCACCCGCCGCGTCGGCATCGGCGCGCGCGTGGGCGGCGGCGTGCTCTACAGCCCGCTGTTCATCGAACCGACGGCCTGGGAAGAGGACTACGTGGTGAGGGGGTCGGGGAACGCCGGGCTGCACGACGCACCGAAGCCCCTCGTCTTCGCCGGCCCCACGCTCGAGTACTACACGAAGCTGTCCCACTTCTCCGTGGGCCTCGACGTCGACGTCTTCTACGGCATCGGCTGGGACCTCGGCTTCAACGGGTCCGGGGCGCTGAAGTACACCTTCTGAACCGGAGGCGTCCTTGTCGGCCATCCTCCTGCTCTCCGCCTGCGTCGGGCTCGACCCCGTGCCCCAGCGAGAGAAGCAGCCGGAGGAGGGCGACACCACGTCCGTCGGCAGTCTCTCGCTGGACGCCACCGAGATCGACTTCGGTCCCGTCGACGTCGGCGACGAGGCCACCCGCGCGCTCGCCCTCACGAACACGGGCGAGGGCCCGCTCCACGTCGAGGCGACCCTCCGGGACGAGGGCGTCTTCACGGTCGACCAGACCGCGCTCGACCTCGAAGGCACGGTCACGCTCACGCTCGGCTTCCAGCCCGACGACGCCACGTCCTACGCGGGCGCGCTCGCGCTGTCGCTCGACAACGGCGACTCGCTCGAGCTCCCGCTCCTCGGCGAGGGCGTGGGCGAGGGCGCCGGCGACGACACCGGCGACACCGACACGCCCGGCCCCGGCGAGGGCGCGCTCTCGCTGACCCCCGCCCGCCACGACTTCGGCACCCTCGACCTCGGCGACTCCGACGTCGCCACCTTCGTCGTCGAGAACACGGGCGACGCCGACGTGCTCGTGACCGACGCGAGCGTGGACGACCGCGCCTTCACCGTCGCCGGCGACCTCACCCCGCCCCAGGTCCTCTCCCCGGGCGACCGCGTGGAGCTGGAGGTCACCTTCGCGCCCACCGCCGCGTCCACCTACGGCGCCGACCTCGTCGTCACTTCCGACGCGGGGGACGCGACCTCGTCGCTCACGGGCGAGGGCGTCGATCGCTGCGACATCTGCTCGCCCATCATCGACGTCGACACCGGCGGCGACCCCTATTCGATGACGGACTTCTTCTCGTTCAACGGCAGCACGGACAGCAAGACGGTCACCGTCCAGAACGTCGGCGACCTCGACCTCGAGGTGAGCAACGTGCTCGTCAACAACGACGCGATCGCCACCTGCGGCGAGTTCGCGATCGGCGGCTGGTCCGGCGCGATCACGCTGGCCCCCTGGGACTCGACGGCGTTCACGATCGAGTACACGGCCGACGGGTCCTGCCTCGACGTCCCCTACCCGAGCTTCGACGCGAACGTGGTGCACATCCTCTCGGACGACCCGGGGACGAGCGACTGGGTCATCGAGGTCGGTGGCGCGGGACTGTAGGACCGTATAAAGGCCGCCGGCCGCGGCTCCCGCGGCTCAACCGTACGACGACGTCGCGTGTGGCGGCGCTCGTCCGATGCGAGGACAACATGGCGAACACGCAGATGGGCCTGATCGGCCGCAAGCTGGGCATGACCCAGATCTTCGACGAGGCCGGCAACGTGGCGGGCGTGACCGTGATCGAGGTCGCCCCCAACACCGTGCTCCAGGTCAAGACCTCCGAGACGAAGGACGGCTACGCGGCGCTGCAGCTCGCGATCGTGGCCCGCAAGGCCCAGCGCGCGACGAAGGCCGAGCTCGGTCACTTCAAGGCCGCCGGCGTCGAGGGCGCGCTCAAGTTCGTGCGCGAGGTGCGCGTCGGCCCCGACGTGGCCAAGACCCACCAGAAGGGCGCGCAGATCGCGGTCGGCACGGTGTTCGCCGGCGGCGAGAAGGTCGACGTCACGGCCACCAGCAAGGGCCGCGGCTTCGCCGGCGTCATGAAGCGCCACAACTTCGCGGGCTTCAAGCGCAGCCACGGCGTGCACGAGTACTACCGGCACGGCGGCTCGATCGGCACGCGCCTCACCCCCGGCATGACGCTCAAGGGCGTCAAGATGCCGGGCCACATGGGCTCGGCGAAGGTCACCGTCCAGAACCTCAAGGTCGTGAAGCTCGACGCGGACCGCGGCCTGCTCTACGTCCGCGGCGGCGTCCCCGGCGCCCCCGGCGCGCTCGTCACGGTCCGCAAGGCCGTGAAGGGCACCAAGAAGGCTCGCAAGTAAGTCTTCGGTCTTCAGTCGTCAGTCGTCCGTGCGCGCTTCGCGCGGCTCGGACTGACGACTGACGACTGACGTCAGGACAGCGGCAACTTCGCCAGCTCCGGCGACACGCGGAACTTCGTCCCCGTCGCCGCCTGCACCTGCTCCACCGTCAGGTCCTCGGCGATCTCGACGAGCGTGAGCCCGCCCTCGAACGTGAACACGCCGTAATCCGTGATCAGCAGGTCCACGCACCGCACGCCGGTGAGCGGCAGCGTGCAGCTCTGGAGCAGCTTGGGCTCGCCCTTCGCGGTGTGCTCCATCGTGACGACGACGCGCTTCGCCCCGCTCACGAGGTCCATCGCGCCGCCCATGCCCTTGACCATCTTGCCGGGGATCATCCAGTTGGCGAGGTCGCCCGCCTCGCTCACCTGCATCGCGCCGAGGATGGTGAGATCGATGTGCCCGCCGCGGATCATCGCGAAGCTCTCGGCGCTCGAGAAGTAGCTCGCGCCCGGGAGCGCGGTCACCGTCTGCTTGCCGGCGTTGACGAGGTCGGGGTCGACCTCCGCCTCGGTGGGGAACGGCCCCATCCCGCAGAGCCCGTTCTCGCTGTGAAGGACGATGTCCATCCCCTCGGGGATGTAGTTGGCGACCAGCGTGGGGATGCCGATGCCGAGGTTGACGTAGTAGCCGTCGCGCAATTCGCGGGCGGCGCGCTTCACGATCCCGTCGCGAGTAAGAGGCATTACCGCACCGTCCGGCGCTCGATGCGCTTCTCGTAGGTTGGGCCCACCACCACGCGGTGGACGTAGATGCCGGGCGTGTGGACGTGGTCGGGGTCGATCTCGCCGACGTCCACGAGCTCCTCGACCTCGGCGATCGTGACCTTGGCCGCCGTCGCCATCATCTGGTTGAAGTTCTGCGCGGTCTTCCGGTACACGAGGTTGCCGAGCCGGTCGGCCTTCCACGCCTTCACGATCGCGAAGTCCGCGGTGAGCGCGCGCTCGAGCACGTAGGGCCGGCCGTCGAACCAGCGCGTGTCCTTCCCCTCGGCGACGAGCGTGCCGTAGCCCGTGGGCGTGTAGAACGCGGGGATGCCGGCCCCGCCGGCCCGGATGCGCTCGGCGAGCGTGCCCTGGGGGCACAGCTCCACCTCGAGCTCGCCGGAGATGAACTGGCGTTCGAACTCCTTGTTCTCGCCGACGTAGCTGGAGACCATCCGCCGGATCTGGCGCGTCTGCAGCAAGAGCCCGAGGCCGAAGTCGTCGACGCCGCAGTTGTTCGAGATGAACGTCAGGTTTTTCACACCGCACGCGCGCAGCGCAAGGATCAGATTTTCCGGAATGCCGCACAGGCCGAAGCCGCCGGCCATGAGCACGGCGCCGTCCGGCACGTCGGCGACGGCATCCGCGGCGGTCGCGAGCACCTTGTTCATCTCACCTCCGGAGCGCGCCTGTGTATGCCGGCCCCTGACGAGCGCCCATGCGTGGCTAGAGCAGGGTGTGCCCGGGGGGGTGCGGATGCGACTGGCGGGGATCCTGCTGTTGGCGGGGTGTGTGAACGATCACGCGCTCGAGAAGCTCGAGACGGAGCTGTGCGTCGATCCGGACTCCATCTGGTTCGGCGAGCTCTCGCCCAGCGAGGTGGCGACGCGCTGGATCACGGTCCAGAACTGCGGCCACGGCTCGCTCGAGCTCGACGAGGTCCGCCTCGAGTCCGAAGGCACCGCGTTCACGATGATGGAGTCGGTCCCCGAGGGCCCCCTCGGCCCCGGCGACATCTGGGAGATGCCCGTCCTCTACGAGCCCCAGACCGAGGAGGACTCCGCCATCGTGTGGGTGCTCCCCTCGGGTGATCTGCCGATGGAGAGCGTCGAGCTCTACGGCTGGCGCGACGCCCCCGGGCCCGGCGGCGTGGAGGACGTCGACGACAACACGCCGATGACCTTCGTCGAGCTCGCCGAGGGCGAGACGAAGACGCTGACGGTGCGCTTCACCGTCGACGGCCGCCTCGACGTCGCCTTCCTCATCGACACCACCCAGTCGATGGACTCGCTCATCGACGCCACGATCTCGTCGTTCCAGGGCATCGCGACCAACCTGTCCGACCGGTTCGGCGGCACGGGCTGGGGCCTCGCCACCTTCGACGACTACCCGATGTACCCGTGGGGTCGCCCCGGCCTCGACCTGCCGTACCAGCTGCAGGTCCCGGTCACGACCGACACCCAGACGATCCTCGACGGGCTCTCCGCCATCACGATCCACGACGGCCAGGACGCGCCGGAGTCCTCGCTGGAGGCGCTCTACCAGGCCACGACCGGCGCCGGCTACGACCTCCTCTGCGACGGCGAGTACGACGTCGCCGAGGACGTGCCCCCCTTCTACGCCTCCCCGGACGACCCGTTCGGCGGCAGCGCGGCGGGCGTGGGCGCCAGCGGCACGGGCGGCATGGGCTTCCGCGACGGGCGCCTGCCCGTGATCGTGTACGCCACCAACTACGAGCTGCGCGACAGCGAGGACACGCGCTATTCCACGCCCGGCGGCTGCGCGCAGGACGCGGGCATGAGCCTCGTCGCCGACGCCATCAACGACCTCGGCGCGAAGGTCGTGGGCGTCTCCGTCTACCCGGCCACGTCCTACACGACCGGTCAGATGGAAGACCTCGCGACGCGCACCGCCTCGCTCGCCGACCTCGACGGCAACGGCACGCTCGAGCCGGCGGTCGTCGAGTGGTCCTCGAGCGACCCGAGCTTCGAGACGACGATCTCCGACGCGATCACCCAGCTCGTCGAGGACACCTGCTGGGACAACGTCTGGCTCGACTTCGACGACCCGTGGGGCATCGTGAGCGGCTACGTCCCGCAGCAGCACTTCGACGTGTGCACGGGCGAGACCGTCACGTTCACGATCTCGCTCACCGGGGTGGCGCTCGAGGCGCCGGCGACGCTGCGCTTCGACCTCGTCACGACGGGCGGCGTGGTGCTCGCCACCGAGCTCGTCGTCGTCCGCGACGAGTAGGCCTACTCCATCCGGTAGTTCGGCGACTCCTTCGTGACGATCACGTCGTGGACGTGGCTCTCGCGGAGGCCCGCCGCGGTCATGCGCACGAAGCGGGCCTTCTCCTTCATCTCCGCGATGGTGGCGCAGCCGGTGTAGCCCATCGACGCGCGGAGGCCGCCGACGAGCTGGTACACGGTGTCGCCCACGGGGCCCTTGTAGGGCACGCGCCCGACGATGCCCTCGGGGACGAGCTTGCGGGTCTCGGCCTCGGGGTCGCCCTCGTCGTTCTGGAAGTAGCGGTCGGAGCTGCCGGCCTGCATCGCCTCCACCGAGCCCATGCCGCGGTAGTTCTTGTAGCTGCGGCCCTGGTAGAGCACGAGCTCGCCCGGCGCCTCGTCCGTGCCGGCGAACAACGAGCCGATCATGACGGCGTCCGCTCCGGCGGCGAAGGCCTTGGCGACGTCGCCGCTGTACTTGATGCCGCCGTCGGCGATCACCGGGACGCCCTTCGCCGCCGCGACCTTCGCGACGCTGGCCACCGCGGTGAGCTGCGGCACGCCCACGCCGGCGACCACCCGCGTGGTGCAGATGCTTCCCGGCCCGATGCCGACCTTCACGGTGTCGGCGCCGGCGGCGATGCAGGCCTCGACGGCCTCGGCGGTGGCGATGTTGCCGACGACGAGGCGCAGCTCCGGCCAGGCCGCGCGCGTGGCCCGGGCCGCGCGCAACACGCCCACGCTGTGCCCGTGCGCCGTGTCGATGACGATGAGGTCGACGCCCGCCTCCACCAGCGCGGCGACGCGGTCCTCGCGGTCGGGCCCCACGCCCACCGCGGCCCCGCAGCGCAGGCGCCCGCGGTCGTCGCGGACGGCGAGCGGATGGCGCGTGTGCGCCTCGAGGTCCTTGAAGGTGATGAGCCCGCGCAGCTCGCCGGCGCCGTCCACCACGAGGAGCTTCTCGACGCGGTGCTCCTGCATGAGGTCGCGCGCGGTCTCGAGGTCGGTGCCCGGCGGGCACGTCACGAGGCCCTCCCTCGTCATCGCGTCGGCGACGGGGCGGTCGAGGCTGCGCTCGTAGCGGAGGTCGCGGTTGGTGAGGATGCCGACGACGCGCTTGCCCTCCACGATGGGGAGCCCGTTGATCCCGCGCTCGCGCATGAGCCCGCGGGCCTCGCGCAGCGTGTTGCGGGGGCCGAGCGTGACGGGGTCGAGGATGACGCCGGTCATCGCCTTCTTGACCCGCCGGACCTCCCTCGCCTGCGCCGCGGGCGACATGTTCTTGTGGAGGATGCCGAGCCCGCCGAGCCGCGCCAGCGCGATCGCCATGTCCGCCTCCGTGACGGTGTCCATCGCCGACGACACCAGCGGCACGTTGAGCGTCAGATCGCGGCAGAGCCGGGTGGTGACGTCGGCGTCGCGCGGCAGCAGCGTCGAGTGGCCGGGGAGGAGGAGGACGTCGTCGAACGTGAGGGCGAGCGGGGCGTCGTCGAGCAGCATGGCGGCGTTTAACAGACCCGGCCGGCGTTACAACGGGGAGGTGGCGCAAGCGTTGACAACGCGGCATCGGGCCTGTAGAACCCGCGCGCTTCCGGAGCATCCATGCGCGCGCTCGTCCTCGTCGCCCTCCTCGCGGGCTGTGGCAAGCAGATCGGCTCGTACGAGCCGCCTCCCGCCGCCCCCGCCGCCGCCACCACCCCCGCCGACCAGCAGACCGCGCTGAAGGCCGAGGCCGACGGCCTCTGGAACGAGCGCGGCGACAAGGAGAAGCTGAAGGCCGCGCTCGCGAAGTACGAGCAGCTCCACGCGATGGACGCCACCAACCGCGACGTCGCCGGCAAGCTCGTGCGCGGCTGGTACTTCCTCGGCGACGGCCACGAGACCGAGATGGACGCCAAGCTCTCGGCGTGGGCCACCTCGATCGAGTGGGGCAAGAAGTGCCTCGCCATCAACACCGAGTTCATGGCGCTCATGCAGAAGGGCGACGAGGACGAGGCCAGCGCCGCCCGCGCCTTCAAGGTCGAGGACGTCCCCTGCCTGTACTGGACGAGCTCGGCGCTCGGCAAGTGGGCGAAGGCCTCCGGCCTCACCACCACGCTCAAGCACCTCCCGACGGTCAAGGCGTACATGACCCGCGTCGGCGAGCTCGACGCGAGCTTCTACTACAACGGCCCGGACCGCTACTGGGGCGCGTACTACGCGGCCATCCCCAGCTTCGCGGGCCAGGACCTGAACAAGTCGAAGGAGTACTTCGAGAAGGCCATCGCGGCGCACCCCACCTTCCTCGGCCACCACGTGCTGTACGCCGGCGAGTGGGCGGTGAAGTCGCAGAACAAGGCCTTCTTCGAGGAGAAGCTCACCTGGGTCCTCGCCCAGGACCCGAACGCCATCCCCGAGGTCAAGGCCGAGGCCGAGGCCGAGCAGCGCAAGGCGAAGACGCTCCTCGATCAGAAGGGCGAGTTCTTTGCCGACTAGGTGGGTGGACTCCGCCGACGGGACGCGCCTGCGCGTCACCGTCGCCGGCGAGGGTGCCCGCGACCTCCTGATCGTCCCCGGGCTCGCCGAGCACGCCGGCCGCTACGAGCACGTCACGCCGCGCCTCGTCGAGGCCGGCTGGTCGTGCCACGTGCTGGAGCTGCGCGGCCACGGCCACTCCGGCGGCAAACGCGGCCACGTGATGCGCTGGGGCGAGTACCTCGACGACGTGCGCGCCGCCGCGAAGGACCTCCGGCCCGGCTGGGCGCTCCTCGCCCACTCGATGGGGGGGCTCGTGTCGCTCACCGCGGCGCTCGAGGGCGTGGCCCCCGCCAAGATCGCGCTGTCGAACCCGCTGTTGGGCGTCAAGTTCGAGCCCCCGCGCCTCAAGGTGGGCGCGGGGCGCCTGCTCTCGCGGATCCTCCCCGGGCTCTCGCTCTACAACGAGCTCAAGCTCGAGTGGCTCTCGCGCGACCCGAAGGTCGGCGAGGCCTACGACAAGGACGATCTCGTGTACCGCACGGTCACGCCGCGCTGGTTCACCGAGATGGTCGCCGCTCAGGGCCGCGCGCTCTCGGGCACGTACGGGATGCCCCTCGGCATGTTCGTCGGCGACGCCGACATGATCACCGATCCCGCGGTCAACCTCGCGTTCGCCGAGCGCACGCGCGCGTCCGTGAAGGTCTACCCGGAGCACCGGCACGAGATCTTCAACGAGATCGGCAAGGAGCGGGTGATCGCCGACGTCGCGGAGTGGCTGAATGCGTGAGCGCCTGATCGGCATCCTCAAGGAGAAGAGCTACCGCCGCGTGAAGGTCGTGCTGGCCAGCGGGCGGGAGAGCGACTTCTACGTGGACGCGCGCCAGACCACGCTCAACGCCGAGGGCGCCTGGCTCGTCGGGAACTGCGTCTTCGACGCGCTCTCGCCCGACGTCGCGGGCGTGGGCGGGCTCGTCGTCGGCGCCGATCCCATCGCCGCCGCCACCGCCGCGGTGAGCTTCCACCGGGGTCGCCCCGTCCACGCCTTCCTCGTCCGCAAGGAGCTGAAGGGCCACGGCACGGGCAACTGGGTCGAGGGACGCGCGAACCTGCCGGACGGCTCGCCCGTGTGCATCGTGGAGGACACGACCACGACGGGGAGCTCGATGCTGAAGGCCGTCGACCGCGCCGAGTCCGAGGGCCTGCGCGTCGTGCAGTGCATCACGATCGTGGACCGCGAGGAGGGCGCCGCCGACGCCCTCGCCGCGCGGGGCCTCACGCTCACGAGCCTCGTCCGCCGGCACGAGCTCGAGTCTTGATCCTCCTGCTCGGGTGCGCCGCTCGCGTCGCGTACGGCGACGGCATCACGGGCGACGTCGCCCCGCCCGACCGCCCCTTCGCGGCCACGGCGCGGGAGTGGACGCGGCACCTCGAGCTCTACGACGCGCTCACCACCTCGCTCCTCGCCGACGCAACGTTGTTGTCGGACGCCTTCTGCGAGCAGGCCGAGGCCCAAGCCTCGCACCTGTACCTCGCGGGGACGGTCACCGCGCGGTGCCCCGCCGACCAGACGCGTCACGTCTTCGTCGTGGGGGCGACCTCCGCCTGGCCGCTCGACTTCGGCGTGCTCGACTACCGCAAGGCGCCCGACTGGGTGGTGCGCGCGTACGCCGCCGGCCAGGAGTGCCCCCTCGTGTCGGCCGAGGAGATCGCCGAGCCCTCCCCGCTCGACGTCGCGCTCTTCCCGTGGCTGACGCCCTACCGCGCGGTGTGGCAGCTGAAGTTCGACGCGACGGCCTGTGGATCGAAGGGCCCCCTCGAGCTGCAGTTCACCGGCCCCCACGGCACGGGCGAGGTCGGGTGGCTACTTTGACGGGGCCATGAACGCCCCGGATCACGCCGCGCGCCGCCGCGCCCTCGCCGATCGCGTCTCCGCGCCGATCCTGCTCGTGTCGAACGGGCCGCGGGCGAGGAACCTGCCCATGAACCAGGTGCCGTTCCGCGCGGACAGCACCTTCCTCTACTTCACCGGGTGCGACGAGCCCGGCGCCGCCGCGCTGATCGTGGGGGACGCCTGTACGCTCTTCCTCACCCCGCCGGAGCCCGACGACGCGCTCTGGCACGGCGAGGTCGAGCCGCTGGTGGAGCGCGGCCGGCGCCTCGGCGTGGACGCGGTGCGCCCCCTCGGCGAGCTCGACGTCGCCTGCGCGCCGCTGCGCGGGCGCCTCGTGTCGCTGGCGGTCCCGGACGTGGCGCAGACCGCGCTCGCCGCGCGCCTGACCGGCCTCGACCTCCGCTATCCCTCCCGGCCGGGCCCGGACGTGCTGGTGGACGCCGTCATCGCGCTCCGCCGCACGCGCGACGCCTGGGAGCTCGACCAGATGCGCCGCGGCGCGGCCGTCGCCCGCGCGGCGCACGTCGCGGCCATGCGCGCCACGCGCCCCGGCGGCCACGAGCGCGAGATCGCCGCGCTCTTCGACGCCGTGCTCGCCGCGAACGGGGCCCAGCCCTCCTACCAGAGCATCGTGACCGTGCGGGGCGAGGTCCTCCACAACCAGCGCTACGTGAACCACCTCGAGGCCGGCCAGCTGCTCCTGCTCGACGGCGGGGGCGAGCTCGCGTCGGGCCTCGCCACCGACGTCACGCGCACCTGGCCCGTCAGCGGCCGCTTCGACGCGCGCCAGCGGGACGTCTATCAGCTCGTGCTGGACACGAACGTCGCGGCGATCGCCCGCGTCCGCGCCGGCGTGCGGTACCGGGACGTGCACTTCGGCGCGATGCGGCGGATCGCCGAGGGCCTGCGCGACCTCGGGCTCCTGAAGGTGGGCCCGGACCTCGCCGTGGAGAGCGGCGCCGTCGGCCTCTTCTTCCCGCACGGCGTGGGGCACCTGATCGGGCTCGACGTCCACGACCTCGAGAATTTCGGCGACCGCCCCGCCTACGCGCCCGGGCGCGCGCGGCCCGCCCAGTTCGGCGCCCGCTCGCTGCGGCTGGATCTCGACCTCGAGGCGGACACGGTGGTCACCATCGAGCCCGGGGTCTACTTCGTGCCTGCCATCCTCCGGGACCCCGCGTTGCGTGCCGCGCACGCGGCCCACGTCGACTTCGACGCGGCGGAGCGCTGGCTGGGCTTCGGCGGCATCCGCGTGGAGGACGACGTGCGCGTGACGATGGGGGATCCCGAGGTGCTCACGGCGGCCATCCCGAAGGACGTCGACGCCCTCGAGGCGATCGTGGGGACCGGCCCGTCCGCGGCCGAAAGGCTCTCGGCATGATCGCGCTCGTCGCGGGCGCGTGGGCGCTCACGTTGGACGAGGCGGTGAAGCGGGCGGCGGAGGTGAACCCCACCGCCGTCGTCGCCGAGCTGGAGTGGCGGCGGACGCGGCTGGAGGCGCTGGAGGCGTGGACGGCGCTGGGCGTCACGCCGTCGCTCTCGATCGACCGGACGCTGATCGGCAGCGCGCCGGAGGGCGAGACGCTCTCGGTGACCGTGGGGCTCCTCGACCCGCCGGCGTGGTTCGACGCGGCCGAGCAGTCGGCGCAGGCGCGCTCGGCCCGCTACGTCACCGACGCGACCGCGCTCGACGCCCAGTACGCCGCCGCGCTCCTGTACTACGAGGCGCTCGCCGCCGAGTCGGCGCTCGACGCCGCGAAGACGGGCGAGGAGCTCGCGAAGGCCACCCACGACGCCGCGAAGGCCCGCGTCGGCGCGGGCATCGAGAGCGAGCTGCTCGGCCGGTCCGCGGAGATCGGGCTCCTGCAGGCCCAGGCGGCCCGCACGCGCGCCGAGGCCGACGTCGAGATCACGCGGGCGCGCCTCTCGCGCGCGCTCGAGCAGGAGATCGACTCGCTCCAGCCCACGCGCGCGTTGCCCATGCCCACGGGCGACGGCCGGTCGCCCTGGCAGGACGCCGCCGCCGCCGAGACCGACGCCGCGAAGATGGAGGAGCTGGAGGCGCTCGCGGGGCTTCTGCCCACCGCGTCGATCACCGCGCGCACGCCCCTGCAGGACCCCGCCTGGACCGTCGCGCTGAACGCGACCTGGACCTTCGACGGCGTCGTCGGCCCCGTGCTCCGCGCGCGTCAGTCCGCGCTGGACGCGAAGATCGCGGTCGTGGAGGAGGACGCCCTCGACAAGGACCTCGCGCTCGCGTTGCGCGCCGCGTCCGAGAACGCCCGCGCCGCCGCCCGCATCGCCGAGGCCGCGCGCGCCCGCGAGGCGCTCGCGGAGGAGTCGTTGCGCGTGGGCCAGACGCGGCTCGGCGTGGGGCTCGCCAGCACGCTGGAGGTCCTGCGCCTGCAGGACGAGGCCGTGACCGCCCGCGCCGACCGCGTCGCCGCCGAGCTCGCCGAGGCCGCCGCGGTGCTGGAGGCGCGCCGCGTCGGCGGCGTCGCGTTCTAACGGACGGTCAGCCGCACCGGCGGCACCACGTAGCGGCGCGAGACGTCGCACTTCACGACGCGCTCGCAGGCGGCGACGGTCGGCTGCACGTGGGCCGTCCCCATGAAGGTGGCGTCGTAGTCGCCGGCGGGGACGTCCGGCACCGTGAACGTGATCTTCCCCTCCGCGGCGGCGGCCTTGACGACCTCCCGCTCGTCGCTCCCGACGGGCTTCAGCTCCACCGCGAAGGTGGCCGCGGCCGACCACGTGTCGGTGGGGGTGTTCCACGCGAGCGTGACGGTGTCGCCGGTCTTCACCGGCCCCTCGCCCACGCGGGGCGTCGCGCGGGCCGCGAAGAGCGCCGGCACCGTCGCCGCGACGGTCACCACGCCGTCGGTGATCTCGACGCGGGCGTCGCCGCCCGCGGGGGGCTCGCCCGTGAACTCGTAGACCTTGCAGTCGCGGTCGAGCTCGATCTCGGTCGCCGGGTCCTTCGCGAGGCCCGTCTCGCGCTTCAGCGGCGCGCCGTTCACCGTCGCGGAGATGTCCACGATGCACAGCTTCGGGCCTTCCTGCTCCGGGTGGAGGAACACCTGCAGCCGCTCGGGCTCGCCCGGCTCGGCGAAGCTGTTGATCGCGAGGACCGGGCGCATCACGTCGCTGATGCGCGGCGGCGGGGGCGGCGGGGGCTCTTCGCAGGCGAGCAGGGACAGCAGCATCGGGGTCCCCTAGCCCCCCGGGAGGGGTCAGGACTCACCTTTTGACCATTTCCGAACGCGCGGTCGCTGCCCCGTCCCTCGGCGCCGCGCCTGATTCACCCCTTGAGCCTCGCCCCCTCCCGCACCATCGGCAACACCTTGTGCGCGCGGCTCCGGCGCGTCTCCTCGCGCTTCGCCTCGGCGACGAAGTCGGCGTACTCCTTCCTGCAGCTGTAGGACAGGCGCTGGAACGCGACCTTCGCCATCGGGTCGCCGGCGAGCGCCTCGGCGAGCTCGGGCGGCACCTCCACCTCGCGCGGCGTCGGGTCGAGCTCGTAGCGCACCCGCACGCGCGCGCCGTGTTGCTTCGTCCCGCGCATCGCCGCGTTCACGACGAGGAAGAACCCGCCCTTGCCGTCGGGCAAGAGCGAGCTGCGGAACGGCCGCCCGTCGACCGTGCCGTGCACCGGCACGCGCGCGCGCCCCTCCGGCGCGGCCTCCGGGGGCACGGCGACGACGGTCCAGCTGCCCGGCCCCCCGGAGCGGACCAGCTCGCCCTCGAACTCCATCACAACCTCCTGCGCAGCACGGTGTCCCGGATGAAGCGGTCGTCCGGGCGCGGGTAGTCGAGCGTGTAGTGCAGCCCGCGCGACTCCTTGCGGCGGAGCGCGCTCTCCACGACGAGATCGGCGACCTGCGCGAGGTTGCGCAGCTCCACGAGCGGGCCCGTCAGCGTGTGGTCCCAGTAGTAGTCGTGGATCTCCTCCTGGACCATCTCGATGCGGGTGCGCGCGCGCAACAGACGCCGCGTCGTCCGCACGATCCCCACGTAGTTCCACATGAAGCGCCGGATCTCGTCCCACACCTGCGTGATCACGACCTGCTCGTCGCTGTCGGTGGCGTGGCCGCGGTCCCACGCGGGGATCGCCGGCGGCGCGGGGAGGTCGGCGAGCCGGCCGGCGGCGAGGCGCACGGCGCGCTCGGCGAACACGATCGCCTCGAGCAGCGAGTTGCTGGCGAGCCGGTTGGCCCCGTGCAGCCCGGTGCACGCGCACTCGCCGACCGCGAACAGGTTCGCGATGTTCGTCTCCGCGTCGAGGTCCGTCTGGACGCCCCCGCAGAAGTAGTGCGCGGCCGGCACCACCGGGATGGGCCGCGTCGCGATGTCGATCCCGAGCTCGGCGCACCGCTGCCAGATGTTCGGGAACTTGTGCTGCAGCGTCGCGCGGTCGAGGTGCGTCATGTCGAGGAAGACACAGTCGTCGCCGCGCTTCTTGAGCTCGGCGTCGATCGCCCGGGCGACCACGTCGCGCGGGGCGAGCTCCGCGCGCTCGTCGTAGCGGGGCATGAAGCGCTCGCCCGTGCCCAGCACGAGCTTCCCGCCCTCGCCGCGCAGGGCCTCGCTGACGAGGAAGCTCTTCGCGTGGGGATGGAACAGGCACGTCGGGTGGAACTGGACGAACTCCATGTTCGCGACGCGCGCGCCCGCGCGCCACGCCATCGCCACGCCGTCGCCCGAGGCGATGTCGGGGTTGGTCGTGTAGAGGTAGACCTTGCCGGCGCCCCCGGTACACAGGGCGACCACCTTCGCGGCCACCGTGTCCACGCGCCCCGACCGCGCGTCGAGCAGGTAGGCGCCGACGACGCGGTCGGGGTCGACGGGCAGGCCGCCCTTGCGACGCGCGAGCGAGTTGACCGTCACGAGGTCGACCGCGATCTGGTGCTCCACGATCTCGACGTTGGGCTCGGCCTCGGCGGCGGCGAGCAGCGCGCGGACGATCTCGGCGCCGGTGAGGTCGGCGGCGTGGAGGATGCGGCGCTGGCTGTGGCCGCCCTCGCGGTGCAGGTCGTATTCGGCGGGGTTGTCGTCGCTGCGGGTGAACTCGACGCCGAGGTCGATGAGCGCGCGCACCCGATCGGGCGCCTCGCGCACGGTGGCCTCGACCGCGTCGCGCCGGCAGAGGCCCGCGCCGGCGACGAGCGTGTCGCGGACGTGCTCCTCGGGCGAGTCGCCCTCGTGCCACACGGCGGCGATCCCGCCCTGCGCGTAGCGGGTGTTCGACTCGTCGCGGGTGCGCTTGCAGACCACGAGCACCCGCCCGTGTTTCGCCGCCGCGAGCGCGAACATGAGGCCGCCGAGCCCGCCTCCGATCACGAGGAAGTCCGCCGTGCGGTGCATGGCGCCTCCTATCCCGGACCACTCGCGGCGATGGCCGCGTAGCGCGGTGATACACGCGAGGGCATGCCGTACCAGCCCCACCCGGTGAAGGCCCCCCGCCTGTCCGGCGCCGCGCTCCGCGCCTTCGCGGCGATCGCCGGCGCGCCCGGGATCGGCGGCCTCGTCCGCGCGCAGATGCTCGAGCAGTTCGGCATCGCCCGCTTCCGCGGCGCCCGCACCGACGCCGCGCCGGGGACGTGGATGTGGACGCCCCCGCAGGCGCCGGAGGAGCCCGACGTCGCCGCGCTGATCGCCGCCCCGCACGCCCAGGCGGGCTTCCGCTTCCCGTCCGTCGGCGACTACCTCGACGCCTACCGCACCGGCCGCGTCGACCCCGTGGAGGTCGCCCGCGCCGTGCTCGCCGCGCGCGCCAAACACGCGGACCTCCGGACGTTCATCGCCATGGACGAGGCCGACCTCGTCGCCCAGGCCGAGGCCTCGCACCGGCGGTGGCAGGCGGGCGAGCCGCGCCCGCTCGAGGGCGTGCCCGTCGCGGTCAAGGACGAGCTCGACCAGACGCCCTACCCCACCACCGTCGGCACCGCGTTCCTCGGCCGGTCGCCGGCCGCCGCCGACGCCACCGTGGTCGCCCGCCTGCGCGCCGCCGGCGCGCTCCTGATCGGCAAGACGAACATGCACGAGCTCGGGCTCGGCGTGACCGGCATCAACCCCCACCACGGCGCCGCCCGCAACCCGTACGACCCCACCCGCGTCACGGGCGGCTCCTCCAGCGGCGTCGCGGCCGCGGTCGCCGCCGGCTTCTGCCCCGTCGCCATCGGGGCCGACGGCGGCGGCAGCATCCGCATCCCCGCGTCGCTCTGCGGCGTGGTCGGGCTGAAGGCCACCTTCGGGCGCGTGAGCGAGCACGGCGCCGCGCCGCTGTGCTGGAGCGTCGCCCACGTGGGCCCGATCGGCGCCTACGTGCGCGACGTGGCCGCCGTCTACGCGCTCACGTCGGGGCCCGACCCCCTCGACCCCGGCACGATCGGCCACCCCGCGCTCCGCGCCGACCTCGGCGAGCGGGGGCCGCTCCGCGTCGGGATCGACCGCGCGTGGGCCGGCAGCGCCGACGGGCAGGTCGCCGAGGCCTGCCGCGCGCTCGTCGACGCGCTCGGCTGCGAGGTGGTCCCCGTCGAGCTCCCCGACCCCGACCTCGTCCGCCTCGCCCACACCGTCACGATCGTCGGCGAGATGGCCGCCGTGCGGCTCGCCTGGCCCGACGCCGCGCTCGGCGCCGACGTCGCGCTCAACTTCCTGCTCGCGCAGGGCCTCACCGCCGCCGACTACGTGCACGCCCAGCGGCTCCGGGCCGACCTCGCGCGGCGGTGGCGCGCCGTGTTCGACCACGTCGACGTGATCGCCTCGCCCGCGACCGGCTGCACCGCCCCGCCGATCAACCCGGGCGCGGAGGACGCCGGCGAGAGCGACATCGTCACGCTCGACCGCATCATGCGCTTCGCGACGCCCGGCAACCTCTTCGGGCTGCCCGCGATCAGCGTCCCCGCCGGCTACGACGGCGACGGCCTGCCGATCGGCCTGCAGCTGATGGGCCGGCCGTTCGAGGAGCACGTGCTCCTGCGCCTCGCCGCGGCCTGCGAGGCGAAGGTCGAGCGGCGCGCGCCGAAGGCCCTCGCGGGGATCCTCGGGTGATCTGGCTCCTCGCCTGCGCGTCGCCGGAGACGGACACGCCGCCGCCCTCGGGCACGTGGCGCGCCGGCGGGCGCGTCGTCACGCTCGCCGACGGGGTGCTCGCCGTCGACGGCGCGCCGCTCGCGGCCGGCCGCGCGGACCGGGTCGCCCTCCACGACGGCCACGTCGCGTTCGTGGCGCCGGCGAACGGGCTCGCGTCCGTCTGGGTCGCCGAGGTGGGGGGCGAGCCCCGGCAGCTCACGAACGTGGGGCTCGCCCCGGCGAAGGGCCGCGCGCCCGCCGGGTGGGTCCCGCCGCCGCACGACGGCGCGCCCCGCTTCGACGGCGACTGGCTCCGCTGGCGATCCCCGCGCGGCGAGGAGGCGGTCCGATGGCGCTGATCGCGCTCGCCCTCGCGCAGGACTACTCGTTCCCCACGTCCGCCGAGGACTACGGCGCGTGGTACCCGACCGCCTACAAGGACGCCGGCGGCACGACCGACTGGGCCTGCGGCGACCTCACCTACACCGGCCACGGCGGCTCCGACTTCGGGGGCGGCTCCTGGGACGGGATGGACGCCGGCCGCGACGTCACCGCGGCGGCGCCCGGCACCGTCACCGCGACGAACGACGGCGAGTACGACCGCTGCGACAGCGGCGAGTGCGACGGCGGCAGCGGCTTCGGGAACTACGTCGCCATCGCGCACGCGGACGGCAAGACCACGTACTACGCGCACCTGAAGGCGTGGTCCGTCGCCGTCGCCGCGGGCGACGTCGTGGCGTGCGGCCAGAAGATCGGCGAGATGGGCTCGTCCGGCCACTCGACCGGGCCCCACCTCCACTTCGAGGTGCGGGTGGACGGCGCGTCGAGCGACCCCTTCTACGGCGACTGCGTCGAGCCCCCCACCTACTGGGTCGATCAGGGCGCCTACGGCGGGCTCCCCGGGCTCGTGTGCGACGACGTCGCCCCGTGCACCGTCGTCGGGCGCCTCGGCTGCGGCGAGACGTTGTCCGCCACCAACGCGGACGCCGGCGCCACCACCGGGCACTGGGCCTACGGCTGCGGCGAGTACAGCTACTCCGGGCCCGAGATCGCCTGGGAGATCGCGACCGACCGCGACGAGACCATCTCGCTGTCGGCGACCGGGCTGGCGGCGGACCTCGACCTGTTCGTGCTCGGCTCCGAGGCCTGCGACGGCAGCGACCCGGTGGGCTGCTCGGTCGAGCCCGACGCCTCCGACGAGGTCGTCTCCTTCGCCGCGACGGCGGGCGTCCGCTACGTCGTCGTGCTCGACGGGTTCGAGGGCGCCACCAGCGCGTTCTCGCTGACCGCCTCGTGCGCGGGCGCGTGGCCGGGCTCGGGCGACACGGGCTCGCCGCCCGCCGACACCGGCTCGCCGCCGCCCGCGAGCGAGGACCCGCCCCCGAGCGTCGACCTGCCCGGCGAGCGCGTGCGCATGGACGAGCTCGGCGGCTGCGCGACGGGGGCCGGCGAGGCCGTGTCCGTGGGGGTCGCGGCCGGGATCTTCGCGTCCGCCTTTCGACGGAGGCGACGTCGCGTGTCAGACTCGCCGGCATGCTCCCCCTCCTCCTGACCGCCTGCGCGCCCACGCCGGACCGCACCCCCAGCCGCGACGACACGACGACCGACGCGGGCGACCTGACGTACTACGAGCACGTCAAGCCGATCGTCGACGCGAAGTGCGCCGGCTGCCACGCCGTCGGCGGCATCGGCCCCTTCCCGCTCACCACGTTCGAGCAGGCGAGCGCGATGCGCGAGGCGATGGCGGGCGCGGTCGCCGCCGGGCGCATGCCCCCCTGGCCCGCCGGCGAGGGCTGCAACGAGTACGCCGGCGATCGCTCGCTCACCGACGAGCAGATCGCGGTCCTCACCGAGTGGGGCGGCGCCGAGGGCGACCCCACGAAGGAGGGTCCTCCGCTCGAGGGCATGCCGACCCTCTCCCGGGTCGACGAGACGCTCGTGACCCCGTCGTACACGCCCGTCGGCGACGACGACTACCGCTGCTTCGTCCTCGAGTGGGGCGGCGGCGAGACCTACGTCACCGGCTTCGGCGTCGACCCCGGCGCGGCCGCCGTCGTCCACCACGTCATCGCCTACCGGATCCCCGCCGAGAGCGCCGACGACGCCCGCGCGCTCGACGACGGCGGCGGGTACGAGTGCTTCGGCGGCGTGGGCCTCGCCGACGCCGCGTGGATCGGCGGCTGGGTGCCCGGTTCGAGCGGCAGCGACTTCCCCGAAGGCACGGGCATCGCGATGGAGGACGGCGCCGTCGTCGCGGTGCAGATGCACTACAACACCCAGACCTCCGGGCCCGAGCCCGACGCGACCGGGATCCTGATGAAGACGGACGACTCGGTCGACTACCCCGCCGCGGTCGTGAAGGTCTTCGACCCCCGCTGGATCGCCGGCGGCATGGAGATCGCGGCCGGCGACGCCGACGCGTCGCACAGCTACACGACGCCCGCGCTGCTCGACCGCGACGCGTTCGTGTGGTCCGCGTCGCTGCACATGCACAAGCTCGGGACCTCCGGGCGCGTGACCATCGAGGACGCCGACGCGAACGAGACCTGCCTGCTCGACATCCCCGCGTGGGACTTCGACTGGCAGGGCTCCTACTGGCTGGAGGAGCCCGCGCGCTTCGAGGCCGGCGGCAGCGCCACCGTCGAGTGCCACTGGGACAACTCCGACGGCGCCGAGGACGTGAACTGGGGCGAGAACTCGGAAGACGAGATGTGCCTCGGGATCGCGTACGTGACGATGGCGGATTGAGATAGGCGGGCGCCCCGATGCGCCCCCTCCTCTCCGAGCTCTCCGCCACCTGGCGCCTCGCGTGGCCCATCTCGCTCGCGATGCTCGCGATGATGGGCATGGGCGTCGTCGACACGCTCGCGACGAGCCGGCTCGGCGGCGACGCGATGGCGGCCGTGCAGATGGCGACGAGCTGGTACTTCGGCGTCGGGGTGTTGCTCTTCGGCGCGCTGCGCGCGGTGGACCCCATCGTCTCGCAGGCGCACGGCGCGGGCGACCCCCGCGCGATCGGGCGCGCGCTCGCCTCCGCGATGGGGCTCGCCCTCGCGTGTACGCCGGTGTGGGTGGTCGCCCTGCTCGCCGCCGGGCCCGGCCTCGCCTTCTTCGAGCAGCCCGCCGCGCAGATCCCGGCCGCCGCCCGCTTCTGCGCGGTGCTGGCGCTGGGCGTGCCGGGCTCGCTCCTGTTCAGCGCGCTGCGGCAGGTGCTGCAGGGCATCGGCGTGGTGCGGCCGGCGACCGTCGTGCTCACGGCCACGGTCGTGCTCAACGCGGTGCTCGTCTACGCGCTCGTCTTCCACCTCGGCGGCGGCACCGACGCGGTCGCCGCGGCGACGGCGTGCTGCAACTGGTTCTCGCTCTTCGCGCTCGCGTGGGCCACGCGCTCGACGTGGCGGCCGATGGTGGCCGCGTGGCCGTCGCTCGCCGAGGTCGGCCGGCTCGCGTGGTTCGGGGCCCCGCTCGGCGTGCAGATGGCGATGGAGGCGTGGGCGTTCATCGTGTCGTCGCTGTTCGTCGGCCAGATCGGCGCCACGCCGCTCGCCGCGCACGCGGTGGTCGCCAACTGCGTGACGGTCTCGTTCATGATCCCGCTCGGCGTCGGCAACGCGGCGGCCACGCGCGTCGGCAACCTGATCGGCGCGGGCGAGCCCTGGGGCCGCGCGGCGGTGGCGTCCCTGCTGCTCGGCGGCGGCGCGATGGTGGTCTCGGGCGCGGTGTACTCGCTCGTCCCCGGGCTCGTGGCGGGGCTCTACGACCCGGAGCCCGCGGTGCGCGACCTCGTCGTGTTGATCCTGCCCATCGGCGGCGCGTTCCAGCTCTTCGACGGCATCCAGGTGGTCGCGTTCGGGATCCTGCGCGGGGCGGGCGACTACAAGCTCCCGTCGCTCGCGAACCTCGTCGGCTACTGGATCGTGGGCCTGCCGTTCGGCTGGTGGCTCGCTCACGAGCGGGGCTGGGGGGCCGCCGGCATCTGGACGGGGCTCGGCGTCGCGCTCGCGCTCGTCGCCGTGCTCCTGCTCGTGCGCGTGCGGTGGACGTGGCGGCGCGGCGGGTTCCGCGTCTAAGGCGGGAGATCGAACCCGCGCAGGTCGCGCAGGCGCCCGGCCATCACCGCGAAGAGCGCCCGCAGGCCCGCGGCGGGCTCGGGCTCGCCCAGGAGATCGAGCGCGGCGGCGACGGCCTCGATGGTGGCGAGCCGATCGGGCCCGGGGGCGCGGCGGGCGCGCAGGGGCGCCGCCTCCGGGGCGGGCAGGCTGAACGACGGGAGGCTCGCGAGCGGCGAGATGCGCCACCGCATCCCCCGCACCTGCGACCAGCTCCCGTCGAGCACCACGAGCGTGCCGACGCGCGGCGGCGGCGCCCCCCCGCCCGGGTAGAGCACCCACGCGTCGGGCCCCAGCAGCGGCGTCAGATCGGTCGGCTCGCCGGCGAGCCCGTGGTCGACGAGGACGCTGCCGGGCACGGCGTCGGCGAGGAGCCGCCCGGTGTTCGACGTCTTCGCGCGCTCCGAGCAGTGGCGCACGGTCAGGAGGCGCGTGCGCGTCGCGAGCGTGGGGATCGCGGCGCAGTAGCAGGCGGGGCGCGGCACGCGGCAGCGGGGGCAACGCGCGGCCCGGCGGGGGCTCACCCGGACCAGCCCCGCGGGTGGGCCCGGGTCCACGCCCACGCGCTGCCGACGATGGCGCGGAGGTCCTGGTGGCGCGGCGCCCAGCCGAGCTCGGCGCGGATGCGGTCGCTCGAGGCGACGAGCACGGCGGGATCGCCCGCGCGGCGCGGACCGAGGTCGACCGGGATCGGGTGGCCGGTGACCTCGCGGGCCACGGCGACGACCTCGTGGACCGAGTAGCCGTCGCCGCCGCAGCCGAGGTTGTAGACGCGGCTGCCGCGGTCGCCGGCCGAAAGCCACCGGAGCGCGGCGACGTGGGCGTCGGCGAGGTCGAGCACGTGGACGTAGTCGCGGACGCCGGTGCCGTCGCGCGTCGGGTAGTCGTCGCCGTAGATCGCCACCTTCGGGCCGACACCCGCGGCCTGCTCGAGCAGGCGGGGGATGAGGTGGGTCTCGGGCTCGTGGTCCTCGCCGTTGCGCGCGCTCGCGCCCGCCGCGTTGAAGTAGCGGAGCGAGACGTGGCGCAGGCCGTAGGCGACGTCGTAGGTGTGCAGCGCGCGCTCGAAGGCGAGCTTCGTCTCGCCGTAGGGGCTCGTCGGGCGCGTGGCGTCGGTCTCCTCGACCGGCTGCTTCTCGGGCTCGCCGTACACCGACGCGGTCGAGCTGAACACGATCCGCGCGACACCCTCGGCGCGCATCGCGTCGAGCAGCGCGAGCCCGAGCGTCACGTTGTTGTGCCAGTAGGGGCCGGGATCCTTCACCGAGACGCCGACGAGCGAGAACGCCGCCATGTGCACGACGGCGTCGGCGCCCCGTAGCGCGGCGCGGAGCGCGTCGGCGTCGGCGAGGTCGGCCCGGACGAAGCGCGCGCCCGGCGGCACGGCCTCGGCGTGGCCCGTCGACAGGTTGTCGTACACGACGACGTCGTCGCCTTCGGCGACGAGCTGCTCGGCGACGACGCTGCCGATGTAGCCGGCTCCCCCGGTGACCACGACCCGCATGGGGCGGCCGCCTATCTCGTTACGCTGGGCCATGCGCCTCGCCCTCCTGCTGTCGCTCACGGGATGCTTCAGCGCCGACCGCGTCGTGGTGGTCGCCACGCTGCACGCGAAGAAGGACACCGCGCACCTGCGCCAGGACCTCGACAACGTCTGGCCCGGGTCGGTCGGCTGCGAGGGCACCGTCGCGGAGTGCGTCGCCGGCGTGCGCGAGGCCCTCCGGCCCGAGGAGGGGTTTTCGCGCTCGTGGGCGCGCGTGGCCGACGGCTCGCTCGACATGGGCTTCGAGGGCGACTTCCCCGTCGAGAAGCTGAAGGACGTCGGCATCACGCGCATCCGCGAGGTCCGCGGCCGCCGCGTCCGCGAGCGCTTCGCGATGCTCGTCACCCCCGAGCCCCACGAGCACGTCGCCGTCGCCGGCCGCCACCGCCGCTACGAGCTCGCCGAGGGCGACACCGAGAAGCACCTCTGGGTCCTGACCGGGCGGCGGCACACCGTCACGCTCGAGTGGCTCGCCACCGAGGAGGGCCGGCCGGTCACGGCGCCGAAGTGGGTGACGCCCCAGATCGAGGGGGCGCTCCGGGAGGCGGGGTTGCTCGAGGGATAGCGGTGCCTACCCCCGCCCCGCCCACCTCAACGCCGCCTCCGGCTCCGCCCGCAGCCTCGCGAGCACCCGCTCGGGCACCACCCCCGCGCGGAGCCGCACCACGTCGGCGTCCTGGCCCAGCGCCTCGGCGAGCGCGTCGTAGGCGTCGAGCGGCAGCGAGCGCTCCCCGCTCTCGACCTTCGACAGCAGCGGGGCGCTCACGCCCAGCCGCCCCGCCAGCTCCTGCTGCGACCATCCGCGGGCCGCGCGCTCGCCGCGCAGCCACGTGCCGAACGGCTCGGCCGCGGCGACGGCCCGCGCCTCGGTGGGCACCGGCGCGGACGGCCACTCGAGCTCGGCCCAGGCGGAGTGGTTGTGGATGCTCTCCACGTTCTCGACGCTCACGTGAAGCCAGTCCGCGCGCGGCTGCAGCGCGACGACGACCTCGCGGATGAGGTCCTCGACGAAGCGCGGGTGGTCGTACGCCTGCTCCGTCACGAACTTCTCGTCCTCGCGCTTGAGCAACGCGTAGAGCGGCGACGACGCGCACGACTCGACGGCCTCGACCACGTCCTCGATCCACAGGAACTCGGGCCCGCGGACGCTCACGACCACCCACGAGCGCTGGTTGTGGGCCCCGCGCTCGCTGACCGCCTTGCTGCACGGGCAGAGCGTCGTCACCGGGACACCGACCTCCAGCGTGAACTCGAAGCGCTCGCCGTCGCGCGTGGCGTGGAACGCGGCGCGGTACTCCATCAGCGAGACGGCCCCGCTCACCGGCGCGCGACGCTCCATGAAGTACGGGAACCGCACGTCCAGCTGCGCGCGCTCCGCCCCGAGCTTGCGCTGCACCTCGGCGAGCACCCCGGGCAAATTCTTCAGCGAGAGCTCCCCGCGCACGCCGTTGAGCACCTCGACGAAGCGGCTCATGTGCGTGCCCTTCGTCTCCGCGGGCAGGGACACGGTCGCGTCGATCGTGGCGACGGTGTGCTGCAGCCTGTGCTCCCGGTCCCAGACGGCGATCGGGTACGCGAGCCCGCGGATGCCGACGCGATCGATGGGCACGCCGCGCGCGTCGGCGTGGCTGGCGTGGTCGGGCAGCTGATCGCGGTGGGCGGCGGCGAGCATGCGTCCGGGTAACTTGCCAAACCTGTCAAGTCCATCTTTCCCGAAGCCTGGAGCCCGAAGCCTGAAGCCATCATGCCGGCGCGATACAGCGCCGGCGTGATCACCTGCACCCGCCGCCTCGAATGGGACGCGATGCACCGCATCCCCCGCCACGAGTCCAAGTGCGCCGCCTTCCACGGCCACCGCTACGCGGCCGAGATCACGTGCGAGGCCCCGCTGGACGACCGCGGCCGCGTCATCGACTTCGGCATCGTGAAGGAGCGCGTGGGCGCGTTCATCGACGCGCGCTGGGACCACACGGCGATGCTGATGCGCGGCGACCCCGACCCCGCCGCGCAGGCGATCGCCGCCAGCAACGCGACGCACGGCCGCCCGGTCTACTGGATGGAGACCCACCCCACGGCCGAGAACATCGCCGCCGAGCTCGGGCGCGTCGCGCAGGAGCTGCTCCCCGAGGTGCGCGTCGTGTCCGTCCGGGTGTGGGAGACGCCGAACGGCTCGGCCGAGTGGCATGTGGAGCGGTAAGGTCCTCGGCGGCCTCGTCGGCGGGCTGGTCGGAGGGCCCGTGGGGCTCGCCGCCGGCGCCGCCCTCGGGCACTACCTCGCCGACGGCGAGGGAGCCCGGCGCGCCCGCGACGTCGCGCTCCTCCGGCTGGAGTGGCGCCACCATGCGTTCTCCGAGGCCGGCCCCGGCGTGCGCCTCACCCCCGTGTGGACCGCCCGCCGTCGCGCCGGCGCGGACGTCGTGGTGCGGCTCGACGCGGCGGGCGCGCGCCAGAAGGCCGTCGTCACGCCCGAGGCCGACGACGAGGAGATCGCGCTCCCGACCTTCTTCGTCCCGTACGCCGGCTTCGACGGGCACGTCACCGTCACGCTCGAGGGCGACGCGGCGCGCTTCGTCGTGCCCCTGCCCTCCGAGGTCCGTCGCCTCGGGCTGTCCGGCCCCGCCCGCCTCGTGATGGCCCTCGTCGCCTGCGCGCGCGCGGGCGGACGCCCCCTCGCGAAGGACGACGTCCGCTTCGTCCGCGAGACCTTCTGCGCCGCCCACCCCCTCGACGACGACGGGCTCGCGTGGCTCCGCGCGTGGATGCGCGCCCTGCGCGACGCCGAGCCCGAGCGCCTCGCGCCGGAGAAGGTGGCCGCGCGGCTCGCCCGCCACGTCCGCGACGAGGACGTCGACGACGTGATCCTGTGGCTCATGCGCGGGGCGCGGTCGACGTGGCCGGGCGCCGCGCAGGAGGCCTGGATCGCGGGGCTCGCCGGCGCGCTCGGGCTCGACGCCGCGCGGATCGCCGCGCTCTGGCGCGAGCTCGACGCCCCGAGCGGCGAGGCCGACCGGGCCCGCGCGCTCGCCACGCTCGGCCTCGGGCCGGGCGCCACCGCCGAGCAGATCCGCGCGGCGTGGCGCGAGCGCGTGATGGCGAGCCACCCGGACCGCGACGCCTCCGCCGACGCGACGCGCCGCACCGCCGAGCTGAACGCGGCGTATCGGCTGTTGCGGGACGCCTGAAGCACGCCTACGCTGGCGCGCATGGTCACCGCCGCCCTCCTCCTCGCCTGCGCCTCCGGCTCCATCGAGCTCGGCGACGACCCCAAGTCCGCCGCCGACGCCGACACGGACACCGACGCGGACACCGACGCCGACGCCGACGGCGACACGGACGCCGACGCCGACACCGACGCGGACACCGACACCGACACCACCGACCCGACCGAGCCCCCGCCCGAGGACGCGCTCTACGCCGGCCACACCGAGCTGCAGGCCGACAGCCGCCACGACTCGGGGAGCTGTCGCGGCGACTTCGAGATCACCGTCACGCCCGGGGGCGAGGTCACGGGGGTCGGCGACTGCTGGTTCGACCGCGAGTACGGCTTCGAGGGCGTGATCGAGGGCTGGCTCGTCCCGCCGAGCTTCGAGGGCGTCTGGATCATCGACTACGACCGCGACACCTTCGAGATCGACCTCGCCGGCGAGATCCTCGAGGACGTGACCGAGATCGACGCCGAGGCGGTGTCCGACTGGTACGAGGTCACGGGCACGCTCGTGGGCGAGCGCGTCCGCTAAGCCGGCTCCGGCGCCTTCACCTTCCCGAGGATCGCCCGCGCGAACGCCTCCGCGTCCCCCGGGTTGCGCGAGGTGATCAGGTTCCCGTCCACGACCACCTCCTTGTCCTCCCAGTGCGCGCCCGCGTTCACGAGGTCGGTCTGGACCGACCGCCAGGACGTGACGCGGCGACCGTCGAGCAGGTCCGCCTCCACGAGCAGGCTGGGGCCGTGGCAGATGGCCGCGATCGGCTTGTCCGCGAGGCCCGCCGCGCGAACGAACGCCACGACGTCGCGATCCGTCCGCAGCCGATCCGGCGAGTACCCCCCGGGGATCACCACCGCGTCGAAGTCCTCGGCCTTCACGTCCTTCGCGGCGGCCTCGACCCGGACCTTCTCCACGCCCTTCTTGCCCACCACCTCCTTCCCCTTCTCCACCCCCACGATCACCCCCTCGTGACCTTCGCCCCGGACGCGGTCGAAGGGCACGCGGAACTCGGTGTCCTCGAACTCGTCGGCGAGCAGGAACGCGACGCGCGCCATGCGGAGACCCTCCTCCGCATGGTTCTCGTCACGTCGGTTCGCGACGCAAGACCTCCGTCCACAAAGCGCCCCGGGCGAGACGGATCCGGACACGATCCCCCGCCTCCGCGTCGGCGGCGGCGTGCAACACGCGCCCGTCGAGCTCGGCGATCGCGTAGCCGCGGGCGAGCACCGCGAGCGGCGAGAGCGCGTCGAGGTGCCGGGCGACCTGCGCCGCGCGCCGGCGTCGGTCGGCGAGCACGCGGTGGATGGCGACGCGCACCCGGTCGTCGAGCTCGTCGAGCCGCACCCGGCCGCGCTCGACGCGCTGCCGCGGGTGCACCAGCCGCACGCGCCGCACCCGGTCCCGGGCCACGGCGACCCGCCGCGTCGCCGCCACACGCAGGCGCTCGCGAAGCCCGTCGACGTAGGCGGCGAGCTCGTCGCGGACGGGCGTGACGATCTCCGCGGCATGCGAGGGCGTGGCCGCGCGCACGTCGGCGGCGAGGTCGGCGAGCGTGACGTCGACCTCGTGGCCGACGGCCGACACGGTCGGGATCCGCGACCGCGCGATCGCCCGCACCACGACCTCCTCGTTGAACGCCCAGAGGTCCTCGGCCGAGCCGCCGCCGCGCCCCACCACGATCACGCTCGACTTGCCGTGGGCGTCGAGCAGGTCCAGCGCCCGCGCGACCTCCGCGGCCGCGCCCTCGCCCTGCACCCGGCACGGCGCGAGGTAGATCGTCACCCCCGGGAACCGCTGGCGGACCACGCGCAGCACGTCCTGGAACGCCGCGCCCGTCGGGCTGGTCGCGACGCCGATCGCCGTGGGGAAGCCCGGGATCGCCCGCTTGCGCTCCGGCGCGAAGAGCCCCTCCGCCGCGAGCCGGGCCTTCAGCTCCTCGAGCCGCCGCAGCAGGTCGCCGGCGCCGACCGGCTCGATCTGGCGCACCACGAGCGAGTAGGTCCCGCGCGGCGGGTACACGTCGACGCCCCCGCGACAGACGACGCGGTCGCCCTCGCGCGGCGGGCGGCGCACTCGCTGGTTCCAGTTGCGGAACATCGCGCAGTTCAGGACCGCGTTCCCGTCCTTCAGCGTGAAGTACCAGTGCCCCGAGCTGTGCGGCTTGAAGCCGGAGATCTCGCCCTCGACCCGGACGTCTTCGTAGGTCTCGCCGAGGATCGTCGCGATCTCCGACGTCAGCTCGCTGACCGTGTAGCGCGGCTCCATGCGGCGAAGGTAGCGCACGCGGCCGCCGCGAGCCCCACCCACAGGAGCCGGCGTGCGTCCGGCGCGTAGCGCAGCGTCACCGCGTGCTCGCCCGGCGGGAGCGTCACCGCGCGGAAGATCGCGTCGGCGCGCGCGATGGGCGCGGGCTCGCCGTCGATCTTCGCGACCCATCCGGGGTACCAGGTGTCGGCGACCACGAGGGTCCCGGGCCCCGTCGCCCGGACCGCGACCTCCGTGTCCGACCACGCCTCGACCACGGCCCCGCCGCCCTCGACGCAGCCGGGCGAGCCCCCCTCGATCACGACGGTGCGCGAATCCAGCGCCGGCAACGCGAGGAATGCCTCCGCCTGACTGGTGGCCGCGGCCACGCAGGGGACCACGCGCACGCGGGGCAGCGCCTCGCGGTCCGCGTAGACGTTCACCGGGCCGATCACGACGGGCGTGAGCCCCGGGACTTCGTGCACGCTGACGATCCAGCGCACGCCCATCCTCCGCGCGACCGCGCGCCCCGCGACGTTGCGACCCACGTGGGTCGCCCCCTTCTCGCCCACGTCGAGCCCCGCCGTCGCCAGCACCGCGTCGTTGGCGAGCATGAAGAGCGGGCTGGGGACGAATGGATCGCTGGTGCCCCACAACAGGCCGAGGCTCGAGGAGAGGAGCTGCGTGTCGAGCGCGGGGTCCACGCGCCGGTCGAGCACGGACAGCCGCGGCCCCCCCGGCTCGGTCATCACGCCGGCGAGCCAGCGCGGCCGGGCTCGCGTCTCCGCCGCCGGCACGCGCGGGTGGAGGTCGTGGCCGAACGCCCACAGGTCGGCGACCACCGCGAGCGCGAGCAGCCGCGGGCGCCGCGCGAACAGGGCGGCCGCGACGATCAGCGCGACGGGGACGAACACGCGGGGCGAGCCGGGGCGTGTGCTCTCGACGAGGTCGCGCCAGATCGCGCGCGCCTTCGCGGGCGCCGCGGCGGGGTCCTGCGGCTCGGGCTTCGGAAGGGCGGCGGCGGCGATCGGGTCGTCGGGCACGGGAGGCACGGGGTCGGGGCGGGCGATCCGCGCCTCGAGGCGGGCGACGAGCGGCTCGCGCACCACGTGCAGCGCGCCGTACACGAGCCCCGTCGCGAGCGGGAAACACACGGCGAGGTAGAGGAGCGCGCGCGGGCGTAGCCGGCCGACGCCCTCGGCGGCGAGCA
>JBMOQZ010000002.1:3653-8875 GCA_049322475.1 Myxococcota bacterium | reverse complement strand
GGAAGCCGCCGAAGCCGGGCAGGTGGCGCACGACCTCCCAGAGCGGCCCGCCGAGCATCAGCAGCGTCGCGACGACCGCCAGCGCCGCCCACCCCTTCGCGCGCCGCGCGCCGGCGATCGCGAGGAGCGCGACCGGGATCCCGAGGTAGAACGTGGTCTCCCAGCTGTTCACCCCCGGTCCCCAGTAGCCGGGGCCGCGGTGGTAGTAGGTCTCGCCGACGTCGGCGGGGCGATCGAAGCCGAACGCGTACGGCAACACCGCCTTCACGAGCTCGGGGAGCGGCAGCGCGCCGACGTTGGCGAACGCCGACTCCACGGTGCCCGCGCGCTGCGAGAAGGCGGCGAGCTCGCGCGTGGCGACGAGCTGCGGCGACGCGATCGCGACGCCGAGGGCCATCCACCCCCACCGCCGCGGCCCCGCGTAGAGCGCGAGCAGGAGCCCGCCGAACGCGGCCGCCTGCGGGTGCCCGGCGAGCCCCATGAGCCCGACGCACAGCGCGAGGAGCCCGCCGTTGCCCACCCGCGCGGCGTAGAGCCCCCACGCGAGCCAGGCCGCGGCGTTCTGCATGCCGAGGTAGAGCGCGTGCGAGACGAGGAAGCCCGACCAGGCGTACGCGGCGCCGCCGATCCACGCGGGGACGGGCTTCGCGCCGCGCGCGCGCAGGAACGCCCACGTCCCGAGGGCCGCGAGCACCTGGTGGCCGAGCACGCTCCACGAGAGCGCGAGCGCGTCGGGCAGGAGCACGTAGAGCAGCATGGTGGGCGGGTACAGGAAGCCGCCCTCGCCCTCCGCGAGCAGCGGGAAGCCGTTGCCCGCGCCGCTCGCCCACCACGGGACCTCGCCGGCGAGCCACTTCTGGGCGGCCCACGCTCGCCACGGGTCGTGGTGGTGGCGGAAGTCGTGGTGCCAGAAGGTGCCGACGCCCACGGCCGCGTCGGGCGCGAACGCGATCGCGACCAGGACGTACAGGAGGAGGGCGCGCCCTACCCGGGAGGGGAGCACGGAGCCACGGAGGCACGGAGGCGCGGAGGGGGAGAAGGGGGCGCCTGCGGCGCCCGGGCGAGCCTCACCGGCGACACCCGATGCCGCCGAACCCGCGGCGCATCCCCGCCGCGCGGCAGTTGAACGCGATCTGCAGATCCACGGTGTAGAGCGTGAAGACGAAGCTGGCGCCGACGCCGTAGGAGGCGAGCTCGGCGAGCGAGGGGTCCACCAGCGGCACCGCCGACCACGCCAGCGTGCCGGCGATCCCCGTAATCGCGAGGATCGCCGGCACCTGCGAGACGTCGTGCCCCTGCGCGCGCAGCGCCCGCGCCTCCTGCAACGAGCCGCCCACCGCGAGCGGCACCCCGCTCACGGCCGCCACCGCCGCCGGGAGCGCGACCCCGTACGACAGGCCGAGGTGAGGCATCGAGCCCTGCGGGTACGCGGTCATCGCCAGCGACGCGGGGATGAGGGTCAGCGCCCCGCCCTCCGCCATCCCGATGCCCGCCGCCCGCGTGGCCCGCGCGCGCCGCTCGATCTCCGCCCAGTCCTTCGCCGGGAGCTCGGCGACCTCGACGACCTCGCTCATCCCTTCGCGCCCTTCGCGTCTTCGCGGTTCCTCATTCGCAGTACCCCAACGCCTTCAGGCGAGCGTCGCACGCCATGTCCACCCCCGTACACGTGCCGGGCGGCAGGCGCGCCAGCATCTCGCGACAGGTGGCGACCGCGCGGGGCTGCTCCTCCGCGATGTCGTGGAGCTCGGCGGGGTCCTTCGCGAGGTCGTGGAAGCGCACCCCGTCCTCGCCCGCGACACACTTCGCCCCGCCCGGGGCGCGCATCCCGCAGAGCTGCCCCTCCGACAGCGACAGCTCGGCGCGCCCCACGAGGATGACCGGCTTCGTCTTCACCTCCGCGTCGAGGTGCGCCGTCAACGGCAACGACTCCGTCTCCGTGAGCCCGGGCAGCCCGGCCCACGAGATGAGCGTGTTCGCCACGTCGCCCACGGTGGTCTGCGCCGGGATGCGGGTGCCGGGCTCCCAGCGCGGGGTGGGCGACCACGCGATCATCGGCACGCGCAGCACCTCCTCGCCGAGGCCGTGGTGCTCGAAGTCGTAGCCGTGCTCGCCGAGGGCCTCGCCGTGGTCGGCCACCACCACGACGAGCCCGCCGTCGAGCGCGCCGCGGGCCTTGAGCCCCTCGATCAGCGTCCCGGCGAGCGCGTCGGTGTACTCGACCTCGTGGCGGTAGAGCGCTCGGAGCGAGGCGCGCTCGGCCTCCGAGTACGCGTATCCGGGCTCCTGCGCGAGGATCGCGCGGTGGTCGACCTCGTTCGGCTGGCCGTCGTGCCGCTCGTAGGGCGCGTGCGGCTCGAACAGGTGCACCCAGAGGAAGAACGGGTCGGCGCCCACCTCGTCCACCCACGCGAGCGCGGCCGCGATCGTGTCCTTGCCGCCGCGCTCGAGCAGCCAGGGGAACCGCGCCGGGTCGCCGAAGCGCAAGAGCAGCGGCAGGCCGACGCGCGCGAGGCGGACCTCGCTCACGCCGCGCGCGAACGGCACGAAGTCGTCGTCGTAGACCTCGAAGCCCTGGGCGAGCCCCGTCTGCGCGTCCACGGCGAACGACGACACGAACGCGCCCGGCCGGTAGCCGGCGGCCTCGAGGTACTCGGCCACCGTCACCCACCCGCCGCGCAGCCGGATCCCGTTCGCGAGCACGCGGTGGTTCACCGGCTGCTGGCCGGTCATCATCGACGCGTGCGACGGCGCCGTCTCCGGCGTGGGCGTGATCGCGTCGTCGGCGACGAGGCCCTCGCGCGCGAGCGCGTCGAGCACCGGCGTGCTCACCACGCTCCCGTAGGCGCCGACGTGGTCGCGCCGGAGCGTGTCGATCGTGAGGAGCACGAGGTTCGGCGTGTCCGGCGGGAGCGGGACGGGCGGCGGCTCGCCGCGCCAGGGCGTGCCGCCGAGCCCCATCGCCAGCACCGCCATCACCGCCACGCCGGCGCCACAGACGGCCTTCCACCCCAGCGCCGGACCCGCGCCGATCATCTCGCGCTTGAACCAGTACCCGGCGTTGAACCATACGTTGGCGACGAACAGCAGCGCCAGCGCGACCATTCCCGCGGCCGCCGCGCGCTGGTCGGTCGCCCAGAGGTCCCTCGCGAGCGGCCCGAGGAAGAACGCGACGAGGCCCGCGCACGCCAGCGTGAACCCCGCGCGGTACCGGCGCGGGCGCACGAGCCGCGTGAGAAGGAGCTGGGCGACGGCGCCCCCGACGATCCCGAACACGGCGCCCAGCGCCGCGTCGAGCACGACGGCCGCGAGCACGAGCTGGAGCACCTCCCACGCGGACAGGAGCAGCTTCACGGTCACCGACACGGCGAAGCCCTCGATCGCGCCGGCGAGCGCGCCCGTCGCGGCGGTCAGCCCCGCGATCCGCAGCGCCATGCGCCGATCGGGCACGGGCGGCACGTCCCAGGCGTCAGTCGACGTAGCCAAGCTCCCTCATCATCTGCATGGTGGCGTCGTCCGTCTCCGGGCCCGTGACCTGCGCGCCCCGCGCGCGTTGCTCGAGCAGCGCGCCCATCTTCTCCGACAGCGGGCTCGGCGCGAGGTTCACGAGCTCGCGCGGGTCGGCGACGAGGTCGTAGAGCTCGACGGCGCCGCTCTCCTTGCGGACGAGCTTCGCGCCGTTGCCGCGCAGGGCGTGGTCGACCGGCGGGCGCGCGACGAAGCGGCCGGCGGTCGTGCTGGCGAACACCGGTCGCTCGCGGCAGGCCTCGCCGCGCAGCTCCGGCACGCGCGAGACCCCCTCGCGCTCGGTGGCGTCGGGCACGCCGGCCAGGTCGAGCAGGGTGGGCGCGAGGTCCACCCCGCCCACCTGACAGCCCACCCGCAGCCCCGCCTTCGCGACGGGCGGGTACCGCACGATCAGCGGCACGCGCAGCGACGGATCGTAGAGGTCGTCGCCGTGGTCGAACCAGTAGTCGTGCTCGCCGAGCGACTCGCCGTGGTCGGCGGTGGCGACGACCACGGTGCGGTCGAGCGCCGGGCCGAGCGCCTCGACGAGCTGCCCGACGGCGTCGTCGACGTAGCGGAGCTCCATGTCGTAGGCCTGCGAGAGCCACGCGGCGCTCGAGATCCGGCGGTGCGCCTCGGGCCAGTACACGGGCGTGTTCGCCGGCGAGCCCGACGTGGGGGGCTCGCCGAGCTCGGCGTTGTAGGGCGAGACGTAGGGCCCGTGCGCGTCGTAGAGGTGCACCCAGAGGAAGAACTGCTCGTCGCGGTGCGCGCGCAGCCAGGGCACGGCGCGGGCGAGCACGCGGTCGGCGGCGCGCTCGCGGAGCGCGTGCTCCTTCACCGCGACCTGGTTCCACGCCTTCGTGATCGACAGCGACTGCACGCCGGCGAGCGCGCCGAAGTCGTCGTCGTAGACGTCGAAGCCCTGCGCCCAGCCGTACTTCGAGTGGAGCGGGAAGCCGGCGACGAACCCCGCCGTCAGGTACCCGGCGCGCCGGAGCGCGTGCCAGGCGAGCGCGGGGCGGTCGCCGAGCACGGTGCCGTTGCTGACGACGCCCGTGGCGACCGGCGCGAGCCCCGTGAACATCGAGAGGTGGCTCGGCTCGGTGATCGGCGCGGCGGCGACGGCCTGATCGAAGGTGACCCCCTCGTCCGCGAGGCGGCGCAGCGCGGGCGTGGCGATGTCGCGCCCGTACGGGGAGAGGCGGTCGGGGCGGACGGTGTCCATCGTGACGACGAGGAAGCTCGGGAGCGGTCCCGCGTCGCCGTCGGGCGGGCGCGCGCGCACGAACGCGATCCCCGCGGCGACGAGCGCGATCCCCAGCACCCAGGGCTTGAACGCGCGCTCGGCGCGGCGCAGGAGCCGATCGGCCGCGAGCCCCACCACGACGCCGGCGACGAGCGCCGCCGCCATCCCGCCCCACACGCGCGGATCGCGCACGAACTCGTTGAGCACGTACTCGAAGCGCCAGTTGATCGCGGCGTGCGCGCCGAGGAGCAGCCCCAGCACCACGCCGTACGGCCTCCGCGTGAAGCGCGCGATCGCCGCGGACCCGAGGCACGCGGCGATCCCGAGCGCCACGGCGACGGCGAGCCAGACCGCCACGTCCGCGCCTGTTGGGCCAATCAGGTCAAGCTGATAAGACGACATCTCCAGCACATACACACCGCCGGGATAGAGCATGTCCAGATCGAGCGCCGCCGTGCCGATATTGCCA
>JBMOQZ010000002.1:0-3643 GCA_049322475.1 Myxococcota bacterium | reverse complement strand
GCAGCGCCACCTCGAGGGCCCCGGACGCCGCGCCGAGCAGCACGGCCCAGGAGAGGAGCGAGCGGGCGGAGACGGGCACGGGAGCCGTGTAACGCAGGCACCCCTGCGGCCACACGATTGGGAAACACGGACCCCCGAGCGGATCTCAGGGTTCTCTCTCCTCGATCACGAACTCCACCCGCCGATTCAGCTCCCACGCCTGCTCGCTCTCCGCCTTCTCGACCGGGCGCGTCTCGCCGAAGCCGGCCGCGGTCAGGCGCTGCGCGGAGACCCCCGCCTTGAGGAGGTAGGCCATGACCGACTTCGCGCGCCCGTCGGACAACTTCAGGTTGGCCGTGTCGGAGCCGCGGCTGTCGGTGTGGCCCTCGACGCGCACCTTCCGCACCTCGGGGTGCTCCTGCAGCACGCGCGCGATCTCCTGGAGCAAGGGGTAGCTGACCTTCTTGATCGTCGTCTTGTTGGTGTCGAAGTAGATCTTGTCGAGGATCTCGATCCGGTCCTTCTGCACCACCACGCGCGACGGGTTGAGCACGACGGCGAGCACGGTCGTCTCGCCCTTCTTGATGGCCACCTTGTGGGTGGTCGACGCGAAGCCGGACGACTGGACGTTCACGAGGTAGCTGCCCGGCGGCACGCGGGAGCGCGTGGCGCCGCCGTGGATCCGCTCCTGATCGAACGACATGGGCTCACCGACCGCGTTGAACGACCACGCCGCGTCGATGGGCTCGCCCGTCGTGCTCGTCACGCGCAGCTCCAGCGTGCCGCCCTTGTCGGGGACCATCGGGCGGACGAGGTCGAAGGGGGCGCCGGCCGGGATCTCGACGGTCTCGGCGAGCGCCTCGTACGCGGGCGCGGTGGCGACGAGCCGATGGGCGCCCGCCTCGAGCTTCAGCTCGTGCTCGGCCCCCGCCGCCTGCTCGCCGAACAGCACCTCCGCGAACTTCACGGGGGCCCCGTCCTCGCCGGTGAGCTTCAGGCGCACGATCGTGGGCTCGGGGCAGCCGTCGGTGTCCTCCCAGGCGTCGGCGTCCTCGGGCACGTTGGCGCATGCGTCGCCCGTGTCGGCGAGGCCGTCGCCGTCGTTGTCCGGATCGGGACACCCATCCTCGTCCACCCACTGGTCGCGGTCCTCCGGATCCATGACACAGGCGTCGTCGACGTCGGCGAGCCCGTCCCGGTCGTTGTCCGGGTCGGGGCAGCCGTCGAGGTCCTCGAAGGTGTCGAGGTCCTCGGGGACGTCGATGCAGGCGTCCTTGCGATCGGCGATCCCGTCGGCGTCCCGGTCCGGCGGCACGTACGGCTCGAAGCCGACGGCGGCGATCACGCGGACGAGCGGCGCGCCCACGCCCTGCGTGAGCCCGGTCCCCGCGCCGAGCCGCACCACGGCTTCGTCGCGGACGCGGTACCAGCCGGCGCCCATGACCTCCACGGGCGAGGTGGCGGCGTCGGCGAGGAAGGACGCGTACACCGACGCCGCCGAGAGCTCGAGGCTGGCACCCGCGTCGTCGCCGATGTCCCGGCCGACGGCGCCTCGTGCCACGAAATAGGGCCCCCAGGCGACCCCCCCGAGGTCCGCCACGGGAACGCCGCGGGTGGCGAGGTTGGCCGCCACGGTCCAGGCGTCGAAGCGCTGGCTCCCGATCAGCGACAGCTCGTAGCCCACCGCCCCGGAGCCCAGCGCGACCTCCTCGCGGCCGGTCGGCAACGTGAGGCGCCCCGCGACCGCGAGCCCCACGGGCATCTCCTCGGGGTCGAGCGCGACGGCCTTCACGTCGACCGCGGCGTCCCCGAGGGCGACGCTGCCGTCGTGGAGATCGCCGGCGGCGAGGAGGTAGAGGGGCACGTCGACGCCCGCGCGGAGCCGGCCGACGGTGTACCCGGCGAGGACCTCGACGGCGAGGAGGTCGGAGAGCAACGTGACCTTCTCGCCGTCCTCGTAGATCCAGACGAGCGGATCCCGCGCAGAGTGGACCTCGGCGCGCGCCGAGACCGTGCGGTCGGGGGCCATCCGCGCGTCGTCCACGGAGAGCCCCGTGCGGGAGTCGAGGCTCGCGTGAAAGAGTTGGGCATCGACGGAGGGAACGGCGACATCCTGCGCGGACGCCACGGAAAAGACACTCAGAAGCATGGGGGTGACGCTCCACCGCAAGGGCTCCTCACGCTTCTGGAGTCGGCAAGATGAAGGCAGATTTTTCTCATGGCTCAGCTCGCCCGTGGACACGTGGGCCCACCTGCCTCGGCTCGCGCCCGACGGCCGCCGCCCGTCGTCGGCGCGGGGTGACGCAGGCGGGCCGTGCCGTGGGATGAGCACGGCACGGCCCTACGACAGGTGTACGCAGGGTTGGCGGGGTGACACCCATGGGTGTCGCCCACGACGGAGCGGGTGGGCACGCCGGCTGAAAACGTCAAGGACGAGAGCGACTTTTCCCACCACTGGACGCTCCGGAGGTCGGCCCTATGGAGGAGGCGCGCGAGGTCACCCCATGTCTCTCCCCCTCTTCCTCCTGTTTTCCGTGGCACGCGTATACGCGTGGCCGGCCGACTCCGACTGGATCGCCTTCGAGCAGGACGGCGTCGCGTTCGCCGACGAGTGCGGCGACGTGTCCGGCAACGATTGGTGGGACATGGTCGGGGACAGCTCCAACCCGACCGCGTACTACGCCGACGACGGCACCTACCTCTGGTTCCGCCTCCGTCTCGCCGACGAGCCCTACTCGGGGGGCAGCTGGCGCCAATTCGGCTGGGGCGTGATGATGGAGACCGACTGGGACGCGACGAACGAGGGGTACGACTACCTGCTCTTCGTCGACGGGAAGTCGGACGAGGTCACGCTCTCCTGGAACGCGATCGTGTCGACGCCGTACTGGGACGACGCGCCGGAGACCGACCTCGAGACGTGGACGGCGCCGCTCGCCGCGTCGGGCGACAGCGCCGCGGGGAACGCCGGCTGGGAGGCCACCGGAAGCAGCGTGTGCGGCGGCACCGCCGAGACCTTCGTCGACTGGTACGTCTCCTGGGCCGACCTCACCACGTACACGGGCGTCACGTCGGTGGATCAGCTCGCGTTCGCATTCGGCACGAGCAGCTCCACGCACACCTTCGGGAAGGACGCGCCGCACTGCGACACGAGCCTGTGCGGGTGGTACGAGGCCGTCACCGACGTCGACACCGACGGCGACGGCCTCGACAACGACGACGAGATGGACCTCGGCACCGACCCCGCCGACGCCGACACCGACGGCGACGGCCTCGGCGACGGGGAGGAGACCGACACCTGGGGCACCGACCCCGCGGATGCAGACACCGACGACGACGGGCTCGACGACGGCACGGAGGTCGACGGCGGCACCGACCCGCTCGTCGAGGACACCGACGGCGGCGGCACCGGCGACGGCGTCGAGACCGAGGTGGACGGCACCGACCCCACCGATCCCGCCGACGACGTCGAGCACGTGGTGGACACCGACTCCGACGGCCTCACCGACGAGGAGGAGGCCGCGCTCGGGACCGACCCGCTCGACGCCGACACCGACGACGACGGGCTCGACGACGGCACCGAGGTCGACGACACGGACACCGACCCGCTCGACGCCGACACCGACGACGACGGGCTCGACGACGGCACGGAGATCGCGATCGGCAC
>JBMOQZ010000001.1:0-42818 GCA_049322475.1 Myxococcota bacterium | reverse complement strand
GCGCGGGCGCGGCGACCCTCGATCTGCGCGGCGCGAGGCCCGTCGGCCCGCGCATCGCCGCGCCCGAGGAGGACGAGGACGCCGAGCCCGACGAGGCCGCCGTGGCCGCGGGGGGCGAGGACACCGACGAGGACGACGAGCTCGAGTCCGGCAGCGGCGTCGCCGTGAAGGGCGGCCTGAAGCTCTCGTTCGACCGCGCGAAGAAGGCCGCGCCCGCGGCTCCGCGCCTCACCGACGACGACCGCGGGACGCCCACCAACATCACCATGACGCCCGAGCCGTTCCCGGCTCAGAAGGTGGTCATCGAGGACGGCGTGGTCGCCGGCATCATGAACGAGAGTCACGCGCTCGCTCGCCGCGGCGACTTCCACAAGGCCATCCAGTCGTTCACCGACGCGCTGGACATGAAGCCGAGCTTCGTCGACGGCTTCATCGGCCGTGGCCGCTGCTACCTCGAGATCGGCGACTACTCGAGCGCGATGAGCGACTTCCAGCGCGCCGAGGACCTCCAGCCCGACAAGCCCGATCCCCACGTCGCGATGGGCGACCTGTACTTCGCCCGCAAGGAGTACAAGCGCGCGATCGAGTTCTACGACCAGGCGGTCGAGCTCGACGGCAGCCACGCGATGGCGCGGTGCCGGCGCGGCATCTCCCACTACTACCGGAAGAGCTACCGCCAGGCCTTCCAGGACCTGCAGCGGGCGCTCGTGCTCGACCCGGAGATCCCGAACATCCGGAAGTACGTGCAGATGGCCCAGAAGAAGCTGGAACGGGGGGAGTGAGGCGCTGAGGCGCCGGCGCCTCGGGCGCGCGCGACCCGCCTGACCGTTCCCCGTCGCGCGGCGGGGCTTTTCAACGCGGCACGCCGCGTGCATGCTGGCGCCACCATGCTCTTCGCCCTGCTCGCCGCCTGCAGCGACTACGAGGTCACGCCGAAGCGCGAAGAGCCGGCCCCGCCCGAGGACACCTCCGTCACGCCCCCCACCTGCGCCGAGGCGGGCGAGCCGTTCACCGTTCCGAGCTCGTCCACCTGCCTCGTCGTCGCCGAGCCCGGCACGTTCACGCCGGTCGTCGAGTGGCAGTGGAACAGCAACGCGACGTACGGCGGCTACGACGACATCATGTCGACGCCGGCGGCGGCCAACGTGACCGACGACGACGGCGACGGCGACGTCGACGAGGACGACGTCCCCGACCTCGCTTTCACCTCGTTCTCCGGCGGCGCGTACACCTCGGCGGGCACGCTCACGCTCGTCTCCGGCGACGGGAGCGGCACCTGGTGGTCCATCCTCGACGCGGGCGGCTACGCCCTCCACTCCAGCGGCAACCCGGCCATCGGCGACATCGACGCCGACGGTGTCCCGGAGGTGTGCACCCCCGGGTTCGGGGTGGGCGTGGTGTGCGTGAACCCCGACGGCTCGTTCAAATGGGCGGGGGGCACCGAGGTCAACGGCTACGGCGCCCCGGCGTTCGCCGATCTCGACCAGGACGGGCAGGCCGAGGTGATCTTCGGGCGCCAGGTGCTGAACTCGGACGGTTCGGTGCGGTGGACGGGCACCGGCGGGTACGGGGCGTGGCTGTCGTTCGCCGTCGATCTGGACGGTGACGAGCGGCTCGAGGTGATCGCCGGCAACACGGCCTACCGCGGGAACGGGATCACGCTCTGGACGTCCTCGGCGCCCGACGGGTGGGGCGCCGCCGGCGATTTCGACCTCGACGGGCTGCCGGAGATCGTGCACGTGTCAAGCGCGACCGTGTACCTGACCGGTGGCGACGGCACGATCTGGTGGTCCGCCTCGGTGCCGGGCGGCGGCGGCGGTCCCCCAACCGTCGCGGACTTTGACAACGACGGCTACCCGGAGGTCGGCGTCGCGGGGGCCTACTACTACACGGTGTTCGACACGGACGGCAGCGTGCGGTGGAGCGCCGCCGTGCAGGACTGGTCGTCCAGCGTGACGGGCAGCTCGGTATTCGACTTCGAGGGCGACGGCGCCTCCGACGTCGTGTACGCCGACGAGATCACGCTGTGGGTCTACGACGGCGCCACGGGCGCGGTGAAGCTGCAGGAGGACGGCCACGCGTCGGGCACCATCTACGAGTACCCGCTCATCCTCGACGTCGACCGCGACGGCTCCACCGAGATCGTCCTGCCGTCCAACAACTACGCCTACTCCGGCTACAACGGCATCACCGTCATCGGCGACGCCGACGACAGCTGGCGCCCGTCGCGTCCGGTGTGGAACCAGTTCGCGTACCACATCACCAACGTCGAGAACGACGGCGGCATCCCGGTGACACAGGCGCCCAACTGGGCCACCTGGAACAGCTTCCGCGCGGGTGGGAGCGACCTCGGCGACTCCACCGACCTCGCCGACCTCGAGCTGGGCACGCCGGAGGTGTGCACGTACCGCTGCGAGGAAGGCGTGGTCGAGGTCCTCGTGCCCGTCGAGAACACGGGGCTCGCCGGCACCACCGAGTTCGAGGTCGCGATCTACCGGGGGCCGAACGTCGAGGTCCTCGAGACGGTGCCGTCACTCCAGGCCGGCGCGGGCGTCTACCTCGGGCCCTACGAGCTCACCGAGGCGCGGTGGGGCGGCGGTGTCCGCGCGGTGGTCGACGAGCCGGACGCCGTCGAGGAGTGCGACGAGACGGACAACGACGCCGACCTGGGAGAGTGGCCCTGTCCGTGACGGGGGCGCCGACGCTCCCCACCGCCCAGAATTGGCGCGCCGTGCGGGCGCTCGGCGATCTGGCCGACGCCTGATCCACCCCGGGCCCGGTAGCTTCCCGTATGCCCCAGCTGCCGCCCCCCTCCGGCCTCGGCGCGCTGGAGTCCGTCTTCGAGGCGCTCGGGCGCGTGCTCGTCGTCCTCGACGCCGACCAGCGCGTCGTCCGCGTCAGCCGCTCGCTCGACTCGCTCGCGTGCGCGGGCGCCACCGAGCGCGTGCGGGGGATGCGCGCGGAGGACCTGTTGGGGCCGGGCCTCTTCGGGCCCGGCGAGCCCATCGGCGAGGCGCTGCGGAAGGGCCGGCGGGAGGAGGGGCGGCGCGCGATCCTGCGCTGCGGGGACGGCGGTCGCCTCGTCTCGGTCACGGCCGCGCCGCTGCCCGACACCGTCGCGGCCCACTGCGATCCGCGGGCGCGCTGGATCCTCGTCCTGCGGCCCGCGGAGGAGGAGGACCTGCTCGTCCACGCCGCGCTCGGGGGGGCGGGGCTCGTGGCGCGCTCGCCCGCGATGCTGCGGGTCGTGCACATGGTCGACTCGCTCCAGCGGAGCGACGTGCCCGTGTTGATCACCGGCGAGAGCGGCACGGGAAAGGAGGTCGTCGCGCGGGCGCTGCACGCGCGCTCGGTGCGGTCGCACGGGCCTTTCGTGGCCATCAACTGCGGCGCGCTCCCGGGCGAGCTGCTCGAGTCCGAGCTCTTCGGTCACGTCCGCGGCGCCTTCACCGGCGCGGTGCGCGACCGGGTCGGGCGCTTCGAGGCCGCGCGCGGCGGGACGCTGTTCCTCGACGAGATCGGCGAGATGCCGCCCGCCCTGCAGGTGAAGCTCCTGCGCGTGCTCCAGGACGGCCGCTACGAGCGCGTCGGCGAGAACGCCACGCGGCAGCTCGAGGCCCGGGTGGTCGCCGCCACGAACGCCGACCTCGAGGACGCCATCGAGAGGGGCACGTTCCGCGAGGACCTCTACTACCGGCTCTGCGTCGTCCCGATCCACGTCCCGCCGCTGCGGGAGCGCCCCGAGGACGTCGCGCCGCTGGCGCACTTCGTCGCCGCGCGCATCAACCGGCGCGACGGCCGCGCGCTGCGGCTCGCGCCGGACCTGCTCCGCGTGATGGAGCACATGCCCTGGCCGGGCAACGTCCGGGAGCTCGAGAACGCGCTCGAGTACGCCTTCGTGGTGTGCGACGGCGAGACCATCTACCCCCAGCACCTCCCCGCGCACGCGCCGCGCCGCGCCGCGAACGACGGCGAGAGCGGGCGGATCCGATCCGCGCTCGAGGCCGCGCGCTGGAACCGCGCCGACGCCGCGGACGCGCTGGGCATGAGCCGCACGACCCTCTGGCGGAAGATGCGGGCCCACGGGCTCGCGTGACGAAACGTTCCGGGCGGGTGCAAGGAAACGTTTCGCTCGGCCGGGGAGAGCGGCGGAAAACCGAGGAAGCTCGGTCCGGCACGCGCGGTGCATTGCCGTAGGCCCCCACACAGGGAGGGCCGCAATGAGACACATCCTCGTCCTCGGAGGCGGGACGGCCGGCACCATGATGGCCAACAAGCTGGTCCGGCGCCTCGAGCCGGGCCGGTGGCAGGTCACGGTCGTGGACCGCGACCCCGTCCACCTCTACCAGCCGGGGCTGCTGTTCGTCCCGTTCGGGACCTACCGGCCCGACGAGATCCAGCGGCCGCGCCACTCCCTGCTCGCCCCCGACGTGGACCTCGTCCGCGGCGAGCTCGCCCGCATCGACCCCGAGCGCAAGCAGGTCCACCTCGCCGACGGGACGGCGCTCCCGTACGACGTGCTGATCGTCGCGACGGGCACGCGCATCGTGCCCGAGGCGACGGAGGGCCTGACCGGGCGCGGCTGGCGGGAGGACGCGTTCGACTTCTACACGCTGGAGGGGGCGACCGCGCTGGCGCACAAGCTCGACCGCTGGCCGGGCGGGCGGCTCGTCCTCAACGTCGCCGAGATGCCCATCAAGTGCCCCGTGGCGCCGCTGGAGTTCCTGTTCCTCGCCGACGCGTTCTTCACCGAGCGGGGCATGCGCGAGAAGGTCGAGATCGTCTACGCGACGCCGCTCGACGGGGCGTTCACGAAGCCGCGGGCGAGCGCCCTGCTGGGCGACATGCTCGCGACGCGCGACATCCACGTCGAGACCGACTTCAACGTGGCCAAGGTCGATCCCGCGGGCCACGTGATGCAGGGCTTCGACGGGCGGGAGCTCGCGTTCGACCTGCTCGTGTCGATCCCGCCGCACGCGGGCGCGAAGGTGGTGTCCGACTCGGGCCTCGGCGACCACGCCGGCTTCTTCCCGACGCACAAGCACACGCTGCAGTCGCTCCACTTCCCCGACGTGTTCGCGCTCGGCGACGCCACCGACCTGCCGAGCAGCAAGGCGGGCTCCGTCGCGCACTTCCAGGCGGAGGTGCTCGTCGAGAACGTGCTCCGCCACGTCGAGGGGCGCCCGCTCGAGCCGGGCTTCGACGGCCACGCGAACTGCTTCGTGGAGACGGGGCACGGGAAGGCCGTCCTCATCGACTTCAACTACACCACGGAGCCGCTCCCGGGCCGCTTCCCGCTGCCCGGCATCGGCCCCTTCACCCTGCTGGAGGAGAGCTACACCAACCACTGGGGCAAGCTGGGCTTCCGGTGGGTCTACTGGAACCTGTTGCTCAAGGGCGAGGAGCTCCCGCTCGATCACCGCATGGCCCTCGCCGGCAAGTGGGCCTGACGTGGAGGACCGCACCATGTACACCGAGACCGACACCGCGCCTCGCGCGGACGACACGATGGCCGCGATGCTCGTCGAGCTGCGGCTGCTCAACGCGCGCATCGACCGCCTCGACCGGCGCGTGGACGCGCTGGACGCCCGCGGGCGGGTCGTCGAGGAGCTGCTGGAAGAGCTCGGGCCCATCGGGCGCGAGATCCTCCGGGCGGCGTCGGTCGAGCTCGTCGCGATCGAGGCGAAGGGGTACTTCACGCTGGGCCGGGAGCTCCTCGCGGTCCTGGACGAGGTCGTCACGCGGACGCGGCCCGAGGACGTGCGCGCCCTCTCGCGCCTCGCGCACGAGACCGCCGAAGTGGTGGAGCAGGCCGGGCGTGTGGAGCCGGTCGGCGTCATGGGGCTGCTCCGGGCGAGCCAGGACGAGGACGTCGAGCGGGGGCTCGCGCTCGCGATCGACGTGTTGCGTCGGGTCGGGCGCGCGACGAGGGAGGCGCCCGCGAAGCCCCGCGAGCTCGCCCCCCCGACGTGCGGGACCCAGGGGCCGAAGCTGGCCCGCCTGGCGCCCCGCCGCGATCCTGCCCGCTCGGCGGCGAAGGAGGCGCGCGCGGCCCCGCGCCCCGACGTCGCCGACGCGGGCTTCGTCGCCGACTGGTCGCCCGAGTGGGCGGCGAGGGTGGCGGAGGCCGAGGGGATCTCCCTGACCGAGGCGCACTGGCGCGTCCTCGAGTTCGTGCGGGCCGATCACGCGAAGCACGGCGTGTCGCCGAACATCCGCCGCATCACGGCGGGGACCGGCACGCCCACGAAGGAGATCTACGCGCTCTTCCCCAAGGCCCCCGGCAGGACGGCCGCCCGCCTCGCGGGCGTCCCCAAGCCGGCCGGCTGCATCTGAAAGGAGGGTCGTCATGGACCGCAAGGTCGCCATCATCTGCAGCAAGGGGGGCCTCGACGAGGCGTACCCGGCGCTCATCCTCGCCAACGCCGCGCGCCAGGCGGGCATCGAGGCGTTCATCTTCTTCACGTTCTACGGGCTCGACGTGGTGACGAAGGGCAAGGTCGACCACCTGCACGTCAACCTCGCCGGCAACCCGACGGTGCCCATCCCCACGATCGTCGGCGGCCTGCCCGGCATGGAGTCGGTCGCCGCGTCGATGATGCAGAAGGAGATGGCGAGGCTCAACCTCCCGACGGTGAAGGAGATGATCGAGCTCCTCGACGACAGCGGCGCCGAGCTCTACGCGTGCGAGCTGGCGATGGACATGATGCACCGCACGAAGGACGACCTCTTGCCGCAGGTGAAGGAGGTCATCACCGCCGGCGACTTCTACGACCTCGCGGACGGGGCGCAGATCATCTTCACCTGACGCGCCGTTTGATACGATCCCCCCGATGTCCTCCGGCCCCTCCCTCGCGCAGATCCTCGACGTGCTCGTGGAGGGAGGGATGCTGCACGAGGGCCAGAAGCGCGACGTGCTCCACCGCGGCAAGGAGCAGGCCCGGCACCTGTTGCTCGATCGCCGCGCGGAGCTGCGCCGGGTGCTGGGCCGCCAGCGCGTGAGCTACGCGATCTCGGATCTGGAGCTCGTCGCGTCGTTCCGCTTCCGCCGCGCCGACAACGGGCAGGTCCTCGACGAGGAGTCCGCCACCGAGGCCGTCGCGAAGGCCCTCGGCTACGGGTTCGTGCGCATCGACCCGCTCAAGCTCGACTTCCGGCTCGTCGTCGACGCCTTCGGCGGCCCGTTCGCCGAGAAACACCTCGTCATCGCGATCGAGAACAAGCCCGACTACATCACCGTCGCCGTCACCGACCCCTGGAACACCGAGCTGCTCGGCTCGCTGGCGGCCTACAAGCAGAAGGCCATCCGGCCGGTGATGGCGCCCAAGTCGGAGATCCTGCGCGTCATCACCGAGTTCCACGGCTTCCGGCGCAGCATGCGGGCCGCGGAGATCGAGCTCTCCAACGATCTGCCGGACATCACCAACCTCGAGGCGCTCTACAAGGTCCACGGCACCAACGAGCTCGAGGCCACCGACCAGCCCATCGTGCAGGCGGTCTGGTACCTGCTCAACTACGCGCACGACCAGCGCGCGAGCGACATCCACGTCGAGCCCAAGCGGGAGGACGCGCTGGTCCGCATGCGCATCGACGGCGTGCTCCACAGCGTGCACCGCATGCCGAAGACCGTGCACCCGGCGGTGGTGTCGCGCATCAAGCTGCTCGCCCGCCTCGACATCGCGGAGAAGCGACGCCCGCAGGACGGCCGCTTCAAGACCCAGTTCGGCAAGGAGGAGGTCGAGCTCCGCGTCTCCACCGTGCCGACCGCCTTCGGCGAGAAGGCGGTCATCCGCATCTTCGACCCCGCCGTGCTCAAGCAGCCGCTGAAGGACCTCGGCTTCTTCGAGCGCGAGCTGGCCATCTACGAGCAGCTCTGCCGCGCGACGAACGGCATGGTGCTCATCACGGGGCCCACGGGCTCCGGCAAGACCACGACGCTCTACTCGACGCTGCACCACGTCGCGTCGCCGCGCATCAACATCTGCACGCTCGAGGACCCCATCGAGATGGTCCACGAGAGCTTCAACCAGATGGCGATGCAGCCGAAGATCGGCTTCACGTTCGGCACGGCGCTGCGCAACGTGCTGCGCCAGGACCCCGACGTGATCATGGTCGGCGAGATCCGCGACCCCGAGACGGCCGAGGGCGCCGTGCAGGCCGCGCTCACCGGCCACCTCGTGCTCTCCACCGTCCACACCAACGACGCCGCGAGCGCGGTCGGGCGCCTGCTCGATCTGGACGTCTACCCGTTCCTCATCAGCGGCGTGTTGCTCGGGGTGATCGCCCAGCGCCTCGTGCGGCGGGTGTGCCCCTACTGCACGGCCGACGACGTGCTGACGCCCGAGCAGATCGACCACTTGAAGATCCGCGGCGCCGAAGGCCGTCGCCTGAAGGTGCGGCGGGGCAAGGGCTGCGTTCGTTGTCGAGGCACCGGCTACCGCGGGCGGACGGGCGTCTTCGAGGTCCTGCGCGTCACGCCGCGCATCCAGCGCCTCATCATGGACAAGGCCAGCGCGCAGGAGCTCAAGCGCGAGGCGCTCAACGACGGGATGCTGACGCTGCGCGAGTACGCCATCAAGAAGATGGCCCGGGGCGAGACCACCTACGAGGAGGTCCTCGCCGTCACGGACGAGGCCACCCTCTACTGAACGTAAGCGTCCTGTAATCGAAACCCGGCCTCCCGGGCTGAACTTGGCGTCATGGCGGACCTCCCTTCCACCCGCCTGTCCGAGCTCGCGCTGGAGATCTCGTGCGAGCTCGAGCCGACGACCCGCTGGCGCGTCGCGCCCGGGCTCGTCGCGGACGTGGACGCCGGGCTCCTGCGCGTGTTGCTCACGGGCGTGTTGCTCGGGGCGGAGCGCGCGGGCGCCGCCGACGTGCTCGTGGCGCAGCACGGCGACGGCTCGTTCTTCGTGTGGGCGGATCGCGACTTCGAGGTGTCGTGTCCGGGCACCTGCCGGCGAATCGTCCGGCGGTACGGCGGCGAGCTCGGCGGCGACGGCACCGAGGTCGTGCGCTTCCGGTTCGGCGGCACGCCCGCCGCGGTCCGGTGAGAGAGGTCTCCCACGTGCTCGACAACGTGTTTAGCAGGCTTGAAACCGGAGGTTCGATGGTCGCCGAACGCCGATCCCCCATCTCGATTTCCCGCTTGGCGAGAGAGGTCGCCTCCGAGCTGGACGGCGACGTGCGCTGGCGCATCCAGCCGGGGCTCGTCGCGGCCGCGGAGGCCGGCCTGTTGCGCGTTCTGCTCACTCGCATCCTGCTCGCCGCCGTCCGGGCCGGTTGCGGTCGCGTCGTCGTCGGCGGCTTCGGCGAGGAGAGCTTCTTCGTGTGGGGCGATCGCCACCTCGCCGTCGACGGACCCACCTGCGCGCGCATCGCCGCGCGGCTCGGCGGCACGTTCGGCGGCGACGGCACCGAGGTGGTGCGGTTCACCGTGCGCTCGGAGGCGCCCCGGGTCCACTGACGGGACGGCGCGCGCTATGCTGCGCGGCCCATGCTGATCGCGCTCCTGTTCGCCTGCTTCTCCGAGCCCGAGGCGCCCACGCCCGACGCGCCCGCGGGCGACGCCCTCCGCGTGGGCTGGCAGACCACCTGGGCCACGCAGGGCCAGATCGCCGTCATCCTCCAGCGCACCGACATCCTCGCGAGGAAGGGCTTCGCGGCGACGTTCACGGGCTTCACCTATGGCGGGCCGCTCAACGAGGGCGCCCTCGCCGGCGAGGTCGACGTGCTCTTCACCGCGGATCAGCCCGCGCTGTCGCTCTTCGCGAAGGACCCGGGCTGGGGCGCGGTCGCGCGGCTGATGTACAACCGCGTCGGGCTGTTCGTGCCGCCCGGCTCGCCGGCGAAGACCGTCGCCGACCTCCGCGGGGCCACGATCGCGGTGCCGTTCGGCGCGGCCGCCCACCGCGAGACGATCGAGGCCCTGCGCGGCGCCGGGCTCGATCCGAAGGCGGACGTGTCGCTGACGAACCTCGGCCTCGAGGAGATCGTGGCGCTCGCGAACACGCCGGAGATGGACGGCCGTTGGGGCGGCATCGGCGCGGCCTCCACCTGGGACCCAGCCTTCGCGAACCTCGAGCACGGGGGCAAGGCCCGAACCCTGCACGTCGGGCGCGTCACCGCGCTGGCGCTCATGGACGACGACTACGCGAAGGCGCACCCCGGCGCCGACGCGCGCTTCCGCGACGCGATCGCCGAGGCGTGGACGTACTTCCGCGAGCACCGCGAGGAGGCGAACGCCTGGTACCTCGAGGCCGCGAAGCTGGAGCTCGACCCCGCCGTGCTCGACGCCAGCGCGAAGATCGAGCCCAACTACGCCGGCGAGCCCGTGCGGGTCACGCTCACCGCCGAGGACGTCGCCGAGCTGCAGGGCGTCGCGGACTTCATGCACGAGGCGGGGCTGTTGCGCGAGGCGGCGCGGGCGGAGGCGATGCTGCGCCCCTCGGCGAGATGACGCGCGCCGCCCCCGCGGTCGCGCTCGCGCTCGCGCTCGCCGGCTGGGAGGCCGCCGCGCGGATCGCCGCCTCGCCCACGCTCCCCGGCCCGATCGCGGTCCTGCGCGCGGTGCCGACGATGGACGGGCTGGGCGGCGATCTCGTCGCGAGCGTGGAGCGCGTCGTGATCGGGTACCTGCTCGCCGTCGCCGCGGGGCTCGCCGTGGGCGCGGTGACGGGGCTCTCGCGGCGGCTCGGGGGCGGGCTCGGCTTCGTGCTGAACCTGCTCCGGCCCATCCCGCCCATCGCGTGGGTGCCGCTGGCGATCCTGTGGTTCGGGCTCGGCGACCGGAGCGCCTGGTTCATCGTGTTCGTCGGCGCGTTCTTCCCCATCTTCGTGAACGTCGCGTGGCCGCTGGCGAACACGCCCGCGCCGTACCTCGAGCTGGCGCGGAGCCTCGGGGCGACGCGCTGGCAGGTGCTCACGCGCATCCGCCTGCCGGCCGCGGCGCCGCAGATCGTCGCCGGGCTGCGCACGGGCCTCGGGCTCGCGTGGACGAGCGTCATCGCCGCGGAGCTCGTCGGCGCGCAGCAGGGCCTCGGCTACCGCATCCAGATGCACCGGCTCACGCTCGACACCGAAGGCGTCGTCGCGAGCATGGCCTGCATCGGGCTCTGCGGGTACCTGATGGACCTCGGCGCCCGCGCCCTCGAGCGGAGGCTCGCGTGATCGGGGTCGAGCGGCTCCGCTTCGAGTTCGCGGGCGCGCCGGTGTTCGACGGGCTCGATCTCGACGTGCCCGCGGGGACGGTCACCGCGCTGGTGGGGCCCTCGGGCTGCGGGAAGTCGACGCTCCTGCGGATCGTGGCGGGGCTCCTGTCTCCGACGGCGGGCGCCGTCCACGTGCCGGACCCCACGCCGGGCCGCGGGGTGGGGCTCGTCTTCCAGGATCCGCGCCTGCTCCCGTGGATGACCGTGCGGCAGAACCTCGCGTTCGCGCGCGAGGCCGCGGGGGTGGACGGGGAGGTGGGGCCGCTCCTCGACCTCGTGGGCCTCGGGCACGCGCTCGACCTGAAGCCGGCGCAGCTCTCGGGCGGCATGGCGCAGCGCGTCGCGCTCGTCCGGACGCTGCAGCTGCGGCCGCGCGTGCTCCTGCTGGACGAGCCCTTCGCGGCCGTGGACCCGCTGCTGCGCGAGGGGCTCCAGTCCTCGCTCCAGGCGCTGCTCGCCGCCGCGGACACCACCACCGTCGTCGTCACCCACGACGTCGGCGAGGCCCTCGTGCTGGGCGACCGCGTCGTGGTGCTCGCCGGCCGCCCCGCCGGGATCCGCACCGCCATCGACGTTCGCGAGCCCCGCCCGCGCGGCGAGGCGTTCCGGCTGTCGCCCGGCTTCCTCGCGCTGGAGCGGGAGGTGCGGGCGGCGCTGGCGGACGGGGCGTCGGCGCGCTGAGGACGCCGGCGTCTCCCCCCGCCGGCCACCTTCCGGGCATGGCCCTCCCTTTCTTCCTCGCGTGTGCGGCGGACGAAGCTCCCCCGATCGAGGCGGGCATCCACGCCTGCAGCGAGACCGAGACGGGGCCCGCCGTCGCCCGCCGGCGCGGCGCCTTCGACGCGGACGGCGCGGGCGCCTTCGCGTCCGGGTCAGGCGGGACGGACTGGCACGGGGTCCGCGAGGACGACTGGGTCTGCCGTGTGGTCCTGCCCGTGCCGGTGCCCGCGAGGCTCGCGGTCACCAGCTCGAGACGTGGATCCACAGGAGCACGTCCCCGTCGTGCTCGATCACCGTCGGCCCCTCGCCGGCGAGCCCCGGGCCGGTGTCCTCGACCCACACGCGGCCGTCGGTCGAGCTGAGGGCGCGCAGGGCCTGTCCGTCCGTCTGGGAGATCATCCACGTCTCCCTGTCCTCCCGCACCAGGAAGTCCGGCATCCCCAGCGACCCCTCCGGCACCTCCACCGGAGAGGCGACGAAGCTCCGGCCCCCGTCCGCCGACAGGGCCGCTTCGGGCGGCGTCGTCCCGGCCGACACCATCAGCCCGCACGTGTCACCCCGGCACCAGACGCCGGGGTCCGTCGTCCGCTCGGAGGCCTCGTACACCGTCCCGATCGACGTCCACTCCACGAGATCGTCCGACCGGTACGCCCAGACCCGGTGCGGAGCGGGCATCCCGGCCGGGTTCACCCGGTCGGCGCACGCCTCGTCGGCGGGGACCGACAGCGTGTACATGCGCCAGCTCCCGTCCGGGAGGCGGAGGATGTCGGGGTCGACGATGAGCAGAGGGACGTCGTCTCCCACCACCTCGACCTCCACCCGCTCCCACGTCCCGTCTTCGCTCCAGCGTGCCGCGGCGAGGCCCGCGACGCCTCCCCAGCCGGCGCGCATCGGCTCGCCGGCCTCCGCCTTGGCCATCATCGCGTCGAGATCGCCGTCCACGAAGAAGAGCCAGGGTCGGCCCTCGTCGTCGACCACCCCTTCCGGGACCGAGGCGTAGGCGAGCGACTCGGCGCCCTCCGCGACGAAGGTGCCGCCCGCCGCCTCCCGCCAGGGGCCTTCGACGTGATGGGCCCAGGGGCCGCGGCGCTCGCGCAGCCCGTCCACGACGATCCGCAGCGCCGCGAGGTCGTCCTCGTCCGCGACGCCGGCGACGACGCGGGCGCCGAGGACGTTCGCCGCCTCGTCGACCGGCCAGTCCCCGTCCTCGACGCAGTCCGGGCCCGCCTCGAGCCCCTCGCCCGGCGGATCCCCCGCGGGGGTCGGGGTGCACGCCGACCCGGCGCGGACGACGAGCGCGAGGAGGGCCGGGGCCCCCGCGTGCCGGACAGGCGTCATGTGCCCTTCGTCCCGGCACTCTACGCCCCGGCCGCCCGCGCGGACAGCGCCCGTCGGTCATTCGCGCGACCGGACCTCCCGCGATCGCCGGCGAGCCGGGCCCGGGCTCAGGGCGCCACGGCCCGCTGATACACCCAGAAGGCCGCCACCAGCGCGATCATCGGGAGCGTCAGCACCACGAACGTGGCGACGGCGATGACCCCGAACAGGACGGGCGGCCGGACCTCCTGCGGCGCGAGCCCTCGCCGCCGCAGCATCCCCGTGGTCCAGTCGCCCGCCTGCCTCGCCGCCGCCCGCCAGGCCCCCACGCGCCGCACCTCCGCGACGTGGAGCCGCGTCGCCCGCGGGGGCGAGCCCAGCTCGATCACCGCGCCCGGCGCGACCCAGGTGGGCTCGCGCAACGGCAACGCGCGATCGAGCGAGGCCTCGTCGTCGGCGACGCGTACGACTGCGGCGCCCACGGGCGTCACGAGGACGCGCCCGTCGAGGAGCTCGATCACGACGTGGGTGTCGGCGAGGCCCCGCCGCCCGTCGAGGCGCAGCCCCGCGGGCCCGGGGTCGGCGCCCACGCGGACGAGGGGGCCGCGGCAGAGGTGGCGCGCGTCGGGGAGGCCGAGGTCGACGAGGACGACGTCCCAGCGCTCGGGCACGCGGGCCTCGCGCGCTCGCCGCCGGGGGCGCGGCGGCGGCGGCTCCTCCGGGGGCGGCGCGGGCGACGCCGGCGGGGCTGGCGCCCGACCCGCGACGGTCAGACGGACCCACTTCGTCGACGGCGTGTCCGCCAAGCCTACTTGCCCGCCGCGCTCTGCATCATCCCCTCGATCATCCTGCACATCGGGGCGTCGCCGACGCGGTCTCGCGCGATCGCCTCGATCATCAGGCCGCCGGGCACGCACCCGCCGAGGCGCTTCACGACGTCCTCGGACGGGGCCGAGCCGTCGGCGGGCAGCAGATCCGCGTGCTGGCGGACACAGAGCCGCGTGTCGGCGGCGAGCCGCTCGGTGCAGCGCGCGAGGTCGGGCTCGAAGCACTTGCGGACGAGCTGCCCCTCGGCGCACAGGGCCGCCGGGAGCGCGCTCGCCATCTGTGCCTCGAAGGCCTCGATCCCCGGGGGGAGCGGAGGGGCCGGCGCGATGCGGGCCGACATCGCCGGCATGCGCTCGCCGGTGACGGGCCGCGTCGTCGTGAGCTGGCGGACCGTGAAGCCCTCGGCCGACAGGAGCGCGAGCAGCCCCGCGTCGCCGAGCACGTGCGCCGCCCCCACCGCGACGAGCGCGCCGCCCTCCTTCAGGTCGGGCAACAGGTTCGGGACCCAGGCGCGGTTGCGCGTGGCGAGCAGCGCCTCGGAGGTGGGGTCGCCGGGGTCGAGCAACACGTCCGCCACGCTCGTGTCGGCGCGGAGGCACAACGCGGTGAGCGCCTCCGTCTGCGCGGCGCCGTCTTCCTCGGAGGGCCCGAGGTCGGCGAGGAACGCGTCGTCGAAGGCGCGCAGCATCGCGGCCTGCTCCTCGAGCGTCTCGACGTGGGCCATCCGGATTCCGCGCGCCTTCGCGCGCTTCTGGATCTCGAGGTCCATCGCCTCCTTCGCGCGGTCGAAGCTCTTCGCCGCGAACATCGGCACCATGGACGCGAGCACCCAGGGCTCGAGGTGCTCGAAGAAGGGCGCCGGCATCTGGTCGCGCACGGCGATCGCCACGGCGCGCCAGCGGTCGTCCGGGATGCGCTCGGACAGCCCGGGGCCGTCGCTCCACACGAGGCGGAACAGCCGGCCGACGTCGTCCATGTCGAGCTCGGCCTCGGTGTAGACCACGCGCGCCTCGTCCAGCACGCGGTCGTGGGGCTCCGGCAGCGCGTAGTCGAGCGGCACGCCGAGGTGGCAGGTGCCGAGCAGGTGAGAGGTCTTGCCCTCGCGCTGCAGCTCCCAGAGCAGGAGCGGGTTCTCCTGCGGCGGGACCGGGGCCACCTTCGGCGCGCAGGCGAGGAGGGCGAGGAGCATGGCCGAGCCTACATCGTGAGCCGCGCGATCACCCACTCCGGGTCGTCCAGCGGCAGGTCGTGACCGGCGGTGGGGTGGACGGCGAGCGCGCCGCCGAGCCGCGCGGCGAGGGTCCGCGACGCGCGCGGGTCGCACAGGCGGTCGCCGTCGGAGCAGAGGACGAGCAGGGGCGCCGTCAGGCTCGCCGGGGTGGTCGCCCGGGCGCCCGCGAGCAGCTGGCGGGCGAGCACGCCCACCCCCACGCGCCCGAACGTCGCGAAGCGCGCGGCGCACGCGCGGCCGTGCGGCGTGTTCGAGACGAGCGCGAGCACGTGCGGCTCCGGGTCGCGGGCGAGGAGGCCGCGCGCGACGGTGGCGATCGCCGCGAGCGAGAACCGTCGCAACGGCGCCGCGAGGTCGCGCGCGGAGGTGTTGCAGACGGCGACGCGCGCGAAGTCCTCGGGGTGACGCGCCGCCCACGCGAGCGCGACCATGCCCCCGAGCGACGGCGCGAAGATCGACCAGGGCCCCGGCGACCGCGCCGCCGCGAACCGGGGCCGCAGGTCGGCGACGATACCCGCGACGGACGTGGGCGGGCGCCTCCCGCGCTCGGTGCCCACGCCGGGGAGATCGAGGGCGAGGACCTCGCCGCCGGTCCGCTCCGCGAGGCGCGCGGGGAAGTCGCCCCAGTGGCGGCGCTCGCGCACGAGCCCGCGCAAGAGCAGCCAGTTCATGCCCAGGCGACCGCGACGAGCCGCTCCCCCCGGTAGGGCATCCGCCCGTGGGCTACGGCGTCGTTGTCGATCGCGAGGACGTCGCCGCGCTCCCACGGGAAGGCGACGAGGTTCTTCCAGATGGCGTCGCGCACCGCGTCCATGTCCGCGGCGGGGATGGGCGAGCCGTCGCCGTAGGTGCAGTCCATCGCGTGGCGCCGCCGCGTGGCCAGCAGCGCCCTCGCCAGCCAGCCCCACGCGCGCCACTTCGCGCCGAGCCGCGACGCGATGCGGTCGTACTCGGCGGGGGCGGCGTCCTTGTGGAAGACCTGGCTGTGGTTGAACCAGGTGGGCTCGCCCGTGCGCGGGTGCGGCTTCGCCGCGGGGCGCGTGTGCACGAGGCGGAGCGTGCCGTCGGGCTCCCAGGCGGGCGCGAAACCCTCCTCGGCGCAGCGGCGTTCCACCACGTCGCGGTCGGTGGTGCCGAACATCTCGTCCCAGCGCTTGAGCTTCCACGGGTCCCAGCCCCCGCCGCCGGGGGGCCCGTAGCGCCGGATGTAGGTGACGCCGCGGGTCGCGAAGCGCTCGCGCACGTCGGGGTCGAGGTCGCGCCAGACGGCGCGCATGTCGACGAGCGGCGTCTCGCCGCCCGGCGGGCGGTTCGGGACGAGGCAGGTGAAGAAGAGGCGGCGCGGCGGCGAGCGCACGAAACTCATCTCGTTGTGCATCGGCACCGGGAAGTGCGGCGGCAGCTCGCTCGCCGTGAAGACGTACGGCGTCAGCCCGCTGCGCGGCGAGGTGCCGAGGTAGTCGTTCTTGAGGTCCGGGGCGATCGCGCGGGCGACGCGCTCGAACGCGGGCGCGGCGGCGACGTCCCAGCCGCGGAAGAGCACGGCGCCGGCGCGGGTGAGGACCTCGTCGGCGTCGCCGAGCGAGGCGATCAGCGCCTCGACGGAGGCGTCGCCGGCGGGGGTGCGGACAAGCGGGAGCACGAACGCCCGTTAATCGAGCACGGCCAGCGCGGCGACGCCGCCCGCGGCGAGCCCGAGGACCACGATCCGCCAGGCGCGGTCCACCTCCGGCGCGCCGGGGGGCTCGCCGTCGCCGAGCCGGTAGTGCCCGGGCTTCGCGAGCGACACGCCGAGCAGCCCGGCCATCGCCGCCATCGGCCAGCCCGCGTTGGGGCTCTCGGTGTTGCCGGCGTCGCGACGCAACACGCGCCACCCGCGCCGCACGTCGGCGCCGCACATCGCGCCGCCGGCGAGGAGCAGGAGCGCGGTGAGCCGCGCGGGGACGAGGTTGAGCAGGTCGTCGAGGCGCGCGGAGGCCTTGCCGAGCCACTCGTAGCGGCCGTGGTAGCCGATCATCGCGTCGAGGGTGTTCACGGCCCGGTAGAAGACCGCGCCGGGGACACCGGCGACGGCGAACCAGAAGATCGGCGCCACCACGCTGTCCGACGCGTTCTCTGCGAGCGACTCCACGGTGCCGGCCGCCAGCTCGGGGGGCTCCAGCGTCGAGGGGTCGCGGCTGCACAGGCTGCGCAGGCCCTCGCGCGCGCCGGCGAGGTCGCCGCGGGCGAGCGTGTCGCGCATCACCCGCCCCGCGTCGCCGAGCGCGCGCACCGCGAGGCAGCTCTTCAGGATCAGCACGCCGGCGAGCCACCCGGCGTACGGGACGGCCGTGATCGCCCACGCCGCAGCCGCGAAGAGCGTCGGGATGCCAAGCGCCATCGCCGCGCCGTAGGCGAGCTCGCCGCGGGCGGGAGCCCGATCCCGCGCCCACGCGATCGTGCTCCCCATCCACACGACCGGGTGCCAGCGGGCGGGCCACTCGCCCGCGAGCCGGTCGACGAGCAGCGCGAGCGCGAGGGTGAGGAGCACGCGGCGCGCATGTATCCTCGCGCGGATGAGCGTCGCCGACGTGATCGTGGAGCAGGAGGGCGACTGGCTGGTCGCGCGGTTGCCGGGCGCGTGGCGCGTCGCGAGCTGGGGCGTCGTGCGGGGCGGGCTCGCCCGCGCCGACGCGGTCGCGTGGCTGGGGGTGAGGGGCGACGAGCTCGGCCTCCACGTCGACCCCGAGGCCTTCCTGCGCGCGCGGCTCGACGCCGCGGGGCTCGCCGGCGCGGTCGGGATGCTCACGGCGGCGCGGGTCGCCCGCTACGAGCAGTCGGTGGCGCGCGACGGCGACGTGAGCGCCCGCGCGCTCGTGACCGTGGGCCTCACGAACGCCCGCCGCGCCGGCGATCCCGCCAGCGCCGCGGTGACGGGGACCATCAACCTGCTCGTGGCGGTCTCGGAGGCGCTCTCGGACGAGGCGATGCTCGAGGCGCTCGGCGTCGCCACCGAGGCGCGCACGGTCGCGGTGCTGGAGGCGGGCGTGACGAGCCCGATGAGCGGGCTCCCGGCGAGCGGGACGGGGACGGACTGCGTGGTGATCGCGGCCCCGGACGGGCCGGGCGCGCGCTGGGCGGGCAAACACACGGCGATCGGCCACGTCGTCGGCGCCAGCGTGCTCGCCGCCACCAGGCGGGCGACGGACGCGTGGCTCAGGCGGCGGCCGCCTCCAGCATCCTCCGCGTAGGGATCAGCACGGAGAAGGGCTTCTCCACGATCACGTCGGCGCCGCACAGGCGCGCGCGCCCGTCCACGCCGCCGCGGTCGGACATGACCATCGCGAGGCCTCGCGCGCGTCGGCGCTTGAACGCGGCGACGAGCGAGAGGCCGCAGCCGTCGGGGAGGCGCGCGTCGGTGATCAGCACGTGGACGGGCTCGCCGAGGAACGTGACGGCCTCGCGCAGCGTGCCCGCCTCGGCGACGAGGAACGCGGTCGCGAGGCACTTGGCGACCCGCTCGCGCACGTCGGCGTCCGGGTCGACCACGAGGGCGAACGGGCGCATGGCTCCTCCGCTGGGGCAGTGCGGGGAGGGGGGGGGAGCGATCACGCAATCACGGGCGGGCGGGAAGCCCGCCCCCACGAACGCCGGCGAGCCCGGCCCCACGTGGGTCAGGCCACGCGCAGCCCCGGCGCCTCGCGCCCGAAGGCCTGGACGTACGCGTCGTAGGTCCCGCCGTACACCCGCGCCCCCTCGGGCGAGAGCTCCAGCACGCGCGTGGCGAGCGCGCGCAGGAACGCGCGGTCGTGCGAGACGAACACGAGCGTGCCCTCGTAGCCGGACAGCGCGCGCACGAGCGCCTTCTTCGTCGTGAGGTCGAGGTGGTTGGTGGGCTCGTCGAGCACGAGCAGGTTCGGCGCGTCGAAGAGCATCTTGGCGAGCGCGAGCCGCGCCTTCTCGCCGCCCGAGAGCACGGAGATCGGCTTGTCGACGTCGTCGCCGGAGAAGCCGAACGCGCCGGCGAGGCTGCGGAGCACGCCGAGGCCCGCGCGCGGCGCGTGCGCCTCGAGCTCCTCGAGGACCGTGAGCGAGCCGTCGAGCTGCTCCATCTGGTGCTGCGCGAAGTACCCCATCTGCACGGAGGCCCCGAGGGCGACCTCGCCGCCGTCGGGCCGGAGCACGCCGGCGATCATCTTCAGCAACGTCGTCTTGCCGGCGCCGTTCTCGCCCATCACCGCCCAGCGCTCGCCGCGGCGGACCATCAGGTCGAGCCCGCCGTGCACGACGCGCTCGCCGTAGCGCTTGCGCACGCCGGCGAGCTTGACGACGTCGTTGCCGCTGCGCTCGGGGCGGCGGAACTGGAAGTCGCGCTCGACGAGGCGGCGCGGAGGCTCGATGCGCTCGATCTTCTCGAGCTTCTTCGCGCGGCTCTGCACCTGGGACGCGCGCGAGGGCTGGGCCCGGAAGCGCTCGATGAAGCGCAGGTCCTTCGCGAGCATCGCCTGCTGCTTGTCGTATTCGGCCTCGCGCTGGGCGGCGTCGAGCGCGCGGGCCTTCTCGTAGGCGTCGAAGTCGCCCGTGTAGGTGCGGACCTTGCCGCCGTCGATCTCCACGATCTTGCGGACGACGCGGTTCATCACGTCGCGGTCGTGGCAGGTCATCAGCACCGCGCCGGGGTGATCGCGCAGCCACGCCTCCAGCCACACGATCGACTCGATGTCGAGGTAGTTCGTGGGCTCGTCCAGGAGCAGCAGCTCGGGCTTCATCAGCAGCATGCGCGCGAGCTGCACGCGCATGCGCCACCCGCCGGAGAGCGCGCCGACCGGGCCGTCCATCTCGGCCTGCCCGAAGCCGAGGCCGGCGAGGATCGCCCGCGCGCGCGCCTCGAGATCGTAGCCGCCGCCCTCCGAGAACCGCGCCTGGACCTCGCCGTAGCGCTCCAGCACGGCGTCGTAGTCGGGGGCGTCGACGTCGCCGAGGCGGGCCTCGAGCTGGGCGAGCTCGTCGCCCAGCGCGGCGGCCTCGCAGCCGGCCATCGCCTCCGCGAGCACGCTGCGATCGCGCCACTCGGCGAAGTCCTGGCGGAAGTAGCCGACGGTGAGGCGTCGCGGGCGTTCGACCGACCCTTCGTCCGGGCGCTCCTCGCCGGTGAGCAGGCGGAAGATGGTCGTCTTGCCGGAGCCGTTCGGCCCCACGAGGCCGACTTTCTCGCCCGGGTTGATCTTGAAGGAGGCGTCCACGAACAACACCTGGGTGCCGAACTGGACGGTGACGTTGGAGAGCTCGACCACGGCGCGGGCTTAACGGGATAGCCGCCGCTCCCCATGCCGTTTCAGACCCATCCTGACCTCCTCCGCGCGCTGACCGCCCGCGGCTACGCCGATCCCACCGAGGTCCAGGCGGCCGTGCTCGCCGACGAGGCGCGCGGGCGCGACCTGCTCGTGTCCGCCCGCACCGGGTCGGGCAAGACGGTCGCGTTCGGCCTCGCGCTCGCCGACACGATCCTGCCGCTCGGCGGCGGGCCGCCCGCCGCGCTCGTCGTCGCGCCCACGCGGGAATTGGCGATGCAGGTGCGGGCCGAGCTCGCCTGGCTCTACGCGGACGCGCGCGTCGTCGCCTGCGTCGGCGGCATGGACCCCCGTCGCGAGCAGCGGGAGCTCGCCCGCGGCGCGCACGTCGTCGTGGGCACGCCCGGCCGCCTCTGCGACCACCTCGAGCGCGAGAACCTCGACCTGTCCGGCCTGAAGGCGGTGGTGCTCGACGAGGCCGACGAGATGCTCGACCTCGGGTTCCGCGACGAGCTCGAGCGCATCCTCTCCGCCGCGCCCACGGAGCGCCGCACGTTGCTGTTCTCCGCGACGGTCCCGCGCGAGATCGCCACCCTCGCGGCGACCTTCCAGCGCGACGCGCTGCGGATCGCCACCACGTCGGGCGACGAGCCGCACGCGGACATCGAGTACCGCGCGGTCACGGTGGTGCCGCAGGAGCGCGAGAACGCGGTCGTGAACATCCTGCGCCTCTTGGACGCGAAGGGCGCGCTCGTGTTCTGCCACACGCGCGAGGCGGTCAACCACCTCCACGGCAACCTGCTCGAGCGCGGGTTCTCGGTGGTGGTGCTCTCGGGCGAGCTCACCCAGCCCGAGCGCACGCGCGCGCTCCAGGCGCTGCGCGACGGGCGGGCGCGCGTGTGCGTCGCGACCGACGTGGCGGCCCGCGGGCTCGATCTGCCCGATCTCGGGCTCGTGATCCACGCCGATCTGCCGCGCGAGCCCGAGACGCTGCTCCACCGCAGCGGGCGCACCGGGCGCGCCGGGAAGAAGGGCGTCGCCGCGGTGCTCGTGCCGCTGAACCGCCGCCGGCAGGCCGAGCGCCTCTTCGCGAACGCGCGGGTGGAGCCGACGTGGTCGCTGCCGCCGACGGCCGAGCAGATCCGCGAGCGCGACGACGCCCGCCTCGCCGAGGAGCTCGCCGCGCTCGTCGCCGAGCCCGCGGAGGAGGACCTCGTCGTCGCCCGCGCCCTGCTCGAGAAACACGCGCCCGAGCACCTCGCCGCGGCGCTGGTGCGCCTGAAGCGGCAGCAGCTGCCGTCGCCGGAGGAGATCACGGTCCCGGCGCAGGCGCCGCCGCGCGAGCGCCCGCCTCGCCCGCCGCCGACGGAGGGCGCGTGGTTCCGCGTGAACGTCGGGCGCGCCGAGGGCGCCGACCCCCGCTGGGTGTTGCCGATGCTCTGCCGCCGCGGGCGCGTCACGAAGAACGAGATCGGCCGCATCGTGATCCTCCAGCACGAGACGCGCTTCGAGGTGGCGCCCCCGGCCGCACAGCGCTTCGCCGACTTCTCGCGCAAGCCCGACCGGCAGGAGCCGGGCATCCGCATCGGGCCCCTGCGTCAGCCGCCGACGAGCCGGCCCGAGCGGTAGTCGGCGTAGGCCTGCCGGATCTCCGCGTCGGTGTTCATCACGAACGGGCCGCGCCGGGCGACGGGCTCGCCGATGGGCGCCGCCGCGGCGAGCAGGAAGCGGGCGTCGCCCCCGACGTCGATGCTGCGACCGGGCCCCAGCACGGCGACGTTCCCGGCGGCCACGCGCGCCTCGCCGACGACGGCCTCGCCCTCCGCGACGTACAGGAACGCGGCGTGCCCGGCGGGCACGTCCTCGGTGTAGAAGCGGCCCGTCGTGACGTCGAGCAACACGGGCTCCACCACGACCCCGTCGACGGGCCCGGCGACGCCCCCGACCCGCCCGGCGAGCACGCGCACGCGCGCGTCGGCGATCGCGGTCTCGCCCACCTCGCCGATGTCCTGGTAGCGAGGCGCGGTCATCTTCAGCCGCGCGGGGAGGTTCACCCAGAGCTGGAAGCCCCACATGACGCCGTCGCGCTGCTTCGGCATCTCCGAGTGCACGATGCCGCGGCCGGCGGTCATCCACTGCACGCTGCCGGGGCCGAGCTGGCCGCGGTTGCCGACGCTGTCGCGGTGCTCCATCGCGCCCTTCAGCATGACCGTGACGGTCTCGAAGCCGCGGTGGGGGTGGTCGGGGAAGCCGGCGAGGTAGTCGTCGGGGTCGTCGCTCCGGAACTCGTCGAGCAGCAGGAAGGGGTCGAGCATCGACAGCGCATTGGAGCCGATCGCCCGCCGCAGGCGCACGCCGGCGCCGTCCTTCGTGGGGGTGACGGGCACGATCTGCGCGACCGTACGCGGATCGCGTGGGCGCCAGCAGCCGACGGCGAGCCCGGTCAGGCCGGCGAGGACGGAGCGACGGGAGGGCATCGGAGGGAGCGTATCCGCCGACCGGCGGACCTACTTCCTTCAGCCATACGATCCGCAGCAGGCCGCGACCTTCGGGTCGAAGAAGCGGTCCATGAACTCGGGCTCGAGGTTGGCCGCGGCGATCTCGGGCTCGAGGTTCTTGAACTGGGAGATCCAGAAGTGCGCGGTGGGGGCGTCGTTGTGGCGCTGGGCGAAGGCCTTCGCGACGAGGACGGCGGCCTCGCGGTGGTAGCCGTCCCACATGCGCTTGATGACGCGGTGCCAGTCGGTGGGCCCCGCGCCGGCGAGGCGCTTCAGCACGGGCTCGACGTCGCCGGTCTTCGCGGCGCGGTCGGCGAGCGCCAGCGGGTCCGGGTGGAGCTGCGACCAGACGAGCCCGACGAGGGCGACGCCGACGACGAGGATCCAGACGCTCATGGGACCCTTGTATCCGCGCCGAGCGAGACGAGGGTCCGTCGCAGGTCGGACCCCCACCGCGCGTCCTCGCCGTGCCACACGCGGTCGAGGTACCCGAGCGAGGGGTCCTCGCGCAGGGCCTCGCGGGCGATCCCCGGGTCGGAGAGCACGGCGGCGAGCCGCTCGACGCGGTCCGGCCGGAACAGGTAGGTGGCGTGGCCCTCCTCGACGACCTCCCACGCCCAGATGCCCGCGCCGACCGGGACGAGCACGGCGTGGCCGGCCCACATCCACGCCGGCTCGCCCGGCGTGCGCAGCGACATCAGCTCGCGCAGCGCGGCGCCCCGCGCGGCGAGCCCGAGCTCCTCGGCGTCGAAGGCGTCGTCGATCCCGGCGTCGCCGAGCACCTCCGGCATCGGCCGCAGCCCGCGCTCGCGGGACCGTCGCGCGGCGCGGACGAGGCGCAGGCGCGGGAGCTCGTCGAGGAACCCCGCGAACCCGTCGGGGAGCTCGACGTAGGGCTCGCCGTCGCCCACCACGCGGACGATCGGCTCGCCGAGGTGGGCGGCGAGCAGGTCCTTCACGGGCTCGAGCAGCGCGGTCGCGCGCGGGCAGGCGACGGCGCCGTCGGGGAAGGTGACGACGCGGTCGCCCCACACCACCGCGTCCGCCTCGTACGGGACGCGCTCGACGCGCGCGCGCAGGAGCGCGGCGAGATCGACGTCGGGCTCGACGATCACGAAGCGCCCCGCGCGCGTGACGGGCACGCGAAACGCGGCGGCGAAGTGGTTGAGCTTCCAGCCGGCGTAGTTGAGCACGACGAGGTCGCCGAGGCGGCCGATCTCGCAGGCGATCCCGGCGTCGTCGACGGTGAACATCCCGGGCGCGACGCCGGCGAGCGAGATCCGGTCCTCGCCGGTGGTCCCGGCGCGGATCGCCTCGATGGGCGGCAGGTTCCAACGTTGGACCTGCTCCTTGTAGGCGGCCGTCCACTTGCCCGGGCGGCCCTGGAGCATCACGCCGGTGCCACACGGGAGGCCGGCGACGTTGGGTGGGAGGACCTCCTCGTGGAAGTCGCCGCGGTAGCAGACCTGGCGGGTGGGGCCGGCGGGGTCGTCGGCGAGGAAGGTGTAGAGCCAGTGGTTCACACCATCATCTCCCCGACATTCCCCCTCAAGCAATGGTCGCTCGCCATCGTCGCCCCGTACGCCCCGGCGGGGAGGAGCGCGACGAGCTCCCCCTCCTCCAGCGCCGGCAGCATCGTGTCCCTCGCGAACACGTCCCCCGCCTCGTTCAGGTTCCCCGCGAGGTTGCAGCGCGTGGTCGCAGGCGCGAGCGGCCGCGACACCGGGACGACCTCCAGCGGGATCCCGTAGTGCGCCGCGTACACGTTCACGTTGTGCCCCGCGTCGAGCCCCACCCAGGTGACGTCGCCCTTCCGCTCGACCGTCGTCACCTCGCAGATCAGCACCCCCGCCCGCGCGACCACCCACGTGCCCGGCTCGCACTGCACCTCGAAGCCGCCGAGGTGCCGCCGGATCGCGGAGGCCCAGACCTCGAGCGCCAGCGGCGCGTCGGCCTCCCGCTGCCTCGCGCCCAGCCCGCCCCCGATGTTCACCGCGCGTAGCCCCCGGGCGACCCGCGCGACCGACGCGAACGCGGCGTCGACCGCGGCCGCGTCGCCGGCCTGCAGCCCCCAGCCGAGGTGCGCGTGGATCCGGTCCACCACGAGGCCTCGCGACGCGGCGAGCGCGACGGCGTCGGGCACGTCGGCGAGCCGCACGCCGAACTTCGCGTCGCCGTAGACGACCTTCGGGTCGAGCCCGTACCCGGCGCGTACGGCGGGGTCGACGCGCAGGCCGATGGGCCCCGGGCGCGGCCACCGGCGGATCGCCGAGAAGCTGTCGAGCGTGACGTGGACGCCGGTCTCCGCGACGCGGGCCATGTCGCGATCGGAGAGCATCCCCGCGTTGAACGAGACCTCGTCGGGCTTCCAGCCCCGCGCGAGCGCGAGCTCCACCTCCCGCGGCGAGCAGGCGTCCGCGCCGGCGCCCGCCTCGCGGAGGGCGTCGAGCAGGGGCGGGAAGCGGTTCGCCTTCATCGCGTACCAGACGCGGTCGACGTGGGCGGCGATCTCGGCGAGCCGGGCGAGGGCCGAGCGCCGGCTGTAGACGTAGAGCGGCGTGCGCCCGCGCGCCTCGGCGAGGTCGAAGCCGTCGAGCGTCAGGCCCCCCTCGGCGCGGAGCCAGCCGTCGGCCCACCAGGGGGTCAGAGCGCGGCCTCGAGCGCGGCCGCCCCCGCGAACACCGTCGCCTCGTCGAACGCGCGCCCGACGAGCTGCGCGCCCACCGGCAGCCCCGCCGACAGCCCGCACGGCACGCTGATCGCCGGCAGGCCCGCCAACGACGCCGGCACCGTGAACACGTCGGACAGGTACATCGCGACCGGGTCGGCCGCGCGCGCGCCCAGCGGGAACGCCACCGTGGGCGCCGTGGGCGTGAGCAGCAGATCGACCGTCGTGAGCGCCTCGCTCATCTCGCGCGTGAGCCGCGCGCGGGCCGCCTGCGCGCGGAGGTAGTAGCGGTCGGCGTACCCGGCGGAGAGCGCGAACGTCCCGAGCAGGATGCGGCGCCGCACCTCGGGCCCGAAGCGGCGCGAGCGCGTGTGGACGTAGAGCCCGGCGAGGTCGTCGGCGGGCTCGCGCGGGCCGTACCGCACGCCGTCGAAGCGGGCGAGGTTGCTCGACGCCTCGGCGGGGGCGAGCACGTAGTAGACGGCGAGCCCCGTCGTGACCGAGGGGACGCTGATGGGCACCACCGAGGCCCCGGCGCGCTGCAGGGCCTCGCGGACGGCGTCCATCCGCGCGGCGACGCCGGGCTCGACGCCCTCGCCCTCGCACTCCCGCACCACGCCGATCCGCAGGCCCCTCACCCCGCGGTCGCAGGCGGCGACGAGGTCCGGCACGGGCTCGCCCGAGGAGGTGGCGTCGCCCGCGTCCAGCCCCGCCATCACCTCGGTGACGAGCGCGGTGTCGCGCACGTCGACCCCGAACGGCGAGACGACGTCGAGCGACGAGGCGAACGCGACGAGCCCGCGGCGCGACACGCGCCCGTACGTCGGCTTGAACCCGACCACGCCGCAGAGCGCGGCCGGCTGCCGAACGCTGCCGCCCGTCTCGCTGCCGAGCGCGATCGGGGCGATGCCCGCGGCGACGGCGACCGCGCTGCCGCCGGACGAGCCGCCGGGGGCGCGCGTCTCGTCGTGGGGGTTGCGCGCGGGGCCGTACGCGGAGTTCTCGGTGGACGAGCCCATCGCGAACTCGTCCATGTTCGTGCGGGCGACCACCACGGCCCCGGCGGCGCTTAGGCGCTCGACGGCGGTGGCGGTGTACGGCGCGCGGTAGCCCTCGAGGATGCGCGACGCGCACCCGCAGGGCTGGCCCGCGTCGCAGAGGTTGTCCTTCAGCGCGAGCGGCACGCCGGCGAGCCGGCCGTCGCGGGGCACGCGGGCGATCTGCGCCTCGACGGCGTCGGCGTCGACGTGGCGGAAGGCGTTGTACGGGTTGGGCGCGGCGCGGCGCGCGGCCTCGCGGGCCCACCGCCCGGGGTCCGCGCCGTCGCGGACGGCGGCGGCGATCGCCCGGGCGGTCGTCACTCGGGCTCCCCCACCACCGTCGGCACGCGCACGACCTCGCCGGCGCGGCCCTCGCTCGCGGCGAGGAGCGGCTCGGGGGAGACGACGCGCGCCACGTCCGGGCGCCGCGGCACGGCGCCGCCCGCCTCGTCCGCGGACGCGTCGACCTCGCCGAGGCGGTCGACGTACGCGAGGATGCTCGTGAGCTCCTCGGCGAGCCGCGCCGCGCCGGCCTCGTCCACCTCGATGCGGGCGAGGGCCGCGAGGCCGCGGACCTCCTCCGGGGTGAACCTCACCCGACCTGGACCTTCCCCGTGAAGAGCTTGGACAACGACGCGAGCACGCCGGTCTTGTCCTCGCCCGCGAGCAGCTCCAGCTCGCCCGGATCGAGCAGCACGGCGCCACAGCTGGCGCACACGTCGATCTCCGCGCCGCGGAAGGGCTTCGGGGCGAGGTCGCCCCCGCACTTGCCGCACTTCATGTGGTGGCGGACCTTGCGCTCGGCCTTCTCCTTCTCCGCGTTTTCGGCGGCCATCTTCTCCGCGAGCTTCTGCTTCTGCTCCAGCGAGAGGCGGGCGAAGTACTCGTCCTCGGGATCGGTCTTCTTCTCGGCCAAGGGAACCTCCGGTCGCCCGATTCCTAACGCGCGCGACGGCGTCGGGATGGTCGGGCGCGTGTCTCGGTCAGCGGGCGGAGCGTGGCGGTCGGGACGGCCGGCTACACGAACGGGCAGGAGGAGCCCCCGTGAACGCGACGCGCTCGCCCGCCGACTTCTCCGTGCTCGCGCGGCTCGCGGGCGAGCGGGAGCGGATCCTGCGCGCGTGGCTGGCCGCGTGGCACCGGGCCACCGGAGATCGCGGCGCGCTGCGGGACGACGACCTCCGCGCGCTCTTCGGCGCCGAGATCGACGCGCTCGCGGGGGCCCGCGACGCCGACGCGGTCGCGGTCGCCTGCCGGGCGACGGCCGGGGCGCTGACCGCGCGGGGCGCCGCGCTCGCCGACGCGCTGCTCGCCGCGAGCTTCCTCGAGGAGGCCGCCGTCGAGGTGCTGGGCGACGACGTCGCGGCGGCGCTGCGGGCGGTGAGCGCGCTGCGCGCGCGCGTCTGGGCCGACGCCTGGCTCGCCCGTCCCACCGGCCACGGACGCCGTTGCGTGCCGATGGGCGCGGGGCCGGCGCCTCACGCGCGCCTCGACGACGAGCTCGGGATCGTGGGCCGCAGCCCCGCGATCGAGCAGCTGCGGCTCGACGTCGTGCACGCCGCGCGGGGCGGCCGCTGCGTGCTCGTCACCGGCGAGCCCGGCAGCGGCAAGGACGTCGTCGCGCGCGCCATCCACGCCGCGTCGGGCGCGCGGGGTCCGTTCGTCGTGGCGCGCTGCGCCGCGATCCCGCGGCACGGGGTGGAGGCCGAGCTGTTCGGCGGGCCTTCGTCGCGCGGGCTCTTCCGCGACGCGGAGGGTGGCACGCTCTACCTCGACGAGGTGACCGCGCTCGGCATGGACATCCAGGCGCGCCTCGTGCACGCGATCGAGGCGCGCGCGGTGCGGCCGGTGGGTGCCGTGGCGGCGATCCCCGTGCGCGCGCGGGTCGTCGCCGCGACGGGCCGGCCCGTCGCCCCGGCAGTGGCCGAGGGCCGCCTCCGCGCCGACCTCGCCGAGCTGTTGGGCGTCGTGACCGTGGCCGTGCCGCCGCTCCGCGACCACAAGGAGGACATCCCGCTCCTCGTGGAGCACTTCCTCGGGTCGTTCTGCAGCCGTCGCAGCGGATGTGTCGCCGGCGTGTCGCCCGCGGCGTCGCGCGCGCTCGCGCGGGCGGAGTGGCCGGGGAACGTGCGCGAGCTGCGCGGCGTCGTCGAGCACGCGGTCACGAGCGGCGGCGGCGACCTCATCGGCGTCGACGACCTCCCTCCGCAGGTGCGCGGCTCCGAGGATGAGCCCAAGCCCGAGGCCGCGGGAGGCCTCCCGACGCTCGCCGAGGCCGAGGCGCGCCTCATCCGGCTGGCGCTGGCGCGGCACCGCGGCAACAAGCTCGCCGCCGCGCGCGCGCTGGGGATCTCCCGGCACAAGCTCTACGACAAGCTCAGGATCCTCGAAGGCTGATCAGCAGCCTCGCCCGACGCGGCGCAGGCCCGCGTTGAGCTCGCGCGAGGTGTCGGCGTCGGGGCCGTTCGCCATCGCCTCGCAGTAGTCGGAGCCGGCGCTCACGGTGTCGCCCATCTTCTCGTTGGCATAGCCGCGACCGTAGAGCGCGCTGGCGTTGCCGGGCTTCTTCTGGAGCGCGCGGTCGAAGAGGCCGTGGGCCTTGAGCATGTCGCCCGCCTCCACCGCCTTCCACCCCTGCGACACGAGCGACGTCGCGGAGCTGCCGCCGCCGCCGGTCGAAGGGGGCTTCGGCTGGGCGGCGGCCTTCTCGGCGGCGGCCTTCTCGGCGGCGGCCTTCTCGGCGGCGGCCTTCTCGGCGGCCGCCTTATCGGCCGCGTCGTCCTTCGCGGGCTGCGGCTTCGCCGGGTCGACCGGCGCCACGGCCACCGGGGTGGTGGCCGCGCCCTCGACGACCGCCTTGCCGTCGGCGGCGGGGGCCGGTTCGCTCTTCGCGACCACGACCACCACGGCGGCGATCAGCACGGCGATCGCGAGCGAGCCGATGCCCCCGATGAAGAGCCACATCCCACGGTTCGGGCTCGACTGGGGGGGCGGGTCGTCGAAGACGTCGCCGGCGACACGCGGGGACGAGGACTGGAACCCCTGCTCGAGGTCGGAGAACATCGGGTCCGGCGGGGCGATCGGCGGGGCGGGCGGACGTACGCGCCCCTGCTTGAGCTCCTGGGTGGGCTCGGGCTCCTCGGTGGGGAGCCGCGGCAGGTCCAGCGGGCGCACGGTGCGCATGCCGCGGAGGTTCGCGGTCGGCTCGGGGGCCTCGGGCACGATGGGCGGGAGCCCGCGCCGGAGGTCGTCGACCGAGTGGATCGTCTGCTCCTGCGTGTCGTGATCGCGGGCGAAGGCGCCGGGGTCGTGCACCTGGGTGGTGTCGGGCAAGTCCGCCACCTCGGTGGGCTCGGGCGGGATCAGCGTGGAGAACGACACGGCGCCGGGGCGCGCGGCCTCCTCGGGCGGGGCCTCGCCGGTCTCGACGAAGACCTCGTCCTCTTCACGCGCCGACGGAGGCGGGAACGGGAGCACGTCGCGGCGGTTCGCCGCCTCGCGCATGCGGTCCGCCGCGGTGAAGAACAGCTCGAGGTCGCCGCGATCGCCGATGCGCTGCCAGCGCATGCCGTGGTTGGAGGCGAGGTCGGCGCGGCCGACGCGCCCCTCGAGGATCCAGCGGTGGAGCGTCGCCATGTCCGGGACGGGCCAGATCTGCCCGTTGGACTGGAGCATCTGGATGAGCTCGCCCGGGGGGGCGTTCGTCCCGATCTCGGGGCCGCCCTGCCGCGGCGGCTCGACCGGCGCCGGGGGCGTCTCGGGCGCGGGCGCGGCGGGGTCGACCGCGAAGGTGTGGCCGCAGTGGGAGCAGCGGAACTTCGGCGCACGCGCGGGGCGGGCGCGGGCGGTGGCGGGGAAGTCGATGAGGTGGCGCGTCTGGCAACGCGGGCAAGTGATCTCCAACTCAACCCCCGCTCATCAGGCGCTCGATCTCCGCGCGGTCCTTCGGGTTGCCCTTCAGGTACTCGGTGTAGGCGGAGTTGGCGCCGGGGATGTCACCCTGCTCGCGCGCGATGTGGCCGAGGAGCTTCCAGGCGTCGCGCGCGCCGAGCTGGGCGGCCTTCTGCAGGGTGGGCTGCGCGGCGGTGGCGTCGCCCGCGCGGTACTGGGCGTCGCCGTAGGCGAGCTGCAGGCGGGCGTTCTTCGGGTCGAGCGCGACGGCCTTCCCGTATGCCTTCGCGGCGGTGCTCCAGTCGCCCCCGCGCGCGGCGTCGATCGCCACGGACTCGTGGTCCGCCGCGGTGGGGTCGCGGCCCTGTTGGGAGGGCGCCTGCGGAGGCGCCGTCGGCGTCTCGGGACGCCGGACCGGCACCCGCTCCTCGGAGGCGCCGTTCACCGCCTGCGGCGGCGGGCGGTCCTGGTAGCGCGGAACCAGCAGCTCTTCGCCGGGACGAGTCTCCTTCGGCGCGTCGGTGTCGCCGGGCTCGGGCCCGGCCTTCATGCTCTCCGCGATCTCCTTGTTGAGCTTGTCGCGGAGCTCCTGCACGGACTGGCCCTCGGGCGCCTTCAGCGTCGTCTCCGGCTTGGGAGGCGGCTTCTTCACCTCGTTCCACCAGATGGACACGCCGATGGCGCCGGCCGCGAGGAGCACGAGCCCGATCGCGACGGGGAGCATGTTCGGTTTCGCTTCTTCGTCCTTCTTCGCGGGGGCGGGCGTGCCGCTCGCCTTGCGCGCCTGAAGGCGCTCGCGCTGGCGCTGCTTGAGCTCCTCGAAGGGGTCGCGGAACTGGTTGGGCTCGCCGCCGGTCTTCGTGGGCGTGGCGGCGGGGCCGGCCTTCGGCTCGGGCGGCGGCGTGGGCTTCGGGTCGGGCGGAGGCGACGCCTGGGCCTGCGCGGCGAGCTTCTCGTAGATCTCCACGAAGAAGGCGTCGAGGTCCGGGATCTCGCCGATGGGCTTCCACGTCTTGCCGTCCCAGGAGATCACGTCCGCCGGCGTGACGCGGCCGTCCTGGATGTACTTTCGGAGCGTCTTGATGTCGGAGAAGTCGTAGATCAGGCCGATCTTGACCTTCACCTTCCACGTGGTGACGCCCACCTTGCGGAAGTCGAGCGCGGCGGCCGCGGCGGCGACGTCCGACTTCGAGGAGGCGGGCGCCGCGGGCGCGGGCGCGCCGGGCGCGGCTGCCGGCGCGGGTGGCGCCGGGACGGAGGCCTTCGGGCGCTCGTCGGTCCGGTCGAACCGCGCCTCGTAGCCGTTGGGCTCGGGATCGTGCTTGGCGGCCTGGCCGATGCGGGTGGGCTCGTCGTCCCACTCGCCGGGGCGAGGCGGCTCCGGCGAGAAGCCGGGCATCGCCGGCGCGGTGACGGCCGGACGGGGCGTCGTCTTCGGCGGCGGCACCGTGGGCGTCTCCTCCGCGCGACCCCCCTCCGACACGCGCGGAGCGTCGCCGCCTGTCTTCGCGTACACCACGAAGACGTGCTTGCACCGCGGGCAGGTGATCTTCGCCCCGCGCCCCGTGATCTTGGCGTCGTCGAGCTTGTAGCGGGACTTGCAGGACTCGCAGGTGACGATCAAGGGCCGGGTCTCAAGGCAGGAGGATCACGAGGTTGGCGCTCGCGGCGAAGACCGTGCGGGGGCCGTGGTCGCGAAAGTGTATCGTAAGGCGCGGATTGGAGGGGATGCCCTCGCGCTTGCGCACCGTGCCGGCGCCGAGCGAAGGATGGAAGACCTCCGTGCCGACCTGGAATGCTTCCATCGACTCGGGCTGCAACGTTCGCCCCGCGGGGCGGGCCGCCTGCGGTGGCGCGGGGCGCGCGAACGCCGGGGGCGAGGGGCGGGCGGCGAGGCTCGTCGGACGGCCGAACGACGGCAGGCCGGGGGGGCGCGGCGGCGTCGGCGGGCGAGGGGGGAGCGCGGCGCGCGTGACGGCGCGCGGCGGCGGCGCGCCGACGAACAGGTCCGGCGGGACCTCCTTCAGGAAGCGCGACGGGAGCGCGCCCTCGAAGAAACCGTCGGGTCCGCGGCGGCGCTGCGGCCACGAGAGGTAGAGCCGCTCGCGCGCCCGCGTGATCGCGACGTACGCGAGCCGCCGCTCCTCCTCGATCTCCTCCTCGAGCTCGGCGCGCGCGTGCGGGAACGCGCGCTCGCAGAGCCCGATCACGAAGACCACCGGGTACTCGAGCCCCTTCGCGAGGTGCGCGGTCAGGAGCGTGACGGCGCCGCCGCCCTCGTCGGGCAGGTCGTCCGCCTGCGCGGAGAGCGAGACGGTGTCGAGGAAGACGCGCAGCCGGTCGATCGGGCCCGCGTCCTCGTCCTCGGCCTCCGCGTCGGCCGCCGCGCGTCCGAGCTCCTGGAGGTTCTCGATCCGCCCCTGGGCCTCGTCGGTCTTCTCGGCCTCCAGCGCCGCGAGGTAGCCGGTCTCCTTCGCGACGTGGAGCGCGAGCTCGCCGGGCTCCATCGTCAGCGCGGCCTGCTCGAGCCGGTCCATCAGCAACGAGAACGCCGCCAGCGCGTTCCCCGTGCGGCCGCCCTGCTGCGACAGCGTCCGCGCCGCGGTCCGCAGCGGCACGCCCGCGCGCGCGGCCTCGGCCTGCAGCCCCTCGACCGCCTTGTCGCCGAGGCCCCGCGTCGGGACGTTCACGATCCGCAGGAACGCCACGTCGTCGCTCGGGTTCAGCACGAGCTTGAGGTAGGCGAGCACGTCGCGCACCTCGCGCCGCTCGTAGAACTTGCGGCCGCCGACGAGCACGTACGGCACCTTCGCCTGCAGGAGCGCCTGCTCGACCGGCCGGCTCTGCGCGTTCGTGCGGTAGATGACGGCGAGCTCGCCGGGCCTGCGCCCGGTCGCGATCAGGCGCCGGATCTCGCCGACGACCTGCGCGGCCTCGTCGTCGTCGTCGTACGGGTTCACGAGGCGGATCGGGTCGCCCGCGCCCGCCTCGGTCCAGAGCGTCTTGTCCTTGCGACGCAGGTTGCGGCGGACCAGCTCGGAGGCGGCCTTCAGGATGGTGCCGGTCGAGCGGTAGTTGCGCTCGAGCTTCACCACGGTCGCGTCGGGGAAGTCCTTCTCGAAGTCGAGGATGTTGCGGATGTCGGCGCCGCGGAAGCTGTAGATGCTCTGGTCGTCGTCGCCGACGACGGCGAGGTTGCGGTGGACGTTCGTGAGCAGGCGCACGAGGCGGTACTGCGCGGCGTTGGTGTCCTGGTACTCGTCGACCATCACGTAGCGGAAGCGGCCCTGCCACTTCGCGAGCACGTCGGGGTGCTTCTCCCAGAGCTCGACCACCTTGTTGACGAGGTCGTTGAAGTCGAGCGCGTTCGCCTTGCGCAGCCGCGCCTCGTAGAGCCGCCACACCTCGGCGGCGCGCGGCCGCTCCATCTCCTCGCCGACCTCGCGGAGCGCGTTCTTGGCGCGGTCGATGAGCGAGCGGTACGCGGCCGGCGGGTGCCGCTTCGCGTCGATCTTCAGCTCGGCGAGCACGTCCTTGAGGACGCGCGTCTGGTCGTCGTCGTCGTAGATGACGAACTGGCGGCCGTAGCCGAGCGGCTCGATGTCGCGACGCAGGATCTTCACGCACGTCGAGTGGAACGTGCTGACCCAGAGGTCGCGGGCGATCACCTCGTCCGCGACGAGGTGGGCGACGCGCTCCCGCATCTCGCCCGCCGCCTTGTTCGTGAAGGTGACGGCGAGGATGTTCCAGGGGCGCACGCCGCGCTCGAGCAGGTACGCGACGCGGCGCGTCAGCACGCGCGTCTTGCCCGAACCGGCGCCGGCGAGGATCAGGAGCGGGCCCTCCGTCGCCTCGACGGCGGCGCGCTGCTCGGGGTTGAGCCCCTCGAGGAGCCCGCTCACTTGCGCCCCGCGCGCGCACGGGCGCGCTGGCGGAGCCTCTCCGCCAGGCCGGGCTTGTTCACCTGCGAGCCGCGCGCGATCGCCAGCGCCTCCTCCGGTACGTCGGTCGTCAGCGTGGAACCCGCGGCGACGTACGCGCCATCCCCCACCCGGATCGGGGCCACGAGCGCGGTGTTGCTGCCGATGAACACGCGCGCGCCGATCTGGGTGCGGTGCTTGGCGAAGCCGTCGTAGTTGCAGGTGATCGTGCCGGCGCCGACGTTGGTGCCCTCGCCGACGTCGGCGTCGCCGAGGTAGGCGAGGTGGTTGGCCTTCGCGCCCTTGCGCAGCGTGGCCTGCTTGACCTCGACGAAGTTGCCGACGTGTACGCCCTCCTCGAGCACCGCGCCGGGCCGCAGGCGCGCCATCGGGCCCACCACCGCGTTCGGCCCCACGACGGCGCAGTCGACGTGGCTGCCGGCGTGCACGCGCGCGCCGGCCTCCACCGTGGCGTCCCGCACGACGCAGTGGGGACCCACCTCCCCGGCCACCCGGCAACGTCCGAGGAGCTGCGTGCCGAAGCCGACGCGCGCGTCCGGAAGGAGCTCGACCGTCACGTCGACGTGGGTCCGATCGAGGTCCTCGAAGTCGACGCCGGCGAGCGCCCACGCGCGGTTCACGCGACGGCGCAGCGCGGCGCGCGCGTCGGCGAGCTGCGCGCGGTCGTTCACGCCGGCGAAGATCGACGCGTCGGGAAAACGTACGACCTTCGCGCCGGGGCCGACGAGGTCGGTCAGGTAGAGCTCGTCCTTCGGCGGGTGCGCGCGCAGCGTCGGCACGCCCGCGTGCAGGACGTCGGCGTCGAACACGTACACGCCGCTGTTGACGAGCCGGACCTCGCGCTCCGCCGGCGAGCAGTCGACGTGCTCCACGATCCCCTTCCCGGCGATCATCCGCCCGTAGCCCGTCGGGTCGGCGACCTCGAACGCCGCGACGGTGACGCCGCCCTCGTGGGCGTCGAGCAGCCGGCGGAACGCCTCCGCCGTGACCAGCGGCGTGTCGCCCGCGGTGACGAGCACCGGCCCGTGCGCCGGGAGGCCGGCGAGCGCGCTGCGGACGGCGTCGCCGGTGCCGCGCGGGGCCTCCTGCCGCGCAAAAGCGCAGCCGGGCAGGGCCGCGCGGACGGCCTCCTCCTGGTGGTTGACGACGACGGTGACGTCCGCGCCGGCCTCGCGCAGCGCCTCCACCACCCAGCCCACCATCGGGCGGCCGAGCAGGGGGTGCAGCACCTTCGCGAGCGGGGACTTCATGCGTGTGCCCAGCCCTGCGGCGAGCACGACGGCGTGGATCGGCATCCCCGCCCCTTAATCGTTGTTAGGATCCGGCGGCTTCGAGGAGGCAGGCATGGGCAAGCGCGTGGCGGTGGTGCTCTCGGGGTGCGGGTACCTCGACGGCGCCGAGGTTCACGAGGCGGTCATCTCGCTCCTCGCGCTCGACCGCGCGGGGGCCACCTACCAGTGCGCGGCCCCGGACAAGGCCCAGATGCACGTCGTCGACCACCTCACGGGCGAGCCCACGGGCGAGTCGCGCAACGTGCTCCACGAGGCGGCCCGCATCGCCCGCGGCAAGGTCGTCCCGCTCGCGCAGGTCCGCGCCGCCGACTTCGACGCCGTCTTCCTCCCCGGCGGGTACGGCGCGGCGAAGAACCTCTCCACCGTCGCGATCGACGGCCCGAACGCGAAGGTCGACCCGGACCTCGCCCGCGTCCTGAAGGAGTTCCGCGCGGCGGGAAAGCCGATCGGCGCGGTGTGTATCTCGCCCGCGGTGCTCGTCGCCGCGCTCCGCGAGGGCGAGGTCACCATCGGTCAGGACCCCGGCACCGCCGCCGCGATCAAGCAGATGGGCGGCACCCACTGCGAGTGCCCGGTCGAGGCGCTGCACGTCGACCGCGACCGCAAGATCGTGACCGCCCCCGCCTACATGTACGGCAACGCGCGGATCTCCGCGGTGGCCGAGGGCATCGAGAAGGCGGTCCGCGCCACCCTGGAGCTCGCATGACGAAGAAGGCGTTCGAAGGCACGGTCGTCTGCATCACCGGCGGCGGCCGCGGGCTCGGCAAGGCGCTCGCCGAGGCTTTTTCCGCGGAGGGCGCGTCGCTCGTGCTGGGCGCGCGCACCACCCCCGAGATCGACGACCTCGCCGCCTCCCTCGGCGACGCCCTCGCCGTCCAGACCGACGTGCGGCTCGCCGGCGACTGCCAGCGGCTCGTGGACGCCGCCGTCGCCGAGTTCGGCAAGCTCGACGTGATGATCAACAACGCCGGGCTCGCCATCTACGGGCCCGTCGAGGGCGTGGGCGAGACCGACGTCGACCTCATGGTGGACACGAACCTGAAGGGCACGATCCACGGCTCGATCGCCGCCTACCGGGTGATGAAGGAGCAGCGCAGCGGCCTCATCGTGAACATCAGCTCCATCGCCGGGAAGCTGCACCTGCCCAACGAGGCCGTGTACTGCGCCACGAAGTGGGGCGTGAACGGCTTCACCGGCGTGCTGCGCGCGGAGGCCGCCGCCCACAACGTGCGTGTCACGACGGTGTGCCCGGGCGGCATCGACACGCCGTTCTGGCGCGCGATGGACTTCTACCCGTTCCCCGACCACATCGACCCCTCCCGCGACTTCCTCAAGCCCGAGGACGTCGCCCGCGCCGTGCTCGACGTGGCCCGCGCGAGCGACAAGGTCGTCATCCCCGAGATCGTGATGGTCCCGCAGATCCCGCCGCCGCCCGAGGGGGCGCTGTAGGTGGATCACGGGAGCTTCGGGTCGGTCCTCCTCGCCCTCACCGTCATCCTCGCCGCCGCCAAGCTGTTCGGCGACCTCGCGCAGCGCCTGCGGCAGCCCGCGGTCCTGGGCGAGCTGCTCGCCGGCGTGGTGATGGGCAACCTCGTGCTCGTCGGCTTCCACGGCCTCGAGTTCGTCGCCCACGACCCGCTGATCGACGCGCTCGCCCAGCTCGGCGTGATCGTGCTCCTGTTCGAGGTGGGCCTCGAGTCGACGGTGGCGCAGATGGCGAAGGTGGGGCTCACCGCCACGCTCGTCGCGATCCTCGGGGTCGTCGCCCCGTTCGCGCTCGGCTTCGGCGTGGGCGCGTGGCTCCTGCCCGACCACTCCACGTACGTGCACCTGTTCCTCGGGGCGACGCTGACGGCCACGAGCGTGGGCATCACCGCGCGCGTGCTGCAGGAGCTCGGGAAGTCGCAGACGCCCGAGGCGCGCGTCATCCTCGGGGCCGCCGTCATCGACGACGTGCTCGGCCTCGTCATCCTCGCCGCGGTGAGCGGGCTCATCGTCGCCGCCGACCGGGGGGCGGAGCCCGAGCTCGGCACCATCGGGGTCATCATCGGCAAGGCGCTGGCGTTCCTGTTCGGGTCGGTCGCGCTCGGCGTCACGCTCGCGCCCTGGCTCTACCGGCAGGCGGCGCACCTGCGCGGCGGCGGCGTGCTGCTGGGGGTGTCGCTCGCGTTCTGCTTCTTCCTGTCGTGGCTCGCCGCGTGGGTGGGGCTCGCCCCCATCGTCGGCGCGTTCGCCGCGGGGCTCATCCTCGAGGGTGCGCACTACAAGCCGTTCGTCGAGCGAGGCGAGCGGCCGCTGGAGGAGCTCATCCACCCCATCGGGCACCTCCTCGCGCCCGTGTTCTTCGTGCTGATGGGCTTCCGCGTCGACCTCTCGGCGTTCGCCGACGTCGGTGTCCTCGGGCTCGCCGCCGTGCTCACGCTCGCGGCGATCGTCGGCAAGCAGGTGTGCATGCTCGGCGTGGGCAAGGGTATCCGGCGCCTGCCGGTGGGGATCGGTATGGTGCCGCGCGGGGAGGTGGGCCTCATCTTCGCGAACATCGGGCTCACGCTGACGCTGGGCGGCGAGCCGATGATCGACGAGAGCACGTTCGCCGCGGTGGTGATCATGGTGATCGTGACGACGCTGGTGACGCCGCCGGCGCTGGCGTGGGCCTTGAGGCGCTGACGCGCGGCTTCGGGCTTCGGGCTTCAGGCGCGCCTGCGGCGCGTTGCGAGCGAGGCGAGGACGAGGAGCCAGGCGCCGGCCACCCCACCCCCCGCGTCGCAGCCGCACCCGGGGCCCGGATCGTCCTCGCCGGTGTCGTCGGCGGCAGGGGGTTTTCCCGTGTCGCCCGTGTCCTCGCCGGCGCACGCGCTCACGTCGGGGCCGGCGCAGAAGAGCACCTTCGTGGAATTCTCGGCGAGCGTGGGGTTGACCGCCACGATCCAGTAGATGCCCGCGTCGAGGTCGCCGAGGTCGGCGTCGTCCTGCCACTCCGCGAGCTGATCGGTGATCTTCTCGTCCTCCGTCGCGTGGAGGCTGAAGACGAGGTCGGGCGAGGCCTCGGCGGTGGCGAAGGCGAGGGGGCCGCCCTCGTGGTCGACCTTCATGTAGGTCGTGGCCAGCGGGTAGAAGCGGTTCTCGTCGGAGATGCTCTCGCCCGAGTAGTCGGGCCGGATGCCGCCGATGTCCTCGGCGAAGGGGTAGCTCTCGGCGACGCCCGCGCGGCTGCCGGTGGCGAGGTTCCAGCGCGCGAAGGTGGCGAAGTCCTCCGCGAGCGAGCCGCCGCGCGCCTCCTCGACGGCCGCCATCGCGGCGAGCGTGGCGTCCTCGTCCTCGGAGGTCTCGGTGGCCTCCATCAGCTCGACGATCACGTCGTCGCCGTAGCGGTTCGACAAAAACCACCACCAGATCGCGGTGGCGTAGGCGAACGTGGGGACGGGGCCGGTGGGGGGCTCGTTCAACGAGCGGGCGGTGTCGTCGAGGTACGCGTCGCAGAACGCGACGAAGTCCTCGTTGAGCGGATCGTAGAGCTGCTCGGCCCAGACCGCGGTGCCCTCGCTCAGCCACACGCCCTCGCCCGCGTCGTAGGCGGCCTGGACCGCGTGGAAGAGCTCGTGGCTCGTCAGCACCCGGATGGCCGTGTCGACGTCGCTGTAGCCGTAGCCGGCGAAGTCGTTCTCCATCACGAAGTAGCCGTCGCACTGGGTGGCGGTGCCGACGGTGTCGCAGTTCTCCGCGGTGTAGGCGCCGTCGGCGTTGCCGCCGAAGTCGACGAGGTAGACGTCCATCGCGTCGTCGCCGCCGCGCCCTTCGTCCGACACCGGGGGCCGGAAGCCCGCCTCCTCGTAGAAGACGAGCACGTCCTCGGTGTAGGCGGCGACCGACTGCGCGAAGTCGGGGACGCCGTCGGCGTCGTCGTCGCCGGCCTTCACGGCGTTGGGGCCGTCGGTGCTGTACCACACGCGCGCCGTGCCCGTGGGCGAGTCCACCGTGGTGACGACGTCGGTGTCGTCGAAGGCCCACATCCCGCCCTCGGTGGGGCGCACGGCGTGGGCGAGGGACACGAGCCACAACATGCGTCAGCCGAGGAACTGCCAGCGCAACGTGATCCAGCCGCCTTCCTCGCGCGTGGAGCCGCCCTCGTTGCACTCGGCCTGGCCGTCGCCCTCGTAGTAGGACTCGACCACGACCTTCAGCACGCCGCCGTCCTCGAGCTGCAGCAGGTACGGCGTGAGCGTGGTCTCGACGCAGGAGCCGTACGCCCACCAGCCGTTCATCACGGTCTCGGGGCCGCCGAGGGCGTCGGTCCGAAGCTCGCAGTCGTCGTCGTAGAAGTCTTCGGCCTCCCACTCCAGCGCGTCCGGCACCGAGGTGAGCTCCTCGTACGTGCGCCGCGACATCTCCGCGCCGTGCACGCAGGAGGGGCCGCTGTCGCCGCTGTTGAGGCGGAGCTGGTAGCGACGCAGCGCGAGGTGCCACGTCATGTCCTCGAGCGAGTCCTCGTCGTTGACGTCGACGCGCTCGGCCCCGGTGCGGGTGAAGCGGACGTACACCCAGGGGTTGCTGGACGACTGGTTCATCCCCCCGGCGGTGGCGTCGACCAGCGTGACGAAGTCGGCGCCGTCCTCCGCGTGGGACACCTCGCCCTCGCTCACCTCGTCGTCCTGGAACGACAGCTCCTGGATGAGCTCGTCGACGCACGAGGGCTCCACCGGCTCCTCGCAGAGGAGCTCGACGGGCTCGGTGCCGGTGTCGTCGCCCGGGGTCTTCGTGTCGTCGGGCTCGTCGGGGGTGCCGGGGCAGCCGGCGAGCAAGAGCATCAGGGGCATGGGCGTGGCTCCGAGGCGCGGAGTCTACTCGGCGCCCCGTGGGGCTGGTAACCGCCCAACGGCCTTCTAATGGTGGGTCACGGGCCGCCGTAGAAGAGCCAGACCAGCCCGTACCCGCCCGCAGGATCCGGGGCGAGCTCGGCGCCGAGGGCGACGTCGTCGAAGCCGTCTCCGTCGAGGTCCCCGACCCCGAAGGCCGAGACGGCGGAGCCCGAGGCCCCGGTGAACACCACGTGCGCCGTCGACAGCGACGCCGTGCCCGTGTCGCCCGACCCGAGGACGAGCCAGGCGTACGGGTCGCTCCGCCCCGAGGGGATCCGGGCGCCGACGATCAGGTCGGCGAGCCCGTCGCCGTCGACGTCGCCCGGCCCCGCGACCGTGTCGCCGGCGCCGTCGTTCGCGAGCGCGCCGTCGAGGCGGAGGTCGGCGGCCGTGACCGGGAGGTCGCCCGTCGGCGACGATCGGAACACGTGGACGGCGCCGGCGCTCGAGGCGGCGTCGCTCGCGCCGGGCTCGCCGAGGGCGAGGTCGTCGTGGCCGTCGCCGTCGGTGTCGCCGAGGCCGGCCGCGGGCGAGAGCGCGCCCGAGGCCGTGACGCCGGTGATCTTCGCGTCCGCGTCGGCGAGCGAGAACGAGCCGGGCGCGGGCAGGTGGACGAGGTACACCGCGCCCGCGTCGGTGGCGCCGTCGTCGTCGCCCGCGGCGCCCACGAGGAGCTCGGCGACGCCGTCGCCGTCGGTGTCGCCCGCGCTGCCGACCTCGGCCGCCAGGTCGTACGTGGCCTCGCCGTAGAGCGCGGTGTCGGCGTCGGTCGTGTCGAGGTCGCCGGTGAGGGCGCCGCTCACGACGAAGGCCGCGCCGGAGTCCCGCCGGCCGCCGTGGTCGCCCGGAGAGCCGACCGCCCAGTCGGCGATCCCGTCGCCGTCGACGTCGCCGAGCATGACGAGCGAGCTGCCCACGTTGTCGCTGATGCCCGTGCCGTAGAGGTGCCCGTACGCGTCGGCGTCGAGGTCGGACATGCCCGGGAGCGCCGTTCCGTCGACGAGGTGGACCACGCCCGCGGCCATCGTCCCGAGGAGGTCGTCCGTCCCGGGCGATCCCACCAGCACGTCGCCGACGCCGTCGCCGGTGAGGTCGGCCCCGGCGGCGAGCGCGGTGCCGAGGTCCTCGTTCGCCTGATCGCCGAACGCCGAGCTCCCCTCGGCGCCCTGGTCGTGTGATCCCGTGAACGGGCCGCGGGTGAACCAGACGAGCCCGACGCTGCTGCGGAGCCACCCGCCCTCGGTGGGCCAGTAGTCGGCCTCGGGCGCCCCGACGACGAGGTCGTTCCAGCCGTCGCCGTCGACGTCACCGGGGGAGGCGAGGGCGGCGCCCATGTGCGCCGTGAGCCCGCCCCCGTAGAGCGTCGCCTCCGCGGAGGTGGAGGCGTCGACCGTGCCGGACCACCCGCACCCGTGCTCGAGCCCGTCGCAGTCGTTGTCGGCGCCGTCGCCGCACACCTCGACGCCGTCCGGGCTGGCGTCCGGGTCGGCGTCGTCGCAGTCGCCGCCCACCGCCACGTCCACCGTGCAGGCGCGGCGCTCGGTGGCGTCGTCGCCCCAGCCGTCGCCGTCGGCGTCGGTGAAGGTGGTGACGCCGTCGGTCGGGTCGTCGTCGACCTCGCCGTCGCAGTCCTCGTCGACGCCGTCGCAGACCTCGGCGACCCCGGGGTGCACGTCGGGGTCGGCGTCGTCGCAGTCGTCGGCCACGCCGTAGCCGTCGAGGTCGGCGTCGTCGTCGCGGCCGTCGCAGTTCTGGTCGACGCCGTCGTACCAGATCTCGGTGGCGTCGGGGTGGGTGGCGGCGTCGGTGTCGTCGCAGTCGTCGGCGACGCCGAAACCGTCGAGGTCGGCGTCGTCGTCGCGGCCGTCGCAGTCCTGGTCGACGCCGTCGTACCAGACCTCCTCGGCGTCGGGGTTCACCGCGGCGTCGTCGTCGTCGCAGTCGTCGGCTGCGCCCCAACCGTCGTCGTCGGCGTCGTCGTCGCGGCCGTCGCAGTCCTGATCGACGCCGTCGTACCAGCGCTCCGCGCGGCCGGGATTGACGGTGGAGTCGTAGT